>CAXTLO010000130.1:0-7835 GCA_964244965.1 uncultured Marisediminicola sp.
CGAGCGGTGAGGATCTCGCCGTCCTGCACGATCGAGACGGCGGCCCCGGCGATGCTCGCTTGATCGATACCCGCGGGGAGCAGGCCGTCGAGCCAGGCGTCCGCGTCGGCCTTCGTGAGCGGACCGGCCGCCACGCTCGGGTCGGCCCCGGCGGCCGGTGCGATGACCGGAGGGGCAACGGATGCGGCGGGCGCCGCGCATCCCGCGAGCACGAGAATCGCCACCGCGCCCGCCATGAGTGCACTGAACCGGCGCCGACCGGGTCTGGCGGGTTCTAAAACAGGAGGCGGGGACTGTGTCCGAGCGAAAGTTGTCATGGATACGAGCCTTCCGCCATCGCCACCTCCGGGCATCGGGCGCAGGTGCCCTCGCCCCGAGCGGAGGTGCGAGGTCGGTCTCCGACCTCCGTAGGATGCCGCAGCCCCGGTGCTCGCGAGATGCTGGGCTGTGACGAATCGAGAGGCGGCCGCCGTGCCAGAACGCACGACCTTCCATATCGATCGGCGTGATGCGCTGATCGCCCTCGGTTGCGCCGTCGCGTCGGCGGTACTCGTGCTGGTCGCGAGCGTCTCCCTCCGCGAGCTCGACGGCGTGACTCTCGGCGCGGGCGGCGTGGAGATTGCGATCGCCGTCGTCATCCTCCAAGCCGCGGTCGTCCTCGCTCGCCGTGCCAATCCCGTGGCGTGCTTCGCGATCATCGCGGCGTTGCAGATCGTCGTCTTCGCGGCCATCCCTCCCGGTGCGGGTGTCAGAGGTCTCGCGGTCTTCGTCGCCGTCTTCACCGTCGGCGCCATGCTGCCGATCCGGCCCGCGGTACTCGTTCTGATCGCCGTGATAATCGGCGAGACCGCGGGAGTGGCGGCAGTGGCGGTACTCGGGCCGGAACCGATCATGACCGCCGGGGGACTCGTCGAGTACGCCTTGAGTACTGTGCTCAACTATCTCGCTCTGCTCCTGCTCGGTGCTTTCGTCACGGCCCGGCAGCAAACCGCCGATCTCTCCGCCGCACGAGCTCTCGCCATCGCGCGCGAGCAGCGTGATCGAGCCGACCGGGCCGTGTCGGACGAGCGCTCGAGGATGGCCAGAGAGCTTCACGACGTCGCCGCTCACCACCTGTCGGGCATGGTGGTACAGGCCTCGGCGGTGGAGCGGCTCATCGATCACGACCCGGAGGCGGCCAAGACCGCGACCCGAGCGCTGCGGTCTCAGGGCAAGGAGACGCTGACGAACCTGCGAACTGCGGTCGGCATGCTCCGCGAGCGCGCCCGTGGCGACGACTCCGGCGGGCTCGCCGATCGGGGCGGCCCGGTGCCCGGCGTCGAGTTGCTCGGCGAACTCGTCGACGAGTCGCGCTCGGCCGGTGACCGGGTGGACCTCGTAGTCGAGGGCGTCGCCGTTCCGCTGCCGCCGCTCGCCGATGTCGCGGTCTACCGGGTGGTGCAGGAGGCGCTGTCGAATGTGCGCCAACACGCACCCGGCGCTCCCACGCACGTCTCCCTGTCGTGGGATCCCACCGCACTCACGGTGACGGTCGCGAACGACGCCCCCGCGACATCCGCCCCGAAGGCGCAGCGAGACGGCCTCGGTCTGCTCGGCATGCGCGAACGCGCCGACCTCATCGGCGGCGAGCTCGAGGCGGGCCCGACGCCGTCCGGCGGGTGGGGAGTGTCTCTGGTGCTTCCGCTGCGTGAGGGTGAGGAGGCTCGATGATCCGCGTCGCTCTGGTCGACGATCAGGCAGTGGTGCGGGCGGGCTTCCGCGTCATCCTCGAGAGCGCTGACGACCTCGAGGTCGTCGGGGACGCATCCACCGGACCCGAGGCCGTCGAGTTGGTGCGCCGCGCCCGGCCCGACGTGGTGTGCATGGACGTGCGGATGCCCGGAGGCGACGGCTTGACCGCCACCCGCGCGATCATGAGCGAGCCGGGAATCACCGCGCCGGCCGTACTGATCGTGACCACGTTCGATCTCGACGAGTACGTGTTCGGTGCGCTCGAGGCAGGTGCGAGCGGCTTCATCCTGAAGGATGCGGAGCCCGACGACCTGATCGACGCCATCCGGCGCCTGGCCGCGGGCGACGGGCTCATCGACCAGGCCGTCACGCGGCGAGTGATCGCCGAGTTCGCGCGCCGCACCTCACCGGCGAAGACGTCGTCGAATGCGGCCGAGGTGCTGACGGCACGGGAATCGGAGATCGTGCAGCGCCTGGCGCTCGGGCGATCCAACGCGGAGATCGCTCAGGAGATGTTCATCGAGACGACCACCGTGAAGTCGCACCTGGGGCACGTGATGAGCAAGATCGGCGTGCGCGACCGGCTGCAGACGGTGATCTGGGCGTACCAGCACGGGCTGGGTCCGTCCGGCACGCGCTGATCATGCAGCGTGCGGTCGACGCGATCGCGACACACCGGGCTCGGAGCTATGCCGTATCCCACCCTTCCTGCGGGGTCTCGCAGGTTTCCCGGTAGACGTATTGCGAGGGGAGCTTGCGCTGCGAACTGGTCCAGTCGATGGTAGGGCGACGCTGGTTCTCGGGCACGTAGCCGAGACGGTAGACCGCCATCAGCTCGAGGTCGTCGGGCACGTGCAGCAGCTGCTCGATGCGCTCCCAGTTACCGGGGACCTCCATGGGGAACGAGACGAACTGGATGCCCATGCCGAGCTCGGTGGTCGTCAGCCACACGTTCTCCATCGCGGCACCCATGCTGAACAGCGAGTAGAACGACGACAGCTCGCCCGGCCGATACTCCGAGCGATCGAGCATCACACCGAGCAGCAGGGGGGAGCCGGCCACGAGCTTGCGGTTGTCGGCGCCGAGGGTCTGCGGGATGCGCAGCGAGTTGATCACCTTCTGCCCGCGGCGGGTGAACGCCTGGGAGGTGAACGGGCGCAGCGCGGCGGGCAGCTTGTCGAAGAGCATCCCGCTGCGGGTGCGCTCCATCTCCGCCTCGCTGAACCGGAAGTACGGCTTGTACCGCTCGAAGAAGGTGCCGTTCGACATCGCCGTCGTCATGCTCTCTCCGCTGATGTCGGCGATCGCGTCGATGGTCTGGCTGCTCTCGATGAGCACGAATCGCCAGGGCTGGCTGTTGAGCTGGCTCGGCGCGCGACCGGCGACCTCCATCAGGAGGCGCTGGTGCTCGACGGATACCGGATCAGGCAGCAGCGGACCGTTCGTGGTGCGGCGTCGGCGGATTGCGTCGAGCAGGTCCATCGTCAACTCCTCACTGCGGCGGCGAGCGCCAGCGTGTACCAGGGCGCCGCGCTCATCGCGACAGCGGTGTGCCGCCGCCGGCCGGCGTACGGGATGCGGGCGAGTGGGATGAGGGCTGGCGCAAGCAGGGCGGCCGATCCCGATCGGCGTACCGTACCGAGGAGGACCGCGCTCGCGGTCGAGGTCGCCGTCACGACGAACATCGCATGGTGCACCCACCGGTAGCGACGCGTGTCTACTGCGCCGGCGGCGACGAGGGAGCCGAGCAGGCAGTTCGCCAGGTATGCCAGAGCTGCTGCGAGCATGAGGGCACGAGTGGACGGAAGCACGGATCTGCGCGAGTCATCGGCCACTCGCCCAGCCTAAGTTCTCTGCACCCGGGGCCCGCACCGCGACCGGCCTCGAGACGACGAAGGCTCCGACGCGTGCGTCGGAGCCTTCGTGCCGGAAGGTTCGGGTTCCACCTCCGGATGGTGACTGCCCCGATGCTGGTTAGGAAGGTCGCGGTGCTGGATCCGGTCGCTTCTCACCAGGGCAGTAACCCAGACCGAAGCGACACCTGGATGGACGTCAAGACGCTGCTTCGACCTGTGTTCGGGTTTGTTTCCCTCTCACTAAGATCTCCGGAGCGGTCCGCGAGCCGGATTGGTTCCCCACCAGAGGCGTCTCCTCCGACCGGGATTCGGGAATGGGCGGATGCCGCGTCGCTCACGTTGCGTTCAGCCCGGTGTGTCGGCGCGGCGTCCGAATCCTGGCATGACCGGGGCGCTCGCGACGGCAGCGGCGAGCCCGCGGCGCTAGGTTGAATCGGTCATGACCCAATCACTTCGCATCGCCGCCCCCGTCGCCGCCGCGCTCGCCGAGGGCCGCCCGGTCGTCGCCCTCGAGTCGACGATCATCTCCCACGGCCTGCCCCGGCCGCGTAATCGGGAGGCCGCCCAGGAGTTCGAGCGGATTCTGCGGGACGCGGATGTCACGCCGGCGACCATCGCGGTGCTGGACGGTGTTCCGTGCATCGGTCTGGACGCGGACGGCATCCGCCGTATCGCTGAGGAGGAGCTCGCGAAGGCGAGCGTGCGCGACCTGCCGATCCTGGCTGCGCGCGGAGCGTCGGGCGCGACGACCGTGGCTGCGACGGCGCATCTGGCGGCGCTCGCCGGCATCCGCGTCTTCGCCACCGGCGGACTCGGCGGGGTGCATCGCGGCGCCGCCAGCACGTTCGATGAATCCGCGGACCTGTCCACCCTCGCGGTGACGCCGATCACCGTGGTCAGCGCGGGCGTGAAGTCTGTGCTCGACATCGCCGCCACGCTGGAACGGCTGGAGACCCTCAGCGTGCCGGTGATCGGATACGGCACTGAGACGTTCCCGAGCTTCTGGCTGCGTGATTCGGGGCACCGGCTCGACTGGTCCGTCGGCACGGCGGCCGAGGTCGCCGCCGTCATGCGTGCCCAGGATCGACTCGGCCACGGTCAGGGCATCGTGGTCGCCAATCCCATCCCCGCGGATCAGCAGTGGGATCCGGCCGAACACGACCGGGTGCTCGAGGAGGCCTTCGCCGCGGCCGCGTCCGCTGGAGTGCGCGGAAAGGCGGTGACGCCGTTCCTGCTCGGCTTCATCGTCGACGCGTCGGGCGGGCGGAGCCTCGACGTGAACCTCGACCTCGCCCGCAACAACGTGCGGGTCGCGGCGGAGATCGCCGTGGCATGGTCCGCACTGGGCAGCTGAGATGACCGGCGGCCGCGTCGTCGTCTTCGGCGACGTGATCGATGACGTCATCGCCCGTCCGCTCGGGCCGGTGCGGATCGACACGGACACCCCGGCGACGATCCGCTCCCTCCCGGGCGGTTCGGCATCCAATACCGCGGCTTGGCTCGCCGCTCGGGGGGCCTCCGTGGACTTCGTCGGCTCGGTGGCGCACGCCGATGTCGCCCGGCACACCGCCGCGCTCGCCCAGCACGGCGTGCGTGTCCACCTCGAGGGGCAGGACCTTCTCCCGACCGGCACGATCGTCATCGTGGTGGATGGGGAGACCCGCACGATGTTCACCGAGCGCGGTGCGAACTCGGCGCTGCATCCTGATCAGGTGACCGACGCGCTACTGGATGCCGCATCGGTCCTCCACCTCACCGGGTACAGCGTCGTGGACGCACCGGCCCCGCTCGCACTCCGCGACCTCCTCGACCGCGCTCTGGGTAGCGGCGTGACGGTCTCAGTGGATCCGGCGTCGGCAGGGTACATCGCGGACCACGGCCCGGCCCGGTTCATGGACGCGATCGACGGCGCGACCGTGCTGTTCCCGAGCATCGATGAGGCGCGGGTGCTCACCGGCGAGTCAGATCCGCACGCCATGCTCCGCGTGCTCCGTGAGCGGTTCCCGGTCGTCGCGCTGACTCGGGGCGCGCAAGGTGTGCTCGTGGCAGCGGATGAGGCGGTTCGGCCGGTCGCGGCGGTGCAGACATCCGTTCTCGACCCGACCGGCGCGGGCGATGCGTTCTGCGCCGGGTTCCTGCACGAGTGGCTCGAGACGCGCGACCCCTTCGCCGCAGGCGAGGCGGGAGTGCGCCTCGCGGCGGAAGCGGTCGCGGTCAGCGGCGGGCGACCGCCCGTTTGACCTCTTCGTAGGCGTCGAGGGCGTCCTGCCTGGATGCCTTCAGGTCGACCACGGGGTCGGGGTACTCGGGGTCATCGACCTCCGGTACCCAGTACAACTGGTAGGCGCGACCCTTGTCGAACTTGTCGGCTTGCAGTAGCGGGTTGAAGATGCGGAAGTAGGGCGCTGCATCCGCTCCCGAGCCAGCGACCCACTGCCAGTTGCCCGGATTGTTCGCTTCGTCGGCGTCGACGAGGGTGTCCCAGAACCAGCGTTCGCCCACTCGCCAGTCGATCAGCAGGTTCTTGATCAGGAAGCTCGCTGTCACCATACGCATGCGGTTGTGCATGTACCCGGTCTGCCAGAGCTCGCGCATTCCTGCGTCGACGAGCGGGATGCCCGTGCGTCCCTGCTTCCATGCCGTCAGCTCCGGTCGGTCGGGAGACGCCCACGGGAATGCGTCGAATTCGGAGCGGAAATTATTCTCGTGGAGATCGGGGGCGTGGTACAGGATGTTCCAGTTGAACTCGCGCCAGCCGAGTTCGGTGAGGAACTTCGCGGCGTTCTTGCGCGCAGCGGGAGCGAGTTCGCCCTTCATCCGGTGCCAGACCTGGAATGGGCTGATCTCGCCCCACTTGAGGTGCGGGCTGAGGTCGGACGTGGTCTTCGGCAGCGGTTCATCACGCCGGTCGTACCGTTCGAGTACGTTCTCGGCGAAATACTCGAGCAATCGAGCGGCGGGTGCCTCGCCCGGCTCCCACCGTTCGCGCAGCCCTCCCGCCCAATCGGGATGCGTCGGCAGCAGCTCCCAGTCGTCGAGCCCGTCGCTCCTCGTCGGATCGCCGGACCGGATGCTGTCGGGCGCCGGCAGTGGCTCACGTGGTTCGCCCTTCGCCTTGGACGCATTCCAAAAGGGGGTGAATACGCGGAACGGGCGGCCGTCGGAGGTCTGCACCGTCCACGGCTCGTTCAGCAGGTTCGCGTGGAAGCTCTGCACGTGAATACCGGCATCGCGTAACCGCGTCTTCAGCGCGGCGTCGATGTTGCGGGCAGCGCCGTAGCGGCGGTTCCAGTACACCGAGCTCGCCCCGGTCTCCTCGACGAGCGCGGGAATCTCGACCTCGGCGGCACCGCGCCGGAGCACGAGCGCACCGCCGCGTTTCTCGAGGTCGGCGGCGAGGGCGGTGAGGCTGTGGTGCAGCCACCACTTCGCGGCCCCGCCGAGCGGGCGGATGCCGTCGCTCACCTCGTCGAGCAGGTAGACGACGATCGTGGGACCGTCGTGATGGGTCGCCTGGTGCAGCGCTGGGTTGTCGGCGATTCTGAGGTCATCGCGAAGCCAGACAAGCGTGGGGCCGGATGCAACGGCGCTCTCGGTCGACGTCATGCCCGCATCATCCGCCCGCCGATCGGAGCTTGTCGGTGAGCGTCAGCAATTGCGAGAGCTCGTCTTCGGTCAGCGCCGAGCCCACTCGCGCCTCGATGGATTTCATGTGCTCGAGCGCGACACGACGGAACAGGGTGAAGCCGTCGTCGGTGAGCTGCACGATGATGCCGCGCGCATCGCCCGGGGCGCTGCACTTCGACACCAGCCGCCGCGCCACCAGCCGGTCGATCAGGCGACTGACGCTCGGCTGAGTGAGCAGGAGGCGCCGGTTCAGGTCGCGGATGCGCATCTGCCGTTCGGGCTGTCGGGAGAGGTTGAACAGCACGTCGTACTCATTGAGCGACAGCTCGCCGCTCGGGAAATCGGTCTGCAGGTGACGCATCACCGATACCTGGGCGCGGAAGAGAGACTCCCACGCATCTACGGCTATGCGCTTGTTGCTCACGGCTTGGTCCTCAGCACGGACCAACTCTACGAGCCGCGGCTGACATCCCAGTGCCCCTTGCATCGCGGGCTCCCGCGGCACCCCGAACGTGATTGAGGGCCGGCTTCAGAGGCAAGAAGCCGACCCTCTCCCTTGCACCAAGAGTGTCCTGCAATCACATTCCGCTTCAGTTGCCACAGCAAACAACTTCCGCTCTC
>CAXTLO010000131.1:0-7820 GCA_964244965.1 uncultured Marisediminicola sp.
GTCGGAGGTGGTGTTGAGGTGACGCCGGTCGATCTCGAAGAGCTCCTGCGTGAGCTCCCGCGTGTTGGTCAAGTTGCCGTTGTGCACGAGCACGATGCCGTAGGGCGCGTTCACGTAGAAGGGCTGCGCCTCCTCCTCCCGCGCAGCGGATCCGCGGGTGGTGTACCGCACGTGCCCCAGACCCATGGTCCCCGGGAGGGAGCGCATGTCGCGGGTGCGGAACGCCTCTCGCACCTGGCCTCGCGCCTTCACCATGTGGAAGCGGCGCCCGTCGGCGGTGGCGATGCCCGTGGAGTCCTGCCCGCGATGCTGGAGAAGGAGGAGGCTGTCGTAGACCAGCTGGTTGGCCGGTTCTGAGGACACGATGCCGACGATGCCGCACATGCTGAGGCGGATGCTCCAAGAGTGGGGGGTTCGGTCCGAGCGGGCCGGGTCAAGTGTCCCACATGGCGGCGACGGCGCGGGTTCGAGCGCGGATACGCTGGTGCCCGTGACCGACGCGCGAACCGACCAGCCGGGCCTCAGTTACCGGGACGCGGGCGTCGATACGGATGCCGGCGATCGCGCGGTCGAGCTGATGCGGGCGGCGGTGTCCCGCACTCACGGCCCGCGAGTGGTCGGCGGAGTCGGCGGCTTCGCCGGGCTATTCGACGTCTCGTTCCTCAAGGCCTTCGAGCGGCCGCTGCTCGCCACCTCCACCGACGGGGTCGGCACCAAGGTCGCCATCGCGCAGGCGATCGACAAGCACGACACCATCGGCATCGACCTCGTGGGGATGGTGGTCGACGACATCGTCGTCGTCGGCGCGACCCCGCTGTTCATGACGGACTACATCGCGTGCGGTGCGGTGGTTCCGGAGCGGATCGCCGCCATCGTCTCGGGTATCGCTAGCGGATGCGCGGAGACCGGCACCGCCCTCGTCGGCGGCGAGACCGCGGAGCACCCAGGACTTCTCGGGCCGGAAGAGTACGACGTCGCAGGCGCGGCGGTCGGGGCGGTCGAGGCGGATGCCGCGCTCGGCGCGCACCGGGTCACCGACGGCGACGTCGTGCTCGCTCTGGCGTCATCCGGGTTCCACAGCAACGGGTACTCGCTGGTGCGGGCCATCCTCCGGCGTGCGAACGTCGGCTTCGGGGACCGGTCGGATGACCTCGGCGGCATGGTCGGGGAGGTGCTGCTCGAGCCGACGCGGCTCTACACCTCGCCGCTCATGCGGGTGCTCGCGGCGCATCCGGATGCTGTGCACGCCCTCAGTCACGTGACCGGGGGCGGCATCGCCGCCAACCTCGCCCGCGTGCTACCGAAGGAATCGCGCGTCGAGGTGGACCGCGCTACCTGGTCGCCGCAATCCGTCTTCCGCGTGCTCGCCAACTGGGGTGGGGTGCACCTGGAGGGGGTCGAGGACACCTGGAATCTCGGTATCGGAATGTTCGCCGTGGTCGCCGCCGCCTGCGCGGATGCCGTCACCGCCGAGCTGACCGCCGACGGGATCCGCACCTGGCAGGTGGGCGTCGTGACGCGGCCGGACCAGCACCCGGTGACGGACGCGGGGGGCTGGGTGCAGGGCGCGAAGGGCGTCGACGGCGGCGCGGTGCGCCTCGTGGGCGCGTACGGCGACTGACCGCGTACGGCCACTGACCGCTACATCCGCGATTGACCCCAGCACGGCGACCGGCCCTACATCGCGACCGAGCCTGCGCTGCAGTACGACCCGGACGTGTGCACGAGATGCGCGATGCGCAGCTCCGCCTCGCGATCTACCGAGGTCGCCGGGCGCAGGGGGTCGTCGGCGTCCCAGCGGAACCGGTGGTTCTCCGGATGATGCGCGGCATGCTCGTCGAGGCCCAGAGCGACCAGCCGCATCCGCCTGTCGATCCACTCCGCGTCCCACGGGCCCTCGGCCAGGATCTGCTCCGCCGCGCGGAATTCGTAGTAGATGGTGCGGCGTAGCGAGTTGCCCTCGACCGGCTCCGACCCGTGCACGACCATCACGTCGTGCACAAGCACGTCACCGGGTTCGAGCGAGGTCTGCACTACTCCCGGCGCGTCCCAGCCGTACTCCTCGGTGAGTTGGCAGACATCCACGGGGCTGGACTGCGATCCGGGGGCGACCCGCAGCGAGCCCTGACCCGGGCGGGCGGCGTCGAGGTAGACGTCCACGTTGAAGATCCGATGGGTGCGAGGGTGCACGGCGTCCTGGTGCCACTCGATCGCCGCTCCGTCGCCCTCGTCCTTGAACACCAGCGACTCGTAGGTCGGCACGAAGTTGCGCCCGGCCAGGCTCTCGGCGATGCCGAGCATCTCCGGGGAGCCGAGCAGCTCGAGCGACGCCCCCTCATCCTTGTCATGGAGGTAGTCGACGCGGAACATGGTGCGCCGTCCGCCGCGATCGGCCCACAGGTAGTCGCCGGCTCGGGGATCGGATGCATCGCTGGAGCGCCCGCGGTCGATCCAGCGTTCCGCCGCATCCTGCAGACGGTCGAGCAGATCCGTCGGGATCCAGTTCTTCAAGATCAGATAGCCGTCTCGATCGAACTGGTCGACTTGTTCCGCCGTGAGGTGGTGCGGACCTGCGTGGACTGCGGTGGTCATGAGTTCTCCAAATCGTCGAACGTAGGTGGTGATCCGACGCTAATAAGCTGACAAGCGGAATTCCTCCGCTCATCACTCGACAAGTTCCGGAAATCACACCATGCCGGTTTCTGCCGCGTCCTATGGGTTCTCCTGCTGGCGCGATGCGGCAGCGCTGATGTCGTCGGCTCATCAGCACAATGACATCGAGATCAACCTCTCTCCCTCGCCCCTGACCTACCTCATCGGCGGGCAGACCGTGACGGTGCCGGCCGGCAGCATCGCCGCCTTCTGGGCGGGTGCACCGCACCAGCTGGTGGAGACGGATGTCTCGTCCGAGGTCACCTGGCTGACGGTGCCGCTCCCCACGTTCGTCAGCTGGCCGGTACCGAAGGACGTGACCTCGACCCTGCTCGCCGGGCGTGTGCTCCTCGCCGACACGGACTGGTCTCGGGGCTGGGACCTGTCCCGGTGGCAGCACGATCTCGGACCCGCCGCCGGAAGGATCGATCCGCACCTCACGGCGATCGCCGCGAGACTCGAGGTCGAGGCGTTCGCGTGTCGTTTCGCACTCGCCGCTGCCGCCGTCGGCCCGGACGGCCCGCAGACGTCGGCGGGTGCCGCCATCGGCCGGGGCGCGGTGATGGCAGCGTGGCTGGCTGACAATTTCGCCGGCCCGGTGCGGGTGGCGGATGTGGCGGCTGCGGCGCATCTGCACCCGAACTACGCCACCGCGGTGTTCTCCCGAGCGTTCGGCGTCTCGATCCGCGCCTACCTGACGGCGATCCGCATCGCCGAGGCACAACGCCGACTGATCACCACGACTGCGACGGTGGCGGATGTGGCGGCCGAGGCCGGGTTCACCTCGCAGAGCTCCTTCTACGACGCGTTCGTCGGGGCGACCGGGATGCCGCCGAATCGGTTCCGGCAGCTGAACTCGCGGCGGAGCTGAGCACCTCTAGCCGCTCGACCGGTTGCTGATAGCGAGCTAGAAATTCGGGACCTTGATGGCACCGAGCAGTGGCTGACTACTGCGGAGCAGCGTCTGGATGTGGCGCGAGCGAGGTGGAGCGACCACGCTTACCTCGAAGACCACTGGAATCCTGGAGAGCGTCGGATGGTTCGCAGCGTGCCCCCGACCTGATGGTTCTCGGTCGCCGAGATCTGAGATCCAGCATGGTCCACCATCGATCCGCACAGAGCGCGGCAGGCAAGTCAACTCATCCGAGTTCGCGATGAAGGTCACGGTGACCCGCAGACCGTTCACCTACTACGCGACGCGGCGGCCGTGAATCGATCCCTTAGCGGGCTCCCGCTCAGCACACGGCGCGGTACAGTGCCGAGCCGGACGCCGGGTTACCGCGCAGGGAGCCACGACGTGATCGCGGTTCTCACTTCATCGAGGTGGGACTCGAGCAGGAAGTGGCCGCCTTCGAGGAGCTCGATGCGTGCGTGCGGGGCGTCACGCAGGAAGGCTTCGGCGCCAGACGCAGCGAAGATCTCGTCGTTCCGGCCCCAAATCGCGAGCACCGGCACCCGCGAGGCGCGGATCCATGCGTGCACATCCGGATACAGGGCCCGATTGGTCGCGTAGTCGCGGAAGAGGGTCAGCTGCACTTCGTCCTGCCCGGGTCGGGCGAGGAGCGCGAGGTCGTGCTCCCATGCGTCCGGATCGATGGTCGTCGGGTCGGGCACGCCGTGGGTGTACTGCCACTCGACGGCGTCTCGGCCGAGGGCTGGGAGCAGTGCGTCACGCGTCGCGGTCGTGCGCTCGGCGGCGTCGGCCCAGATGGGATCCCAGAAGCTGGGCACGAAGCCCTCTTCATAGGCGTTGCCGTTCTGAGTGATCACTGCTGTGACGGCGTTGGGGTCGGCCAGCGCCAGCCGCCAGCCGACGGGGGCGCCGTAGTCCTGCACGTAGATCGTGTACCGGGCTACCCCGATAGTCGCGAGGAACCGGCCCGTGACGCCAGCGAGGGCGGCGAAGGAGTAGTCGAATTCGTCGACGGACGGTGCGGACGAGCGTCCGAACCCGATGTGGTCGGGCGCGATGACGCGGTAGCGGTCGGCCAGGGCCGGGATCAAGTGGCGGAACATGTGCGAGCTCGTCGGGTAGCCGTGCAGCAGCAGGAGCACGGGTGCGTCGACCGGCCCGGCCTCCCGCCAGAACACATCGAGCCCGTCGACCGAGACGGAGCGGTGGTGGACCTGGACCATGAGTAACCTTTTCGAATCATTTAACCGGTTAGCAAGACGGTAGCATGGATGTACCGCGCAGCCCGGTGCCGGGAAAGGGGGAGCGGTGGATCGCGACGAGGAGCTGCTGTTGGCGGTGCTCAACAGCGCTCCGGTCCTCGACGGCCGCCCGACAGACCGCCTCGTCGGCCCTGACGCGCGCGAGCTGACGCGAAGCATGGGTGGATCGGGCACGACGCGCGAACTCGCCCGCCTGCGTCAGGCTCGCGACGCGTTGCACGCAGTCATCCGCGGCGACGCGCCCGCGGCTGCAGAGGAGCTCACCCGCATTGTTGAGGGCGCCGTCCGCATCCCGCACGTGACGCCCCACGGCGTGGCCTGGCAGCTTCAGGCTCCCACCGATGATCGCCTCGCGGTGGAAGCCGTACTCGCCTGGTCGAGTGTGGCCGCACGCCACCCCGGTCGTCTGCGCGCCTGCGCCAACGCCGAGTGCCGGCTCTTCCTTGTCGATCACAGCCGCCCCGGCACCGCGAAGTGGTGCTCGATGGCCACGTGCGGCAACCGCATGAAGGCACGGGCCCATGCGGACCGCTCGCGGAGGCAATCTGAGGCGTGCCGTTCCTCGTGAAGGGGTTCGAATAAGCGTTCGCCGCCGGCGGATGGAGAGGCGTAGTCAGCGCAACGCGAACTCCAGGAGGACAGGGCGGCTCCGCCGATGAACAGAAGCTCGAACATGCGCCACTGCGCACGCTTGCCCGGCAGAGCGCGCAGCGACACTAGCGGCCGCTGCACCCGCTTCGGAGTAGCGATTGAGATCCTGAACGCGAGTCGGTTCCTCCCGCCCGCGGTCCTTCGCCAAGCCCGATAGCCGATCGAGCACTGCGTCGACGTGTGCGGGAAGCGGGAGGTCTTCGAGCGCCGTCAGCGCTGTTGTCCGATAGTGGACGGCCACGGCATGCCCCTCAGGCGTCTGTCCGCACTATCGGCGGAAGGGACTGCCGTATTCGCACCGTTGCGAGGGCGACGCCAGCGAGCGCCAATGCCCCTCCGATGAGAGCGAGAAGCGGTGGCGTCTCGTCGAGTAGGAGCCAGGACAGAACGAGCACGACGGGAGGAACTGCGTACGTCGTCGCGGCGGTGCGTCCTGCGCTCAATCGAGACAGCGCATAGCCCCAGGTCGTGAAGGCCACGGCGGTCGGGAATACGCCGAGATAGATCACAGCGAGGATTGAGGCCGTCGGAGCGGCCTCGACCTCCCGGACGAGCTGGGACGCGAACGGCAGGCACGCGAGTGTTCCGGCGAGGCATCCGACTATGGTCATCGTCGATGCGTTCACGTCCTGCAACAACCGCTTCTGTAAGGTCGCCGCGGCCCCGTAGATGATCGCGGCCGCGACGCCGAGGGCGACCCCGATCGCATCGGACCGACCTGTCGACGTGGCGACTGCGACGACTACGACGCCGAGCAGCGCGACGACCATTCCCACGATGAGGCGCCGGGGGAATCCTTCGCCGAGCAGGATTCCTGCAAGCACGGCGGTGATCATCGGCGCGATGTTGACCAACAGGGCAGCCGTACCCGCGTCGATGTGCCGCTCTGCCGCGTTGAGTGCGAGATTGTAGACACCGAACCAGGCGACTCCCCAGACGACAACGAGGACAAGGACCTTTCGCGGCTTATCGCGAATGCTTCCATGCTGGGGAGTCGAGAACCAGGCCTTTCCGCGTCGCATGCGCATCATCTGTTGCAGAACGGCGAGGGCGACCGTCCCGACCGCGATCCTCCCGAAGGTCAAGGCACCGGGGCTGAAGTCGTTGACTGCGTCGCGAATGCCGACGAACGCAGATGCCCACAGGACCACAGTCACCGCGACGGCGCCCCACAGGAGAAGACCGTCCCGCCGTGGAAATGTCGGTGTCAGCAGAAGCGCTCGAAGCATCACGATCTGATTTTGATCGCGATGTGGATTCAGCACCAGTAAAGATTTCTGACTTTTAGTTCAGTCGTACTGTACGATCAGCGACGTGTTGGATGTTCACCGGCTTCGTGTATTCCGTTCTGTGGTCGTCAGCGGCTCCGTCGCAGCAGCTGCCTCGAACCTCGGCTACACCCCTTCCGCGATCAGTCAGCACCTCGCAGCCTTGCAACGCGAGACCGGACTGGTTTTGCTCGAGAGGGTGGGTCGCGGGCTGCGGCCCACTCCCGCCGGCTTGGCCGTCGTCGCGCAGGCGGAGGGCGTGCTGGCTCGTCTTGGCGAAGCGGAGACGGTCGTGGCAGATCTTCGAGCGGAACGGACGTCACATCTCTCTATCGCGTACTTCGCCTCCGTCGGGACGACCTGGCTCCCGGCGGTGGTGCGCCGCCTCGCGCAGGCTCACCCAGAGGTGTCCCTCGACCTCCGTCTACTCGAGTACGCGGCGGATGACGGTCGTGAACGCCCCGACATCCAGCTCACGGTCGGAACCAACGGTTCCGTCCATCCAGAAGCCGGCTTCGACGTGCACCACCTCGCAGACGATCCCTATCTTGTGGTCCTTCCCGAGACCCACGCCTTATCCAAGCGACGAGAAGTCGAACTCGGCGAACTGGCCACCGACCGCTGGATCGACAACGAAGCTCCCTCAGCGTGGTGCCGGCAGAACCTCCTCGAAGCGTGCGCCGCGGCCGGTTTCGCTCCCGCCTTCCACGTGCAGGCGCACGACTACACGATGGCGATCGCTTTCGTCGACGCGGGCCTGGGCATCACCGTCCTACCGGCGCTGGCGGCGAGAATGCTCCCGGCCGGCCTTCGATCCGTCCCAGTCGTGCGCCCCGCCCCTACCAGGACGGTCTACGCCGTCGTCCGCAAGACCATCGCCGAGACACTGCCTGCACGACTGATTCTCGAGACGCTCTCGTCCGTCGTAGTAACCGAACCCTGATGAGCTCCAGCACGCACATCAGCCCGGATGAATCGTCACTACAGCCGATCGGTCCCGGGTACTAAAGAACCGGCGTCGCCAGCGACAACCGTACTTCCAGCGCTTCTCACTTGAACCGGATGTCTGCTATC
>CAXTLO010000132.1:0-7629 GCA_964244965.1 uncultured Marisediminicola sp.
GCCATCCGACGCTGTCGTGATCCGACGAGCGGCCCGGTTCGGTGCCCGGTAAGCCATCTCTGGAGTCGTGTCGGGCGCGGCCCGATCGACTCCTGACGATTATCGCACGGTCGTGACAGATACCCGCATCCGACGCGTGCGAGAATGCCTCGGTGTCGATGCCCACCGCGCCGCGCCGGCCCATCGGTCTGGCGATTCTGGCGCTGATTGCGGGGACAGCGGGCCTGATCGCAGCCTTCGTGCTCACGATCGAGCGGTTCGCGTCGCTCGAGGATCCGGATGCGGCGCTCGCCTGTGATTTCAGTGTGATCGTGCAGTGCGGGGCCAATCTCGCGTCCGCTCAAGGTGCGGTGCTCGGATTCCCCAACCCTCTCCTGGGCATCGCCGGATACGCGGCGGTGATCGCGATCGGGGCGAGCGTGCTAGCTGGCGCCGTTTACCGACGGTGGTTCTGGCTCGCCTTCGCCACTGGCATGGCCATCGCGTTCGGATTCGTCGTCTGGCTCATCGGGCAGAGCATCTTCGTGATCGGCACCCTCTGTCCGTGGTGCATGGTCGTGTGGGCGGCGACGATCCCGCTGTTCCTGACTGCGGTACTGCACGCTGTCCGCACCGGTGCGATCGGGCTGCCCGCGCGCGCCCGGCGCGCGGCCTCCGGTGCCTACGGCTGGATCCCTCTCATCACGGTGCTCAGCTACATCCTGATCGCGGTTCTTGCGCAGATCCGGCTCGACGTGCTTGGTCAACTCTGATCCGGTGGACTCGGATCCGCTGAACTCCCATCGCGCGGTAGCCGCGAAGCATCCGCCGCACGTAGCCTTCGAATATGGCTAAAACACAGAACACCGACATCGCCCCCGTGCGCGCCCTCTTCGAGAACGGCTTCCGCAGCGAATGGGCCTACCTCGGCGGATTCCTGTCGATCATCGTCTCGTTGCTGTCCTGGCTCACCAGCCGGGCGAAGAAGGGTGACGACAAGGCGCAGGCAGACCGCTGGGGCATCTTCATCGGACACTGGGCGCCGACCTTTTTCGGCCTCGGTATCGCGCTGCATCTCTACGAGAACCGCAAGTAGGAATACGCCTCGCGGGCTCGCCTCTGGTTCGACCGACCTGAGTAGGTCAGCCGAACCAGAGAGCGAGCTCGCGCTCGGCCGACTCCGCGGAGTCCGAGCCGTGCACCAGGTTCTGCTGCACCTTGAGGCCCCAGTCGCGACCGAGGTCGCCCCTGATCGTGCCCGGTGCCGCGGTGGTGGGATCGGTGGTGCCGGCGAGCGATCGGAAGCCCTCGATGACCCTGTCGCCGGCAATCCTGATCGCGACGATCGGGCCGCTCTCCATGAATTCGACCAGCGGCTCGTAGAACGGCTTGCCGACGTGTTCCTCGTAGTGGCGGCCAAGCAGTTCACGGTCGGCCTGGACCAGCTTGAGGTCGACGAGCTTGTATCCTTTCGCCTCGATCCGTCGCAGGATCTCACCGGTCAGGTTGCGCCAGACGCCATCCGGCTTGATGAGTACCAAAGTCTCCTGCACTGCGGTCATCGTGATCTCCTTGTCGTCGCGTGAGTCGGTATGGGTGTACGAGTCGGTAGGGGTGTACGCGGCGCCATCACGACGGAGCAGTCGTTCCATCGAGCCGGCGACCGTTACGCCGGTCGAGCCGACGACCGGTGATGTAGCAGTAGACGTACAGCGCTGCGAAGCCGGCGCCGATGACGTACATCACCGGGACCAGCACGCCGGTGGCGATGATGACCGCTTGAAGTACGAAGCCGAGCCAGAGGCCGATGTCGTAGCGCGTGAGGCGCGAACCGAGCAGATACAGAAGAAACAGGATCCCACCGCCCACGAACGTGGGGACGGCGTCCAGAACGCGCAGCGAGTAGACCACGAGGGTCAGAAAGAATACGAGCAGCGACTCGAGGACGAGAACGATCGACAGTAGGGAATCCGACGCCGACCGCTCACGGCGAACGCGCGGCGTCCGCTCGCCGCCCCTCATCGCTTCCACCGCTCCGCATCAGCTAGAGCCATCGCGTCGCCGACCAGCGTGATCGATCCCGTGATCAGTACCGCCCGATCTTCTCCGTCGAGTGCCCACTCACGAGCGGCCTCGATGGCTTCGGCGGCATCCTCGAAACGTAGAACGTCGTCGTCGCCTGCGATCGAGGCGACCACGTCGGCCAGTTCGTCGGCGGGGACGGCCCTCGGGGAGCTGGATTCGGTGACATGGAACCGGGCGGCGACGGGTACGAGTTCGCCGACGATGCCCCGCCCGTCCTTCTCGTCGAGCACACCGATGACGACACACACTTCCGAGAAGGTGAAATAGCTACCGAGCGCCCGTGCGAGCGCCGCGGCTCCGTCGGGATTGTGTGCCGCGTCGACGAGCACGGTCGGCTCCGTGCCGATGACCTGCAGTCGGCCGGGCGACGTGGCCGTCGCGATCCCTTCGGCCAGCGGGTCACCCAGGGGCTGGGTACCCCCGCCGATGAATGTCTCGACAGCCGCGATCGCTACTGCCGCATTCTGCGCCTGATGATCGCCGAAGAGCGGCAGGAAGAGGTTCTCGTACGTGCCGGCACGACCTTGGACGGCGATGACCTGGCCGCCGACGGCGACGGTCGTACCGAGGAGTCGGAAGTCCGCCCCCTGCACCGCCACCGTCGATTCAGTGAGCTCGGCAGCGAGCTCGAGTTCGATGAGGACATCCGGATCCTGTTCGGCTGACACGACCTGCGCGAGCGGCTTGATGATCCCGGACTTGGTCTTCGCGATCTCCACGACCGTGTTTCCGAGTCGAGCGGTGTGGTCGAGGGAGATCGGTGTGAAGACGGCGACCTGCCCGTCGCCGACATTGGTCGAATCCCACTCGCCGCCCATGCCGACCTCGACCACCGCGACGTCGACGGGTGCGTCGGCGAAACTCGCGAACGCGAGCGCGGTCAGCGCTTCGAAGTAGGTGAGGGTCGGCTCTCCCGCCGCGCGGAGCTGGTCGTCCACCAGGCGCAGGTACGGCGAGATGTCGTCCCAGTTCGCAACCAGCGCCTCATTGGAGATCGGCTCGCCGTCGATCACGATGCGTTCGTTCAGGCGCGTCAGATGGGGGCTGGTCATCAACCCGGTACGCAGGTCGTGGGCGCGCAGGATGCTCTCGATGATGCGGCTGGTGCTCGTCTTGCCGTTCGTGCCGGTGATGTGGATGATCGGGTACGCCCGCTGCGGGTCGCCCAGCAGCTCGACGACCTTACGGGTGGCTTCGAGGCGCGGCTGAGGGCTGGCCTCGCCGGCCCGCGCGAGCAGCTCCCCGTAGACGCGGTCCGCCTGGACCTGGAACAGCGCGTCGTCACCGAGTTCTGGGTCGGCGCTGCCCGGATCGGCGCTGTCTGAATCTTCGCTGTCTCGGTCGGCGCTGTCTTCGTCGGCGCTGCTCCGGTCGTTCGAGTGCGGGTCGGCGATCTCCGACTCGTCGTCGTAGTAATCAGACATCGACGCCCCTTCCGGCCACCGCGAGATCGATCACGATGTCGTGACGATTCGAGTATCGTCCCGCAGCTACCGCCGCACGAAACCCGCCGGCGACGCCGCGGGTGGTAGCGGCGGCGTTCAGGTCCGGGGGGTCCACGTCTCCGGTCATGAGAGAAGTGGCGAGCGTCTCCGAAGAGATCAAGTCGCGCCAGGCGTCGACCGAGTCCCGCTCCTCGGCGGAGGCGAAGAGCAGCGACAGGTCGATGCGGTCGCTGATGGAAAGGCCGGCAGATCGTCGAGCCTCCTGCACCGCCCGGATGAGGTCGCGCGCCAGGCCCTCGGCCTCGAGCTCGGGCGTGGTCGCGGTGTCGAGCACGACGAATCCGCCTCCTCCGAGGAAGGAGATCGCCCGGGATTGGTCGGTCGACTCCAACTGGAGCTCGAACTCCCCCTCGAGCAGTTCCACTCCGCCGGCGACCACCTTGTCTCCGCGTACCTCCCAGTCGCCCGACCGTGCCGCGGCGATGGCCTGCTGCACCCGCTTGCCCACACGCGGTCCGGCAGCACGCGCGTTCACTGCCAGTCGCCTGGTGATGCCGAAACGTTCGACGCTGTCGTCATGCAGCTCCTCGATCGTGAGCTGCTTCACGTTCAGTTCGTCGGTCAGGATGTCTGCGAATCGGCTGAGGGCGGAGGAGTCCGGCGCCACGACGGTGAGACCAGCCAGCGGAAGCCGGACCCGCTTGCCGGTCGCCTTGCGCAGAGCGAGGGCGGATGATGCGACCTCTCGAACCCGGTCCATCGCGGTGACGAGCGCGTCGTCATCCGGGAATTCCGATGCGTCAGGCCAATCGGTGAGATGCACGCTGCGCTCTCCGGTCAAGCCGCGCCAGATCTCCTCGCCGATCAATGGGATCAAGGGTGCGGCGACCCTGGTCACGGTCTCGAGCACGGTGTAGAGCGTGTCGAATGCTTCCGGGTCCGTTCCCGCCCAGAACCGATCGCGGCTGCGTCGCACATACCAGTTCGTGAGCACGTCGGCGAAATCGCGCAGACGAGCCGTCGCCGTGGGGCTGTCCAGTGCCTCGAGCTCCTCGGTGACGTCGCGCACGAGCTGTCCTGTCTTGGCGAGCAGGTAGCGGTCGAGCACATCCGTGGAGTCGGTCCGCCACCTTGCTTCGTACCCGCGGGTCTCGCCCCGCGATTCGCCGGTACCGGCGACTGCGGGCCCAGGCTCGACCGGCAAGGTGGCGGCGTTCGCGTAGAGGGTGAAGAAGTAGTACGTGCTCCACATCGGCAGCAGGAACTGCCGCACCGCCTCTCGGATGCCCTCTTCGGTGACGACGAGGTTGCCGCCGCGGATCACCGACGACGACATGAGGAACCAGCGCATCGCATCCGCCCCATCGCGATCGAAGACCTCACTCACGTCCGGGTAGTTGCGCAGGCTCTTCGACATCTTCTGCCCGTCGGAGCCGAGAACGATGCCGTGGCTGGCGACATTCGCGAACGCCGGCCGATCGAACAGGGCAGTGGACAGCGCGTGCAGGGTGTAGAACCAGCCGCGGGTCTGCCCGATGTACTCGACGATGAAATCGGCAGGACTGTGTTCCTCGAACCACTCACGGTTCTCGAACGGGTAGTGCACCTGCGCGAACGGCATCGACCCGGAGTCGAACCACACATCGAGCACATCCTCGATCCTCCGCATGGTCGAACGGCCGGACGGGTCGTTCGGGTTCGGACGGGTGAGGTCGTCGATGAACGGCCGGTGCAGGTCCACCTTCCCGTCGGTGTCCCGAGGGAGGACGCCGAAATCGCGCTCGATCTCTTCGAGGGAGCCGTAGACGTCGATTCTCGGGTAGGCCGGATCGTCGCTTTTCCAGACCGGGATCGGGGTTCCCCAGTACCGGTTGCGTGAAATCGACCAGTCACGGGCGCCGGACAGCCACTTGCCGAATTGCCCGTCCTTCACGTTCTCCGGAACCCAGTTGATCTGCTGGTTCAGCTGACCCATGAGGTCGCGGTAGGCGCTCACGCGCACGAACCAGCTCGACACGGCCTTGTAGATCAGCGGATTACGGCAACGCCAGCAGTGCGGGTAACTGTGCTCGTAGCTCGCCACGCGCAGCAGCCGGTGCTCGGCGCGGAGCATCTGTACCAGGGTCTTGTTCGCCTCGAACACCTGGAGACCAGCCACTTCGGCGATAAGCGGCAGAAACCGGCCGCCCTCGTCGACGGAGATGATCACCGGGATGCCCGCGGCGGCGCTCACCAACTGGTCGTCCTCGCCGTAGGCGGGCGCCTGGTGGACGATACCTGTGCCCTCGCCGGTGGCGACGTAATCGGCGACCAGGATCTGCCAGGCGTTCTCCGTGCCCCAGGCCTCGGTGTCGGCGTAGTAGTCCCAGATCCGGTCGTACCGCACGCCGTCGAGGTCCCGCCCGAGCACGCTGCCGGTGCGGGCGGCGAGCGCATCGGCGGGTGACGGGTATCCCAGCTCCTTCGCATAGGCGGCGATCGTGTCGGTGGCCAGCAGGTAGGAGGCGACTCCCTCGGCCGATCCGTCGCCGGCGCCGAGCGGGCCGCTGGGAATCACCGAATACTCGATCTGCGGACCGACGGCGAGCGCCATGTTGGTCGGGAGAGTCCACGGCGTCGTGGTCCACGCCAGCGCCCGCACCGCGGTCAATCCGAGCGCTTCGGCCTTCGCACCGTCGAGCGGGAAGGTGACGGTGACCGACTGGTCCTGTCGCATCCGGTAGACGTCATCGTCCATCCGCAGCTCATGATTCGACAGCGGGGTCTCGTCGTGCCAGCAGTACGGCAGTACGCGGAAGCCCTCGTAGGCCAATGACTGGTCGTAGAGGCTCTTGAACGCCCAGATCACCGACTCCATATACCCGACGTCGAGCGTTTTGTAGTCGTCGTCGAAGTCGACCCAGCGCGCTTGCCTGGTGACGTACTCCTGCCACTCGCCGGTGTACTTGAGCACCGATTCGCGGGCCTTCGCGTTGAAGGCGGCGATGCCCATCTCGTCGATCTGGTGCTTCTCCGTGATGCCCAGCTGTCGCATCGCCTCGAGCTCGGCTGGGAGACCGTGAGTGTCCCATCCGAACCGGCGGTGCACCTGCTTGCCGCGCATGGTCTGGAATCGCGGGAAGAGGTCTTTCGCATACCCGGTCAAGAGGTGACCGTAGTGGGGCAGCCCGTTGGCGAACGGGGGGCCGTCGTAGAACACCCACTCCGGGCAGCCGTCCCGATTGTCGATGGAGGCCTGGAAGGTGTCGTCGCGCTTCCAGAACGCGAGGATGCCCCGCTCGATCTCGGGTAGGTCGGGACTCGGTGTCGGAGTTGGGTGGGAGTGCGGCGCATCGGTGCGGCTGTCGTCACGCTGGTGCTTGGGATAGATCACTGTCGCTCCTGAGGCGGGCCGGGCAGGCGGTGGACGTGCACCGACGAGCTGGCGTCGCTCATCGGTCTGCACGAGGACGATCCCGGATGCTGCAGCCGGTCTCGCGGTACCACCCCGCTTGCCGTCCGTCGGTGACGTCGGGCCTCTCGCTCATTGGCTGTGACGGGCCAGCCCCGCCCGGTTCTACTGGGATGACGCGGGTGCGGCATCCGTTCTTCCGGGGACTCCCCGGTGATAGCCGGATCAATGTCTCTACCTCCGAGTGTACGCGCCGCCGGGATAGGTCTCATAGTGACGCCTCGTCGAGGAGGTCCACGTCAGCGTGCCCCCTCCCGCCTGCCGCACAGTCCAGCCGGTGTGATGTTTCAAGCGATGGTGAGAGCCGCAGAGGTGGGCCAGGTTGTCGTGCTCGGTCCCGCCGTCGTGAGCCCAGTCGACGGTGTGGTCGATGTCGCACCGCTCGGCGCGGGCTCGGCAGCCCGGGAAGCGACAGGTCTCGTCCCGAATCTGGAAATAGGTGCGGAGGTCTCGCGGAACGGCGTAGCTGTCCCGACCCACGGAGAGCACCGCGCCGGTTTCCGGATGAGTCAGCAGCCTGGTGAACGACGGAGCGGCCGCCGCGATCCGCCGAGCGGTCTCAGCATCGATCGGGCCGTACCCGTCCAGAGTGCCAGGGGCGTCGTCATGCCCGAGAAGTGTCAACACCGGAACTGTGACCAGCACCCGGGCCCGAACACCGTGCCCGAA
>CAXTLO010000133.1:0-7625 GCA_964244965.1 uncultured Marisediminicola sp.
GCAGCGGCTGTTGGCGCAGGGGCGACGTTCATCGACCCGCTGGCTCTCGGTTGGTTTGGAGAAGGCACACCGGGCTTGTTCAACGACGACCTCATACATCCCTCTCCGGCTGGTCAGGCCTACATTGCCGACCGCCTTGTGCCGCTTCTCGAGCCTTTGCTCGTGGGCACCTAATTCGAGTGCTGCTCGCGGACGTCTAACACGTTGTTCGAAGTGTGATCAATGAAAAAAAGCGAGTTCGAAAGTTCCTGTGCCCCGCGCCGTTGCGCTTCGAACTTGTAAGGTCAGCTTTGCTGCGGCACAGTCACCGACTCGCGGCACAGTCACCTACTTTGAAAGAATGGTCAGAACCGAGTTCCGACGACGGTGGCGTGCGGACCCTCGACCACTGCGTTCGCCGGGATCTCACCGGAGACCACCGTCATCGGTCGCGCGATGGCGGACGTGCCCATCACTGTGCCGCCGAGCACGACGCACCGTGAGGTGACCCACGCGCCGTCGGCAATGGTGATCGGCTTCGTGATGAGCGCCATGTCGCGCCGGTGAGCATGGCTGCCCGTGGTCAAGAACGTGTCCTGCGAGATGACGACATCATGGCCAATGTGGACGTGGTCCTGATTGTGGAACCACACCCCTTCGCCGATCCACGAGTCCGCGCCGATGTGCAGCTTCCATGGGAACTTCACCCTGGTGCGCGGCCTGAAGATGACCCCTCGCCCGATGTCGGCACCGAAACGGCGTAGCGCCCGCACCCTCAGGCTCGAACTGATCTGCCACGGGTTGGTGACGAAGAGTAGCTCAACGATCGCCCACAGATAGATGGTCGCGCGGGGTCGATCCCACGCCGCACGCTCGCCAGGGGCATCCGCCAACCTGATCACTCGCACGGACTTCGCTGCCTGCACCCGATCACCCATGCTGCGTCTCCCCCGAAATGTAGAGGCAATGTAGACAGGTTAGTCTCCTCAGGTGCCGCCCCCTGCCCGTGAGTTGACCGCCCACGTACTGCTGGTCAGTCTGCACTACGCGCCGGAGCCCACCGGGAACGCTCCTTACAGCAGCGGACTCGCCCGCGGCCTGCGCAAGCGGGGCGTCGCCGTGCGAGCCATCACCGGGCATCCGCACTATCCGGAGTGGGCCTTCGCCGAGGGGTACGGGCAGTGGACGCGCCGCGAGAACGTGTACGGGGTTCCGGTCACCCGGCTCTGGCACTACCTTCCCGCCAAGCCCCAGGGCGTGCGTCGACTCCTCTCCGAACTGTCGTTCGGGCTCCGCGCTGCCACCGCGCGGTGGGGCCGGCCCGACACGATCGTGCTGGTATCGCCGGCGATGTTCTCGACGGCCATCGCGATGCTCCGCGCTCGCCTGATGCCGAGCAGACCGAGAGTCATCGTGTGGGTGCAGGACATCTACGGACTCGGCATCACCGAGACCGGCAGCGGGGGAGCGCTCGTATCCACCGTGATGAACCGCATCGAATCGCTCATGCTCCAGGCGGCAACCACCGTGGTCGTCATCCACGACCGGTTCGGCCGGCACCTCATCGAGAAGCTCGGTGTCGACCCCACACGCGTCGAGGTCGTGCGCAATTGGACGCATACCTCCGCTACATCCGACATCGACGTGCCAGCCGTTCGGAAGCGGCACGGATGGGCGGCGGATGACACGGTGGTGCTGCACGCCGGCAACATGGGTGGCAAGCAGGGACTTGAGAACGTGGTCGACGCGGCGCGGATCGCCGCCCAGCAATCCCTTCCGATCCGCTTCGTCCTCCTCGGTGATGGCAATCGTCGCGCGGCGCTCGAGGAGTACGCGCGAGGGGTTCCGACCCTGCAATTCATCGATCCGCTGAATGACGACGAGTTCGTCGCGGCCCTCCACAGTGCTGACGTGCTGCTGGTCAATGAGAAGCCGGGAGTTTCCGAGATGTCGGTGCCGAGCAAGCTCACCTCGTACTTCAACACCGGGCGACCCGTCGTCGCAGCGAGCGAACCGCACGGCGTGACCGCCGAGGAGATCGGCGCGGCGCAGGCCGGCTTCACCGTGCGCTCCGGTCACCCGCAGCATCTCGTCGATGCGTGCATGTCGCTGCGTGCGGACCCGGAGTTGGCGAAACGGCTCGGGCGCAACGGGCAGGAGTACCGGCATCGCGTGCTCGGGGAAGACGCCGCCATCGACCGGTTCTGCGGGTTGATAGCCCGCAGCACGGTCACCCCCAAATACAATGAAGAGTTGTCCAGTCGACACCCAGGGGGATCATGACCAAGCGCGCGTTCATCACGGGGATCACCGGCCAGGACGGCTCCTACCTCGCCGAACTACTGCTGCATAAGGGCTACGAGGTGCACGGGCTCATCCGCCGCGCATCCACCTTCAACACCTCGCGCATCGACCACCTCTACCTCGATTCCCACAATCCCGACGCCAAGCTCTTCCTGCACTACGGCGACCTGAGCGACGGCGGTCGACTGGTGAGCCTCCTCGGTCAGCTCAAGCCCGACGAGGTCTACAACCTCGCCGCGCAGTCGCATGTGCGCGTCTCCTTCGACGAACCCGAGCACACCGGTGACACGACTGGGATTGGATCGACGCGGATGCTCGAGGCGGTGCGGGTATCCGGCATCCACACCCGGTTCTATCAGGCGTCGTCGTCCGAGATGTACGGCGCGACACCACCTCCCCAGAACGAAGACACGCCCTTCTATCCGCGCTCGCCGTACGGTGCCGCGAAGGTCTACAGCTACTGGATCACCAAGAACTACCGCGAGGCGTACGACATGTTCGCCGTCAACGGCATCCTCTTCAATCACGAGTCCCCCCGCCGCGGCGAGACGTTCGTCACCCGCAAGATCACCCGTGCGGTGGCCGAGATCAAGGCCGGGCGCCAGGAGCACGTGTACCTCGGCAATCTCGACTCGGTGCGCGACTGGGGTTACGCCGCGGAATACGTCGAGGGCATGTGGCGGATGCTGCAGGTCGACGAACCAGATGACTTCGTACTCGCGACCGGAGGCAACTTCACGGTGCGTGACTTCCTCGAGACCGCGTTCGACCACGCCGGTCTGAACTGGGAGGAGCACGTGCGCTTCGACGAGCGCTACCTGCGACCGACCGAGGTCGACGCTCTGGTTGGCGATGCGTCGAAGGCGGAGGCGAAGCTCGGCTGGAAGGCGACCGTCGACACCGCCGAGCTCGCCCGCATCATGGTCGACGCCGACATCGAAGCGCTGTCGCATGGCGGCAGCCCGTGGATCGATCGGGTCACGTTGGAGAGCTGGGACCGGCCGTGACCGCCGGCGGTCGCACACCGGGTCCCCTCGATCGGGACTCCTCCCTGTACGTCGCCGGGCACCGCGGACTCGTCGGGTCCGCCATCTGGCGCAAGCTCGAGGCGACCGGATTCAGTGGGCTGGTCGGTAAGACATCCGCAGAGCTCGACCTCCGTGACCGCCCGGCGGTCTTTGACTTCTTCGCCGAGACCAAGCCGCGCTACGTCGTGCTCGCCGCAGCGAAGGTCGGCGGCATTCTGGCCAACGACACCTACCCGATGGACTTCCTCAGCGAGAACGTGCAGGTGCAGGTCAACACCATGGATGCCGCCGTGCAGAACGGTGTGGAGCGACTGCTGTTCCTCGGCTCGTCGTGCATCTACCCGAAGTTCGCGCCGCAGCCGATCACCGAGGAGTCGATGCTCGACGGCCACCTCGAGCCGACCAACGACGCCTACGCGATCGCGAAGATCGCCGGCATCCTTCAAGTGCAGGCAGCCCGCCGTCAGCACGGGGTGCGCTGGATCTCCGCCATGCCGACCAACCTCTACGGTCCGGGTGACAACTTCTCGCCGCAGGGCTCGCACGTGCTTCCCTCCCTCATCCGGCGTTACGACGAGGCGGTGTCATCCGGTGCCGAGAAGGTCACGAACTGGGGCAGCGGACGACCGCGTCGCGAGTTGATGCACGTGGACGACATGGCAGACGCGTCGCTGCACCTGCTTGATCACTACGACGACCCGGTGCAGGTGAACGTGGGCACCGGCCGCGACGACACCATCGAGCACATCGCCGAGGCGGTCGCGCACGCGGTCGGGTTCGAGGGCGAGACGGAATGGGATGCCTCGAAGCCTGACGGCACCCCACAGAAGCTGCTCGACGTGAGCAGACTCGCCGACGCCGGATGGACTGCCCGGATCGGACTCACGGAAGGGCTCGCGTCGACGGTCGAGTGGTACCGGCAGCATCGTGACTCCCTCCGTGGCTGATTCAGCAGCGCCGGCGTCGGCGCTGGCACCCCCACGGCGGTCCCGGGGCCGGATCATCGGATGGATCGTCGCGGTCGTCATCCTGCTGCTCATCGCCGCCGTGGCGTGGGTCGCGATCCGCGGACTCCTGGCGCGCGACCACCTGGAGCGGGCCATCCCCCTTGCGTCCACCCTGCAGGGCCAGATCCTCGCCGGAGACAGCGTCGGCGCGGGCGAGACCTTCGATCGATTCGACAGCGAGGCGTCCAGCGCGGCGGCTCTCACCAGCGATCCCATCTGGCGGGCGGCTGAGATCGTGCCCTTCGCCGGCCCGAACCTCGCCGCGGTGCGAGAACTGGCGGCCGTCGTCGACGACGTGTCCGACGACGCGGTCGGTCCGCTGGTGGCGGTGGCCGGCGGCATCCGGCTCGACGACTTCAAGCCGGTGGACGGCGCCATCGCACTGCAGCCGATCGTCGACGCCCAGCCGAGCATCAGTGCCGCAGCCGATGCGGTGTCCGCTGCCGACGAGCGGGTCGAGCGCATCGACGCGGACGGCACGCTGAGTCCGGTACGCGACGCCGTCGACCGGCTCCGCACCGCCGTCGGGGATGCGTCCGACGCCCTCGGTAGCGTCGACCGGGCCGCACGCCTGGTGCCCGCGATGCTCGGCGCCGACGGGCCACGCAACTACCTCATCCTCTTCCAGAATCCCGCCGAGCTCCGCTCCGCCGGCGGTATCCCCGGCGCCCTCGCTCTTCTGCGCACGGAGGGAGGGCGGATGGAGTTGGTGCAGCAGGCCTCGAGCGCCGATTTCCCGAGGTACCCGGCGCCGGTCATCGAACTGCCTGCGGATACCGAGAACATCTACGGCGACATCGCCGGGCGCTTCATCCAGAACACCACGGTCATGCCGCAGTTCCCCATCTCCGGGCCGCTCGCGCGGGAGATGTGGCGTCAGCAGTTCGGCACCGAAGTCGACGGCGTGCTGTCGGTCGACCCTGTCGCACTCAGCTACCTGCTCGAAGCGACGGGACCGATCACGCTGGCGACGGGCGACGTGCTCTCCGCCGACAATGCGGTGCAGCTCCTCCTCGTCGACGTCTACGAGCGCTACGAGCGCCCTCTCGAGCAAGACGTCTTCTTCGCGGAGGCCGCCTCGTCCGTCTTCTCTGCGCTTACGACCGGTGATCTCGAGCCCGCCGCACTGATCTCGGCACTCGGACGAGCGGGTGAGGAGCGACGCGTTCTGGTGTGGAGCGCGCGTGACGAGGACCAGCAGGTGCTCGCCGATACCACCCTCGCGGGGCCGCTACCGGTGAGCGACGCGGAGACACAACGGTTCGGTGTCTACCTGAACGACGCGACCGCCTCGAAGATGGGCACCTACCTCGACGCGAGCGTCGAGATCGGACAAGCTTCGTGCCGGGATGACGGATTGCCGTTCTATCAGGTCTCGCTGACCCTCACGAACAATGCTCCGGCCGACGCCGCCACCACGCTTCCGGAGTACGTGACAGCTGGAGATTCCGTGGGTGTCGGCAAGGGCAACATCAGATTGCAAGCGCTCGTCTACGGGCCGACGACGACATCGAACCTCGGACTGCTGCAAGACGGTCAGGATGCGGCATTCCAGCCGACCTTCGACTCCGGGCATCCGGTCAGCGCCGTCGTCGTCGAATTGGCACCCGGTCAGTCGACAGTGCTCGACTACGGATTTCTCGGAGCAGAGCCGTTCGCTGGAGAAGTCGCAACCGAGGTGACCCCAGCAGTTAATGCAATAGAAACACAGACAGTAGATATCGCGTGTGATATGGCTCTAAGGTAGACGAAGTTGTGCACCGGGGGCTCTGCTGGATCCCCGCTACGTCATTTAAAAGGGGACACCATGCTGAAGAAGATCTTTGCAACACTCGCAATCGGACTGCTCACCGCACTCGCCATTCCGACCGCCGCCTCCGCATACGCGCCCGGCGTCAACATCACGATCAACGGCAACATCGGACCCGGAGCGACGGTGAACATCATCGTCATCAACGGAACCTTCATCGCCGGTGAGAACGTGAACTTCCAGGTCAGCGGCGCCGGTGCGGTGCAGATCGCCTCGCTCGCGGTCACCACCGACAGCGTCGTGAAGACGGCCAACGCTCAGGGCGGCGCCACTGCTGCGGTCACGCTCCCGACCAACGCCCGCGGTTCCTACAACGTCACGGCGACCGGTCTCGAGTCGGGCACCGTCGTCAGCACTGCGATCACGGTTCCGGCCGCTGACTCGGTGCGTGGAGCGGTCGGCGACGACCTCGCCTTCACCGGATCCAACGGCGTCTCGATGCTCGCCATCTGGACCGCCTCGGGTCTCGCGCTGCTCGGCATCGCGCTCCTCGTCGTCATGAACGTCGTGCGTCGCCAGCGTTCCAACGCCTGATCGAGCCAACTCTCAATCGAGCCAACGCTTGATCGGGTAGGGCCGGCGTAGCTCCTCCCGGCGAAAAGCCCTCGGACCTTCGGGTTCGGGGGCTTTTTGCGTTCCCGGATGTTCGATGCGCGGGCGCCTTGCTGACGCCGGCGTGTGGCCGGTGAGTCAAGATGTGTTCCGCGGATGTGGCGGAAGAATCGGCTCCTGCCGACTGATTCTTCCGCCATACAGGTTCATCGGCCGGGAGTTCCGCCTCTGCGGCGGCCGCGAGTGGAGTGTGCCGCACGCGGATCGGAGAGCGCGGGCACACGGATCCGGGGTAGGGGCACCGCGGCGAGTTAGATCAGGCGAGCGACAGCATCCCCGCGGCGGCGATGGCCAGCACGAGCCCCACGGCCTGACTCGCTGCGATCCGCTCCTTGAGCACGATCGCCGCGAGGATGATCGTGCCCGCCGGGTACAGCGCGGTGAGCACCGACACGACGCTGAGTTCCCCGGCGCGCAGCGCGAGCAGCAGCAGTACGTTCGCCGTCGCATCAACCGCGCCACCGGCGACGGCCAATGCCAGTCCGGGTCGCCATCCGGATGACACGGCGTCCCTGCCTCGACGGCGGGCGACCACGGCAATCACCACGATCGCTGTGAAGAGGATCGCCGCGTTGGTCAGGCGATTGGCCACGAGGGGAACGAGCCCGGAGTCATCCGGGGTCAGATCGATGACGATCAGGAACACTCCGATGAGCGCACCGGCGGCGACCGCCATGCCGAGCGCACGCACCGAGGGCAGCACCGCCTTCTCGCCCGGTACGAAGCCGACGAGCACGACCGCCACCAGAGCCAGGCCGATTGCGACGTATCCGATGACGCTGAATCCCTCGCCGCGGACCAGGCCCGCCCCGAGGGGCACGATCGCCGATACCAGCGCGGTCAGCGGCGAGAGGATGCTCATCGGCCCGATGGCGAGACACGCGT
>CAXTLO010000134.1:0-7551 GCA_964244965.1 uncultured Marisediminicola sp.
TATTCCGCCTCCGCGGCCGCGGTCAGGATCGCCTCGCCGACGGGTTCGCGTCGCGATCGGGGTCTGGCCGCCGCCGCCGGGGCTCAGCGGCGGGCGGTACGCCCGCCGCCGAGCCCAGCAGTACGCCGTGCCCGCGCGATCACCAGTGTCAGCCCCGCGAGAAGCAGCAGCATCGCGAGGGTGACCGGAGCCGCGGCATCCGCACCGGTCGCCGCGAGGGACCGCGTGCCGGTACCAGACGTGCCGGTCCCCGACGTGCCGGTGTCGTCCCCAGCCCCAGCCCCAGCGCCGCCGGTACCCGTGCCGGGGTCGCCGGTACCCGTCCCAGGACCGCCGGCCGCGGTGCACGCGAAGGTCCCGACCCGGATCGAGAACCCCTCGGTGTCCGCGTCATCCGCCCAGAACGCGGCCCGCGCACCGTTCACGCACTGCGGGGCGAGGGCGAAGCCCTCGTTGGCGATGTTCGGCATATCCGCCGGACGCGCGTAGGTCACGACCGGCTCGAACGCGCCAGAGTCACCTACCTCGAAGCGGGTGATCTGCCCGTCGCAGGCGTCATCGCAGACCACCAGTAGTGCTCCGGATGCGGCGTCGTACTCGAGCTCCGCGACGAGTTCGAACCCGCTGATGATGGTCGCGACGAGGTCGAAGCTGCCATCGTCGTTGAGCGAGAAGCCGTACACGTTGCCGTCGGTCTCGACGCCGACGAAGAACAGTCCGTCGCCGTGCGCTGGGTAGTCGGCCGGGTCGTAGGCGGCGCCGGTGGTCTCGTCGACGAAGCCGGATGCCACGAGCGCAGTGTCGGGGATCCAGGAGATCCCCTCTAGACCGCCGTTGGCCGTGAGCACGGGTAGGGCGGACGCGAGGTTCCACTCCCGAGTCGCGACCAGCTCGGTCGCGGGGCCGGACACGTCGTAGCGCAGCACCGACGGGCGACTCACTTCATCCGCGTCGTTGTTCCGCTCGCTCGATACGTACACACCGCCGGCACTGCCACCGGCCGCGAGTCCGACGCCCTCAGCGTCGACGGTGCCCGTGCCGTCCGGGTAGCGGAGGTCCGAGCCGTTGATCCAGTCGCCCGAATCCGGCACCCAGTTGGTGCCGTCGAACACGAGACGGTAGAGCCGCCCGTTGCCGTTCTCGACCGCCCACAAGACGTCGCTCGCCGCGCCCGCTTCGTAAGCGAGGCCGCTGAGGTCCTCCCCGAAGGTGTCGGCGCGATCGGCGGCCGCGACGTCGGGGGAGCCCGGCCACGGCGTCGCCGGAGTCGCGATCTCGCACGCGTTGATGAGACCCCGGGTCGGCGCGAGCGTGGTCACGAAGTCGCCGGTGATGTCCGGGCAGCGGCCGTAGGTCGTCGTCGCGTGCTCGGTCCAGGTGTACGAGTCGAGGAGCGTCGTTCCGTCGGCGTCGAACAGCCGCACGGTGTCGCCGCTGCCGAGGCCGAACTGAGCGGCCACATCGACGACGAGATATCCGCCGGACTCGATGCTCGTGCCCGCCGGCAGTACTAGTTCGCTGGCGTCGTTGCTGTCCCGCAGGATGAGACCGGATGCATCCGCCGTGGACTCCCCGGAGTTGGCCAGTTCCACCCAATCGCCCGGAGTGCCGCCATCCGACTCGATCTCGTTGATCAGCACGGGCGGGCCGAATCTATTCGCCGCACCCTTGGTCGAGGCCGTGGTGACCTCGAACAGGCCGGTGGCAGGATTCAGTCCGTAGGTGGTCGGTGCGTGACCGAGTGTGTTCCAGCTGTACCGGTCGATGAGTGTGACACCGTCGGGGAGGAAGATACGCACCTCGTCGTTGGCGCCGAGGCCGAAGCCGCCGGGGATGTCGACGTCGACGGCGAGGTACCCGCCCGCGGCAATCACGGTTCCCGTGGGGATCACGACCGCCTCGGTGTTGTCGTTGTCGCGCACGATCCAGCCGCCGACGTCGACAGCGGTCGCGCCCGGGTTGAAGAACTCCGCCCAGTCACCCGGCGTGCCGCCGCTGGATTCGACCTCGTTCACGAGGATGTCGGCTCCGGCCGGCGGAGTGCACTCGTTCACCGCGTCCTTCGTCGGCGCGAGAGTGGCCTGGAATCCGCCGACGGTATCGGGGCAGCGGCCGTACGTCGTGGTGGCGTGCACGAGCCAGCTGTACTCGTCGATGACGGTGACGCCGTCGGCGGCGAGAAGGCGCGCGGAGTCGGCCCCGCCGAGCCCGAAGCCGAGCGCCGCCTCCTCGATCACGAGGTAGTCGTCCGCAGCGATCGTCGTGCCTGCCGGCAGCACGTACTGGGATGCCGAGTCTGCGACGACAAGCCCGGACGCGTCGACCTCGAACGCGCTGCTGTTCACCAGCTCCACCCAATCGCCGGGCACGCCGCCATCCGACTCGATCTCGTTGATGCGGAGCACGTCGGCCGGGTCCACCGCGAAGGAGTTCGACGCACCCTTCGTCGAGGCGGCGGTCACCGCGAAGTCGCCGATGCCGTCGGGATTGCGTCCATACGTCGTGGGCGAGTGCGCGGTCCAGGAGTAGCTGTCGATGAGGGTCGTGCCGTCGGGTAGGAAGACGCGCGCCACATCCGCGGCCCCCAGGCCGAAACTGATCGCCGGCTCCTCGATGACGTAGAACGCGCCGGGCGCGACGACGGTGCCGGCCGCGATCGCGTCGGTGCGAGCGTCGTTGTTGTCCTTGACGATCCAGCCGGAGATGTCGACCGGGTCAGTGCCGGTGTTGACGACCTCGATCCAGTCGGTCGTGTCGTCGTTCGACTCGACCTCGTTGATGCGGATGTCGGCGTCCGCCGCGACGGCGGGAGACGCCACGGCGACAAGCGGCGCTGCCACTACGAGGGTGCCGAGCAGAACGGCGACAGAGCGGGGTGCGCGCATGGGTGTGCCTCTCACGCGCGGAAGTGACGGGGGCGTCCGCGCGGAGTCGACACTGCGGCATCCGCGGGTCGGGCGGGTGAACGGAAGCTGAACGGAACGGGCGCGGGCGAAGCATCGACCGCGGGCGCCGACCGGAGGGGCGGAAGAACCGGCATCGGTTGCCTGATTCCTCCTCCCTAGCGCGTCGATCGGCCGAGAGTTCCGCCACCCGTGTTCCGCCGACGGTCGATGAGGCCAGGACCGGCGTCGGCGTCGACGGTCGATGAGGCCAGGACCGGCGTCGGCGGTCGATGACGCCCAGACCGGCGTCGGCGTCCCGGGGCGGCCGCGGTCGGCGAGTCGCTGAGTTATCCCTCGAGCTGGCTGACCCAGCTGTGCACGATCGCGGTGAACGCCGGCAGCGCCTCCAGCGCCTGTTCGTGATCGGTGAACGTGATGACCGCGCGGTTGCGGTCCGCCCACCTCAGTAACCCGGCGGGGTCGGCGACCGTGATCTCCGGATGCTCGGGCTTCGGTTTCGCGCCGGTGTGCAGGATCACCTGCACCGCGGTCGGGCGACGCAGATTGAGCGTTGCGAAGTCGTCGTGCACGGAGAAGTTCGGCGCCGCCCACTTGATGGTCTCCACGATCCGCGGCGACACCGAACGGATCGCAGCACGTACCTCGGTCACGATCGGCTCGAGCGGATGATCGAGGGTGGCGAGGACTGCGTCGACTTCGGATGAGGCGGCAGGCGTCATCCGTCCACTATGGCCCGTGCGGTCGCGATGTCGCCCGCGGTCCGAAGCCGGACGCTCTTCCCTAGGCTCGACCCCATGAGGCGACATCTTCTTCTGCTCCTGCTGGCGTCGGCACTCCTCGTGGGATGCACGGACGCTGACGAAATCGACGACGACGCGGCGCTCGACGACTTCACCTTCTCGAGCTTCGACGCCACCTACGACCTCGACGTCGACGCGGCCGGGCGCTCGGTGCTGACCGTGGTCGAGACGCTCGTGGCCGAGTTCCCCGATCGGGACCAGAACCGCGGCATCGTGCGCGAACTCGTCGATTCCTACGACGGGCATCCGACCGACCTCGAGGTGCTCTCGGTCGAAGACGGCAGCGGCGAACCGCGCGAGTACGAGAGCGACGGTGACGACGAGTTCGAGATCCTCACGATCGCCGGCGAGGACTTCGTACGCGGCGAGCAGACCTACGTGATCACCTACGAACTGCACAACGTCACGCGCGGGTTCGACGACACCGACGCCGATGAGTTCTATTGGGACGTCAACGGCACCGGGTGGGCGCAGCCGTTCGGCACCGTCACCGCGACAGTGACGCTCACCCCTGAGCTCACCTCGCGACTGACCGGCGAGGTGGATGCGGCGGCCGGCGCCGCGGGCGCGGACGAGCCGGCCGACATCGCCACCACCGGAAGCGGGTTCCGGTTCAGCGCCACCGACCTCGGCCCGGGCGAGAACCTCACCTTCGCGATCGGCTTCGAGCCGGGTACCTTCGTGCCACGCGACTCGAGCTTCGGCGCATCGCCCTGGCCACTGGCCTCGCTCATCGCCGTGCTGCTGACGCTCGCCGCTGCCATCGCCGCGGTCGTACTGCGTCGCACCCGGCTGGCGAATGCGCCGTCGCTCAATCCGGTGATCGCGCAGTACGAGCCGCCCCGCGGAGCCGGTGTGCTGCTGTCATCCGTCATCTCCGGCACCAGCGCCAAGGCGACCACCGCGGAGATCCTTGCGCTGGCCGTCGCCGGTCATCTGCGCATCGTCGAGGTGGGCACCGTGAAGAACGGCGGATCACGCAAACCGGAGTACCGCCTAGAGTTCCTCACCGCCGAGGGTGTCGACCGGGACGGGCGCGAGTTCTTGCACGCCGTGTTCGGTGCAGAACTCACCCCTGGCGAGGACCGTGAGCTCGGGTCGTCGGACTCCAAGGCGGTCAGCCGGGTACACAAGCTGATGACGCGCGTGCGAAAGGACGCGACCGCCGACGGGTACTACCGGCCGCTGCCGGTCGGCCCGATCGCGGGGGTGGTGGCCGTCGCCGTGCTCGCGGGCGGCGCGGCCGTCGCATTCGCCGCCGCCGCTCTCGTCGGCTCCTACGCCGGGGCGCTCCCGTTCGTGTTACTCGTCGTTGCCGTGCTGGCGATGGTGGCCGCCATCGTGTTCGTGTCGACGCATCCGCTCACCCCATCCGGTGTCGAGCTTCGGGACCACCTGCGCGGGCTCAAACTGTTCATCGAGGTGGCCGAGGCGGACCGCATCCGCATGCTGCAATCCCCGCAGGGAGTGGGGCGCGAACCGGTCGACGCGGATGACGAGGCGCAGGTGCTGCAGCTGAACGAGCGACTGCTTCCGTACGCGGTGCTCTTCGGGCAGGAGAAGCGGTGGATCGAGGAACTCGGATCCCACTACGAGCGGCTCGACGCGCAGCCGTACTGGTACAGCGGGGTCAGCCCCTTCAACGCCGGAGTGTTCGCGAGCAGCATGAGCTCGGTCGCGACGAGCGTGTCGTCGTCGTACAGCGCATCCAGCGGCGGATCGACCGGAGGTGCGGTCTCCGGAGGAGGGGGCGGCGGCGGCGGAGGCGGCGGAGCCTGAGGACGGGCGGGTCGCGCCCGCGCACATTCCTCGCCACCTCCGCCCGGACCCCGACCAGGATTGAGAAACGGCGCGAACGGCGTTAAATCTGCGCCGTTCCTCAATCCTCGGCGAGGCGAGGGGCCCTACTCCTCGTCGGCGAGGTCGATCTCGCTCGCGTCGAGGTCGTTGTGCGCCGTTGTGGGAGCGCCCTCGAGCGGCTCGGATCCGGTCGCGCCGGCGTAGTGCCCCGTCTCGATCACGGTCTCACCCGCGACGGCGTCGTTGGTGACGGTCTGCTTGTCGAGCGCCGGGTCGTCCAGCAGCTCGCTGTTGTCGGGGGATTCGGTGGCGTCGCTCATGGTGACTCCTTCTCGTCGGTGTGGGTCCAGCCCACAGGGTCGCGGGGGCGGATGCAAGGGGCCGCCCGGATCGCGTGCGGGCGCTACGGTGGCGTTCACGTCCGATACCGAGGAGTGCCCGATGACCACCATCAGCGATCGTCCCCTCTCCAGGCGCCTCACCGACGCCACGCTCACCCGCAACATCGCGCCTGGCGTGCACCGGCTCACGCACGCCTATGTCAACTGCTATCTGCTCGAGGAGCAGGGCGAGCTCACCATCGTCGATACGGCGCATCCGCGCACCTGGCCGCTGCTGCTGCGTGCGATCGACGCGCTCGGGCGTCGGCCGACCGATGTGCGGGCGGTCGTGCTCACCCACGCGCACTTCGACCACCTCGGCTTTGCCCGCCGGGCCGCCGTCGAGTGGGCTCTGCCGGTGTGGGCGCATCCGGATGAGGAGTACATCGCCCGGCATCCCTACCGGTACGCCCACGAGAATCCGCGGCTGATCTACCCGATCCAGCACCCGGATGCGATCCCGGCGTTGTTCGCCATGACCCTCGCCGGTGCCCTCCGCGTCGACGGGCTCGACGACCTGCGCTACTACGCGCCCGATCAGGTGCTCGACGTGCCGGGGCATCCGCGTGTCGTGTTCAGCCCGGGGCACACGTACGGACACTGCGCACTGCACCTCGAGGAGCAGTCGGCGCTGATCTCGGGCGACGCGCTGGTCACGTTCAATCCGTACACGGGAGAAACCGGGCCGCAGATCGTCTCGGGCGCCGCCACAGCAGACAGCGCGCTCGCCCTCGACTCGCTCGACGCGCTGGCGCACACCGACGCCAGGGTGGTGCTCCCCGGCCACGGCGGATCCTGGCGAAGCGGCATCCGCTCCGCCGTCGACCTGGCGAGGCGGGCCGGGCCCAGCTGAGGGCACCAGGCGGGCGGGGGCCAGGCGCGCTAGCTGCGCTCGACCGACCCGTCGATGCCCGCGAGCCGTTCCAGCGCGGCGATGAAGATCGCCGATGCGGGGTCCTCGATCACGTGATGGTTCAGGTAGACCCCCTCCAACCAGGAGAGTACTTCGGCTTCGGGCAGGCCGACATCCGTCCAGTCCACTCCGGGCACGCTCGCGCATCGCGGCTGCTCGGTGCGGGGGTCGAGCCACGCGCGGGCGATCGGGCGGTCGGGGTCCTCGTCGAGCGGGGTCCACACCAGCTCGATCGGATGATGGTCCCCATCGATGTGCTGCTGATCGACCTTCCCGGCCCCCAGCCACGGGAGCGTGAGGATCTCGCCCTCGATGTCGACCTCGAGCAGATCGAGCTGCGCGGGCTCCGTCTCGCAGACATAGATCGTGTAGCCCTCGTCGTGCCACGCTGCCGCTTCTCCGGCGTCCTCCTCGAGGCCGGGCATCAGCCGGTGCACCTCGGTCGCGAACGCGAGCGCCCATTCGAGCAGCGCGGGAGAGTCGGCTCGCGCGAACGGGCTCCGGTCCGAGGTCTCACCCCGCACGTTGTGGAAGTGGTACTCGACGCCGTCATCCGTCACGTCGAGGTGCAGCTGTCCCCGCTGGTAGTCGACGGAGACGGCGGTCGTGCGGGCGTCGTCATCCCACTCTGCGTCCAGTTCCGGATGCTGCAGCGCCACGGGCAGCGGCAGGCGGGCGGCCCGCTTCGCGCCGAGGTTCAGTACCACCTGCATGCGGGAGGTGGGCAGGCGTGGCAACTCGTCGTTCACGTT
>CAXTLO010000135.1:0-1195 GCA_964244965.1 uncultured Marisediminicola sp.
TCGACGATCAACATCGACGCGGAGACCGAGGACGCCGAACTCACGATCCCGAGCAGGGGGAAGTCGAAGCAGCTGCGCAACAGCGACTCCGGCGTGCTCGTGCGCGGGGCGCCCGACATCCTGGTGAAGCTCGCCAAGTGCTGCACGCCTGTACCAGGCGACGGGATCGTCGGATTCGTCACCCGAGGGGCGGGGGTGTCGGTGCATCAGGCTGACTGCCACAACGTCGCATCCCTGCAGCAGGAGCCCGAGCGAATGGTCGAAGTGGATTGGGCTCCGTCGTCCAAGAGCATCTTCCTCGTGCAGATCCAGGTCGAGGCGCTCGACCGCGGCGGCCTCCTGTCGGATGTGACGAGGGTGCTGTCCGAGCACCACGTCAATATCCTCTCGGCGACCGTGTCGACCTCGAGCGATCGCCTCGCCATCAGTCGGTTCGTGTTCGAGATGGGAGATACCACGCACCTCGACCGAGTGCTCAACGCCGTACGCCGCATCGACGCGGTGTACGACGTCTATCGGGTCAACGCGGGGTGATCGGGATGACCGGTCGCGCCGAACGCTGACCGGACCCGCATCAGGGCTCTCGACTTGTTCGGGAGGTTACGCCGATCGGTCAAGCGGGCGACGAGATGGCTCGCGTGGAAGCCGCCTCCGTCGGCCAGGGCGAGCACCGTGAGTACCTCGGGTTCCGCGAAGACCTCGACGCAACGCACCAGATCGAGCGCGGTACGTAGCGGCGTCGTCACGGTCATGCCGCCGAGCACCTGGGTATCGCCGTCGTCGAGTACCACCTCACGAACGCTCATCCCCGGGCGCCCTAGACAGCGGTAGCGCGCTGTGACAGAGACGCAGAGTTCGAGCGGAGAGGCGAGCGTGTCGACGGCGCCGTGGACCCAGGCGGCCGTGCGCCCCTCGGCGATAAGCCTGGGGGGAAGCACAGCGGCCAACGACGCGCCCCTCAGTCGTATGGACGCGGCGTCGTCGACCACCCCGAAGCACTCGCCGACCGCGAACACCTCTCCGTCGAGGCGTGCGGCGTGCAGTTCGGATTCAGGGAGATCGGCGCCGGACAAGACGGCTGGGAGGACTCTAGGCACGACTCCATGGTCGGCGAGAGCCGTGTAGTCGGCTCGCCGCCGAGCGCGATCTGGGGAGCCGCACCCCCTGTGGAGGACGCAGAACCCAGTGTCTGCCC
>CAXTLO010000135.1:1295-7538 GCA_964244965.1 uncultured Marisediminicola sp.
CGCGTGTCAGCCGATCGCGTCGAGCCAGATCTTCCGGGCGTCGAGAGCTTCCTGTGCCTTGGCGACCTTGGCCGCGTCTCCGGATGCTCGCGCGTCGGCGAGCTCGCGTTCGAGCTTGTCGATCGCGCTCTGCAGCTGACTGGCCAGTCCTTCCGACCGCGCCTTGCGCTCCGGATTGCTCCGCTCCCAGTGATCCTCGTCCAGCTTGCGGACCGCCGTCTCGATGCGGCGCAGCCGGTCTTCGACGGTCTTGACCTTGTCCCGGGGCACCTTTCCGATGGCGTCCCATCTCCGCTGAACCGACAGGAGCGCCTCGCGTGCCTTGACGCGATCGGTCTCGTTCGCGAGCGGCTCCGCCTCGGTGAGCAGTTCGAGCTTCGCCTCGTAGTTCGCGGTGAACTCGGCATCGTCCCGGGCGTCGACTTCTGCCTTCGCCGAGTACAGGGCGTCGCCGGCGGCCTTGAACTTCGCCCAGAGGGCGTCGTCGAACTTCTTCCCGGCCCGGCCGGCGAGCTTCCAGGCGTCGAGCAGCTGGCGGTACGCCGGGATGCCGTCGGTACCCTGTGGCACGAGCGCCTCTGCTCGATCGACGAGGTCCTGCTTCTTCGAGCGCGCGTCGCGGTGCACCGCATCGAGTTCCTGGAAGAACGCCTTGCGATTGGTCTCCACAACCGTGCGCGCGGCGCGGAAGCGTTTCCACAGGTCGTTGCCCTCGCCCTTGGGCAGCCGCGGGCCATCCTGCTGATGCGTCTGCCATCTCGCGAAGATGTCATCGAGGGCGGCGCTGGTCTGCTTCCACTGCACCTTCGCGGGATCCTGGGCGGCAAGTGCCTCTGCCTCGGCGACGAGCGCGGCTCGTTCGACTACGGCAGCCTCCACCGCAGCTCGCTGCTCGGCCGACTGCTTCTCCACGATCTCGCCGACAGTGCCGCCGAGGGCGTCCAGCCGGCGCTGCAGCGCGGCGAGGTCGCCGACCGCGTTGGCGGTGGCGATCGTGGCGCTGAGGCTGGAGACGGTCTTGGCGATGTCGGATGCTGCGGTGCCCCTCGCGATCCGCTGCTCGAGCAGTGCGACTTGACCTGCGAGCTCGGTGTACTTGCGCCGGAAGTACGCGAGCGCCTCCTCCGGAGTCCCGTCGGGATACTGGCCGACGGCTCGCTCGCCGTCGCCCTCGCGCACGTACACGGTGCCGTCATCGGCGACGCGTCCCCAGGGTGGCTGCTGCTCCGCGCTCGGAGCAGTCGTCGGGGATGACGGTCCCGGCCGCGCCGGACTCGGAGACGCCATAGGGCGGACGGGCGGTTGCGGCGCCGGGGTCGGAACGGCGGTGGCGGGTTCCTGCGGAGTCGATTCGGCTTGAGGTGACGGTGCATCCTGGCGCGGCACCGCCGGATCTGCGGGGGTGGACGACGGGTCGGTCATGTCTCTCACTCTGCTGCTCTGGCGACACTGCTTGGAGAAATCAGACTATTGCACCGGTCGTCCGCGCCGGTCCGACCGGGTGCCACTTTGACGTGGAGGGGCGGGCGAGGCTACTGGTCCGACCCTCCGCGGGCCCATAGCAGGGTGAGCGAAATGATCGTTGTGGGACGGCGGGTTCACCGTCCGTCGACGCCGGTGAAAGCAGGCCTCGACCTTGGGAACGCGCTGGCAAAGATGGACCTCCTCTTCAGCTGGGAGACGAGACGGTCTACCGTTGTAAACGAAGAATGGTCGAAAAGCAGTTTCATGACCGAAGTACACAAGGCAGGCACCACCGCCCGCCGTGACGGAGGGAAGAACGATGCAGATCACGAGAAATATCACGGCAGCAGGATCGGCGCTCCTGTTGGCGATCGGCTTGACCGCCTGCGCACCGGAGGCGAGCGCCCCAGAGACGGAGGACCAGTCCGCGCCGGCCGCGGCGTCGGATCTGACGCCGAAGCAGGAGCAGAAGGTCCGCACCGAACTTGCGAAGTACGGGACCGACGCTGAGACCGAGGATGAGCTCATCGAGAAGCTCAAGGACGGTGAATTGTGGGACAGTGTGAGCGGCTCCGAGCCGATTAGCGAGGACGTGGTCCGAGTAGACGGGCTCGATTACAGCGTCAGCCGCTGGGACGACGGATCGCTCTTCGCTGCAGGTGTCGCCAGCGGCGAAGGAGAACTCACCGCCGTCGGAGAGGAAGCACCGGAGGCCGACGCCGACGCGGTGCCCGCGGATCTTGGGCCGGGTATCACTCGATGCACCCCACAGGCCAGCGTTGGAACGCTCCCGTACGTGAACTGCCTCATCACCTTCTCGGGCGCGGTGTACGGTGGCTCCTTCCGCGCCGATTTCACGGTCGACTACGGATCGGGGTTCCCGGGACGGATCGAAAGGGTCGCCGAGGCAGACTACTTCTCGGTCGCGGGTGTCGTTGCGTCCGACGGGCAGAGCACGCCGGTGCGGATTGTGTACCCGACCGCCGCCTACCAGCAGCCTGCGATGGCGGAGCTCACCTTTCTCTACAGTTCTACAGGAGCCGTCGCCGGATCCAGCGCCGCCATCCGGCTTCGGGTCGCGGGCGAAAATGCACGGGTGACCTCCCCATAGGACAGATGGGGAAAGCTCTCCGCTGACACATGACTTTGCACGAGCCCGCCGCCCGATCATGGGGGGCGGGCTCTTCGTCGTATCGCCGCCGCCACCGGTCGGGCACCCTCAATCCGCGACCAACCGGGCCGCCTGGTCACGTCCCGCACCGCCGGCGACCAGACGCGGACGCAACAACCGGGGTAGCGCCGACATTGCGAGGCAGCACTGCCATGCCGGCCACCCTGCTTTGACGGCGCGCGGAGTGGGACCGGACGAGACCGGACGCTGAGGCGTCACGCCGATCCGGGACGTCCACCTAGGAACGCGCGATGCACAGCCAGGCCAGAACGCTGATCGGGGCGACTGCACGGTCGCGTAAGTCCTGACGGCCGGAGAGTTCTCGATCCGGGCGAACCGGAAACCGAGGCGGGCCGAGGTCGTCCGGTGGGGAGCCCGCACGGCATGAGCTCAAGCTACACGCTCGTCGTGCGGCCCCGACTACGGAGCGCCTGGACCGCTGGTGAAGTAGACCACCTGCGTGACAGTGGCCAGAGCGGCTATCGCCACGATGCCTGCGATCGCGAAGATGTTGTCGCGCCGACGCCTCTTGCCCTGGTGGGTGTACACCGCCTGTCGCGCCCGGTACCGCCGGAGCCGCTCCCGCGACTCACGTGCCTCTCGGTCGGTGTTCCTGCTCGGTGCCACGTCGATCCTCGCTGTAGTGCACGCTTCGTGCCGGTCGATTCCCTCCAGCACCCTACCGGCGCCGCGGAGCGCAGCCCGTACCGGCGGGGGCCGGGTCGGGGGCCGTCGGTACGATGTGCACCATGGTCGATGCCCAGCCCGGACTGCAGACCGGGGCGACTCCGCTCGCCGTACGCATGCGTCCCCGATCGCTCGACGAGGTGGCCGGTCAACGGCATCTCCTCACACCGGGATCACCGCTGGTCAGCCTCGCCGCGTCCGATACAGAGACGGGGCCGGCCCGCCGAGGCTCGACCTCCGTGATCCTCTGGGGACCGCCCGGAACGGGGAAGACGACCCTCGCTCAAGCTGTCGCGCGTAGTAGCGGACGCAAGTTCGTCGAGCTCTCCGCGGTCAACGCCGGTGTCCGCGACGTGCGCGCCGTCATGGAGGAAGCGATGTCGTCGCGAGACCTGTTCGGCATCTCGACGGTGCTGTTCCTCGATGAGATCCACCGCTTCACCAAGGCGCAGCAGGACGCGCTGTTGCCGGGGGTCGAGAACGGATGGGTCATCCTCATCGCCGCCACCACCGAGAATCCGTCGTTCTCTGTGATCTCGCCACTGTTGTCCCGGTCCCTGCTGCTCACGCTCGAGCAGCTGTCCGACGAGGACCTCGGGCTGCTCGTGGATCGGGCGGTCATCGACGATCGCGGTCTCCGCGGAGCAGTGAGCCTCGACCCCGAAGCTCGCGCCACCATCATCCGAATGGCGTCGGGCGATGCACGGCGCGCGCTCACCGCCCTGGAGGCGGCAGCACACTCCGCAGTATCGACGGCGCCTCCGGACGATGACACGTCCGAGCGACCCATCGTCACCGCGGAGATCGTCGCCGTCGCGGTCGACCGGGCGCTGCTGCGGTACGACCGGAACGGCGACGAGCACTACGACGTGATCAGCGCCTTCATCAAATCGGTGCGCGGGTCGGATGTCGACGCTGCGATCCACTACCTGGCCCGCATGATCGAGGCGGGGGAGGATCCGCGATTCATCGCGCGACGGATCATCGTCAGCGCGGCGGAGGACATCGGCATGGCCGACCCGCAAGCCCTCGTCATCGCCGTCGCGGCGGCCGACGCGGTGCAGCTGATCGGGATGCCGGAGGGACGCATTCCGCTCGCGGAGGCGGTGACCTATCTCGCGACGGCTCCGAAGTCGAACCGCTCCTATCTGGCGATCGACCGGGCGATCGCGGATGTCCGTGCCGGCGACTTCGGGCGCGTGCCCAAGCCGTTGCGGGACGCGCACTACCCCGGCGCGAAACGCCTCGGGCACGGACATGGGTACCGCTACGCCCACGACTCGGAGCTCGGGGTCGTCGAGCAGCAGTATCTGCCGGACGAACTCGTCGACTCCGAGTACTACCAGCCCACCGATCACGGAAACGAGCGCGACGTGTCGGCGCGGTTGGAGAAGCTACGGCGGATCACGCGTGGGAGGTGAGCGCTCCCGGCGTAGCGCCCGCATGCTATTCTTGACTCCGCCTACGGGGTCTCGCGCGCACGGCTGCAGCTCGAGACATCCGATGGGACCCGTCCTTTAGCCGGACCGTCCTGCGGCGACATCCCTCTTCTGAATTTTCCGGTGCGTCGTTCTCGTCGAAAGCGCACGTGCCGGGTCACCTGTTGAAGACCGATGAAAGGAAGCCGTGTCTACCAAGTCACGTACCCGTAGCAAGACCCGCCTCTCCCGAGCGCTGGGCATCGCCCTCACGCCGAAGGCCGCCAAGTACCTCGAGAAGCGTCCGTACGCCCCGGGCGAGCACGGCCGCACGAAGCGCAAGACCGACTCGGACTATGCCGTGCGTCTGCGCGAGAAGCAGCGCCTGCGTGCCCAGTACGGCATCCGCGAGGCCCAGCTGAAGATCCAGTTCGAGGAGGCGCGCCGCCACCCCGGTCTGACCGGTGAGAACCTCGTCGAGCAGCTCGAGATGCGTCTCGACGCGCTCGTCCTGCGCGCCGGATTCGCGCGCACCACCGCGCAGGCCCGCCAGCTCGTCGTGCACCGCCACATCCTGGTCGACGGCCAGCGGGTCGACCGCCCGTCGTTCCGCGTGAAGGAGGGCCAGCTCATCCACGTGCACACGCGCAGCGAGGGCATGGAGCCGTTCCAGGTCGCCGCAGCAGGCGCTCACCTGGACGTGCTGCCCAAGATCCCGCCGTATCTCGAGGTGGAGATCGACAAGCTGCAGGCGCGCCTGATCCGTCGCCCGAAGCGCGCAGAGGTACCCGTTTCCTGTGAAGTGCAGCTCGTCGTCGAGTACTACGCCGCGAGGTAGTCCTCGCCTCCGTCATCGAGCGGGTCGCGCCGGTTCCCCGGCTCGGCCCGCTCGATTCGTTCACCCGGACGCGGAACTAGGCTGGAGCGGCCGTCGGCGCCGCCAGCTGTGGCCATTCGTCACTTCCAACTAGGAGACACATGAGAAGCGCACTCTGGCTCCTCGCCGGTGTCGGCATCGGCTTCGTCGTGGCCCATCAGCTGAACCAGGTCCCCCGGGGCCGAGCGGTTTTCGGCGAACTGAATGCGCGTACGCGGGAGTTCGGCGAGGGCATCGCCACGGGATACCGCTCGCGGGAGGCCGAGCTGCGCGGCGATGCGACGACCGGGCAGTAGCGCCCTTTCCCTCACCCATCACCTGAACACGGGACCCCATGCAGACTGCTGACATCCGTCGCCGCTTCCTCGACCACTTCGCGGCGCGCGACCACACCGTCGTCCCGTCCGCATCGCTGGTCAGCGACGACCCCACTCTGCTGTTCACCGTGGCAGGTATGGTGCCGTTCATCCCGTATCTCACCGGTCTCGAGCCCGCTCCGTACGCACGCGCGACGAGCGTGCAGAAGTGCATTCGCACCCTCGATATCGAGGAGGTCGGAAAGACGACGCGCCACGGCACGTTCTTCCAGATGAACGGCAACTTCTCGTTCGGCGACTACTTCAAGG
>CAXTLO010000136.1:0-7521 GCA_964244965.1 uncultured Marisediminicola sp.
GTTTACGCCACTGTACTCTGATCCGGAGAGCACTCCGCTTTCGCCCTGCATTCGGGAGCATCCATGACCGCAACGCCGCCTGTCCTACGCGCCGACGCCAGACGCAACCGCGATCGCCTGCTGTCGGAGGCCGCTGATGCGTTCACCGCAGAGAAAACGGTGTCGCTGGACGCAATTGCCAAGCGGGCGGGGGTGGGCATCGGCACCCTGTACCGGCACTTCCCCACGAAGGAGGACCTCGTCGAGGAGGTCTACCGCGATCAGGTGCGCACGCTGCGTGACGACGCCACGGCACTTCTCGCCGCCGAGCCGCCCGCCCGCGCGCTGCTGGCGTGGATGCTGCGCTTCGCCGAGTGGGCGCGCGAGCGACGCGGCGTGTGCGAGGCGCTTGTCGCGATGAGCGCCACCGGCCGCTTCGGCAGCGGCCCGGTGTGCGACGAGGTGCAGCAATTGATCGGAATGCTGCTTGACGCCGGCGTCGCGACGGGCGAGCTGCGCGCGGGTGTCAACCCCGTCGATCTGGGGGCCCTCCTGGCCGGTGCCCTCTCCGTCGCGGGCGCCCCCTCCCAGGCCGCGCAGCTCACCCGCATGCTCGCCATGGTCGTCGACGGCCTCACCCCGCGGCTCGCGTGATCGGGTGAGAGGTCCTAGGACAGCCCGCCGGTGTTCCTAGCGCGGGTTCTGCTTGTGTCCGATAGGGATCCTGAGACGGACAAGCCCGTCAACGCTGTTGGGAAGACCTGTGACTGTCGACGCTCGATGGCGGCATTCTGTTGCCGCTGAATGGCGGGGCGCGCATGAACGGAAACCACCGCAATCCGCTCGATCGAATCAACTATGGCGTTGGCGGGAGCTCCGCACTGGTTGTTCGTGCCCGCCAGGCAGGCGCTGCGTCGATGGCATCTGAGATACGCCGGCTGATCACGCCGAGCTGTCGTGCTTGAGCTGATGTGAGTGCGTCGAACACAAGTCTCTCGACGAGGGCATGATGCGCAGGAGTCGACTGGACGACCTTGTCATGGCCTTTGTCGGTCAGGATCGCCAGGGTGAATCGGCCATCGGTCGGGTCGGCTTGGCGCTGGACCCAGCCCTGGACTTCGAGACGACCGACCGCGCGCGAGAGACGAGACAGGGTGGAACTCGCATACCCGGCGAGAATGCTCATCCGCAACGTTCGGTTCGGAGCGTCGTCGAGCGCGTAGAGCACGCCGTGTTCGAAATGCGTCAGCCCGCTGTCGCGTTGCAACTGCGCGTCTAGAGCCCCGGGAAGACGTTCCAAAAGAGTTGCTAGAGAGGCCCACACCTCGAGGGTTTCGGCTCTGAGCCCCGGTGGTTCGAGCGATGGCGGCATTCGTCCAGAGTACGTGATCGGGATCTCCAACGGCCGTGCCGTGACTTGCCCAAGAAAGTGATAAAGTCAGCAATGACTTGCTTAGGCAAGTCATTCGTGTGCCCCGTCCGGGGCTCAGACGGGAAACGTCATGGAATTAGACCTTCGTGGGAAGACAGCGTTCATCAGCGGATCTAGTCAGGGAATCGGTTTCGCTATCGCGTCGACCCTGGCGGCTGAGGGTGTGCACGTCGTTATCAATGGCCGGGACACATCTCGTGTGGAGGCAGCGGTTGATCGCATTCGCTCGGAGAGCCCCCACACGAAGCCCTCGGGCATCGTCGCCGACTTCAGCCGAGCCGATGACGTCTCACGACTCCTTGATCAACTAGGCGAGACTGACATCCTGGTCAACAATGTCGGCTTGTTCGGTCTGGCAGGGTTCGAGACGATCGACGACAACCAATGGGCTCACTACTTCGATGTGAACGTCATGAGCGGGGTGCGTCTGTCGCGACATCTCATGGGTCCGATGCTCGAGCGAAATTGGGGTCGGATTATCTTCGTGAGCAGTGAATCCGGCGTCAACGTCCCGGCGGACATGGTGCACTACGGAGTGACCAAAGCGGCGATGCTCGCTCTCGGCAACGGTCTGGCAAAGAGCACCCGCGGCACGTCTGTCACCGTCAACACCGTCCTCGGCGGTCCTACGTACTCTGACGGAGTCGCCGCAACCGTCCATGCACTCGCCACCGCGCAGTCCATCCCTGTCGAATCGATGAAGGACGCAATCGTCGGCCAGAACGCCACGACTCTCCTCCAGCGATTCATCGCACCAGCCGAGATCGCGAGCCTCGTCGCCTACCTCGCGAGCCCACGTGCATCGGCGACGAACGGAGCCGCGGTCCGTGCCGACGGTGGTGCCCTCACGTCCATGCTCTAGAGGGATCTCGCCGTGCGCTGGCTGCCGCACAAAGCTAGTGATTACGAGACACGACTTTGCCCTCGGGCTACGCGATCGACGCCAGTGAACGACCGCACGCGATCCGACTCCTCGGCAGCGTGTTCCGTGGCGTCGCGGAGCCCGAGACGAGCAGGAGCTTCGATCGCAGCACACCAACTCGATGCGATGCTCTAGATCACCGCTGACACCTTGTCCCTAAGCCTTCTCGTCAGGCTGGCCCTCCTCGGGCTCCACTGCCCACTCCGGCGGTTCGTCCTTTCCCGACTCCTCATCGGCTTCAGCGTCATCCGCGGTCTCCTGCACGATGCCGGCCATGTGGTGAACGGGCGCGTACACGACGTACAACTTGAGGGGCTCGTCGCCGGTGTTCTCGACGTCGTGCCAGGTGCCAGCAGGCACCTGCACGCTCCAGCCATCTGATACGTCCTGCTGGAAACTCAGGTCGTCTTTCGACGGACCCATCTTCGCCCGACCCCGACCGGCGTCGACGCGCAGGAACTGGTCGGTGAGTGGGTGGGCTTCAAGCCCGATCGAATGCCCGACCGGAATCGACATCAGCGTCACCTGCAGGTAGGTGCCGCTCCAGGCGACGGTGCGGTAGTTCGAGTTCTGTTTAGTCGCGGCTTCGATGTCGAACGCATTCGGGTTCGGTCCGTTGTCGGTGATGTCCATGACAGGTCCCCTCGTTGATTGATCGGGTCGTCGGCGGTCGATCGCACTCTGTGCGGTGTGTCATGCGGTCGCTCGTCGCAGACCCCATCCTGGCGGATCACTGGCGGTGATGCGCGGTCGGCTCATCGTCAGACGCTCGCCTGCCGCATCCGTATCAGCTGCCACTCCTTCTCGGTGCGGGCAGATGAGTACTGCCGGAGATCGTCGCGGTCGGGCGGCGTGAAGCGCACCGCCTGATCCGCTTCCTCGATCGTGTTGAAGTAGCCCACCAATCGACGACCCTCGGACGAGGGCGCCCAGGTGACCACACGCCAGATCGGCAGTCCGTCGTGGTCGAGACGGCGGATGACGGCTGCCGGAAGTCGCGGCGAGTCACGGATGATGATCCACTCGGCGTCCGAGATGCGCATCGGCGGCCATGGCGGATCCCACGAACTGCTGCTCGGCACGGGTGACTCCTCGGGATCGTCAGCCCGGCCGCTGCGATCTCGACCCTAGGCGGTGCTGCCGACCGCGCGCCAGTAATGGAACGCGGCGACGCATCCGTGACGAGCGGTACCGTGGCGGGATGGACGGCGCGGACGAGGACGGCTGGTCGGCGGTCGCTCAGGCGTGGTCCGAGCTGTGGGGTGGTCTCGCCGACCCGGCACGACGCGCGATCGTCACCGCGACCGAGATCGGGCCGGGCACCAGAGTGCTCGACATGGGGTGCGGTAGCGGCGAGTTCATCGTTCTCCTGCGCGAGCTCGGCGCCGAGGTCGCCGGGATCGACCCCGCACCTGCGATGGTCGACGCTGCCCGGCGCGCGGCGAGCGGCGCCGACATCCGTCTCGGCTCGTTCGATCCCATCCCTTGCACCGATGCGTCGTTCGAGGTGGTGACAGCGGTGAACTCGTTGCAGTTCGCCGACGACCCCGTCGTGGCGCTTCGCGAGGTGACGCGGGTGACAGTCCCCGGCGGCTTCGTGGCGATCGCGAACTGGGCCGAGGGTGCGCGGAACGATCTCGACACGATCGAGCGGGCGGTCGCCGAGGCCGTCGGAGACGAACTCGCCCCCGACGGGCCCCTGCGAATCGACGGCGGTCTGGAGCAGGTGATGGAAGCGGCCGGTCTCGAAGTCACATCCACAGGCCTCGTCGACGTGCCGTGGGAGGTCGATGACGCCGACGCCCTCGTGCGCGGCGTGCTGCTGGGCGAGGATCGAGAGCGGATGCGGGAGCTCGCATCCACCGTCGAAGCGGCAGCGCATCCGTTCCGCGTCTCCGGCGGCCGCTACCGCCTGATGAACGCCTTCCGCGTGGTGGTCGCTCGCACGCCGACGCCCGGCCGATGCGGACCTGAGGAGGCATGACGAAGGCCCGGCACCGAAGTGCCGGGCCCGGATGACGCTTCCGTTACTTGAAGGCGTCCTTGACGTTCTCGCCGGCCTGCTTGAGGCTCGCCTTGGACTGGTCGTTCTGACCGTCGGCCTGGAGACGCTCGTTGTCGGTCGCGTCTCCCGCCTTCTCCTTGGCGTTTCCGGTCAGGTCTTCCGCGGCGTTACGGATCTTGTCGTCGAGTCCCATCAGACACCTGCTTTCCGGACTGACTCTCAGCCCTTCTCGACCAACGTAGGACGATCGTCTGAGCAGCAGCCAGGCCTTGCGGAATCTTTCCGGCGTATCCGCTCCGTGGGTGGCAGACGCACGGCGACGCCGTCGCGGTCACTGCTCGGGGCGGCTCGCCGTGTCAACCGCCATGACCCGGTACGGACAACGGTCAGCTTCCTGAGAGAATGATGGTCGGTTGGAACCAGAGCACGAGAATGACCCGACAGGAGCTCCGTTGGACGGGAACGCAACGACGACGCATCGCAACGTCGCCCTCTTGTCGGTCGAAAGCACGATCGCTCCTCGAATCACTACCTCCGAAGACATCGACCACCGTCTCGCGTCCGCGCTCAAACGGCTCCGCCTACCGCTCGGCCTGCTGCAGCGGGTCGCGGGCGTGCACGAGCGTCGCAACTGGGACGTCGGTCAGCGATTCGACGACGAGGCGATCGCCGCGGGCAAGCGCGCGCTCGCTGCGGCGGGCGTCGACCCGAGCGAGGTCGGCCTTCTCATCAACACGTCGGTCACCCGCAAGCACCTTGAGCCGTCCGTGGCGGTGCGCATCCACCATGGCCTCGGATTGCCGTCATCCGCCATCAACTTCGACATCGCCAACGCGTGCCTCGGCTTCGTGAACGGGATGTCGCTGGCCGCCGGTCTGATCGACTCCGGGCAGATCAAGTACGCGGTGGTGATCGACGGCGAAGACGCCGACGACATCCAGGCCAACACGATCGATCGGCTCAACAACGGCGACCTGGCCCGGTCCGATTTCATGAGCGAGTTCGCCAGCCTCACGCTCGGCTCGGGTGCCGCCGCAGCGGTGCTCGGGCCCGCTGACGCCCACCCATCCGGCCACCGGATGCTCGGCGGAGTCACCCGAGCGGCAACCCAGTTCAACGACCTCTGCGTGGGCAGCGTCGAGGGCATGTTCACCAATGCCAAGGCGCTTCTCAAGGGCGGACTCGACCTCGTGGTGTCGGCATGGAACGAGGCCAAGCGCGACTGGACCTGGACTGACATGGACCGATACATCATCCATCAGGTCTCCGACGTGCACACCGACTCGATCGTCAAGGCCACCGGGATGGACCGCTCGAAGGTGCCGCTGACCTACCCGAAGTACGGCAACGTCGGGCCGGCGTCCATTCCGATCACCCTCGCGCAGGAGGCGGAGAACCTCAAGAAGGGCGACCGCGTACTGCTCATGGGCGTCGGATCGGGCCTGAACACCGCGATGCTGGAACTGGCCTGGTGACCGCTCGGCTGCCGCGGATCGCGACGGCCACCGCGGCAGCGCGACTGCCGCCCCTCGGGCTCGATGGGCTCGACCCCGCCTTCTCCCGTCTCGTCACGGTGCGCGAGTCCGCCTCCGGCGAGGACCGCGGATGGCACGTGCTCGACAACGGCGCGGAACTCGAGCGCCGCGGCATCCGCCCCGTCGGCACAGTGCTGTGCGTGCACGGCAACCCGACCTGGTCGTACCTGTGGCGCGGGCTGTTGACGGCGGCGACGGATGCGGCGGGCGCAGGTACCGCCGCGTGGCGGGTGATCGCGGTCGACCAGTTGGAGATGGGCTTCTCGGAGCGCACCGGCCGCATCCGTACCCTCCGCGACCGGGTACGCGATCTCGGTGACCTCACCGACTCGCTCGACCTGAACGGCCGGGTCGTGACGCTCGGGCACGACTGGGGAGGCGTGGTGTCGCTCGGGTGGGCGGTCGATCACCCTGAGCAACTCGGCGGCGTGATGCTGCTGAACACCGCCATCCACCATCCGCTGGACGAGCCGATCCCCGCTCCGCTGCGGCTCGCACTCGGACTGCTCGGGCCGGCGACGGTGCAGACGCCCGCATTTGTCGAGACGACGCTCTCCCTCGCGCATCCTCGCCTGACGCCGGCGGTCCGCGAGGCCTATCGCGCGCCGTACCGGTCATCCGATCGGCGGGGAGGTATCGGTGGTTTCGTCGCCGACATCCCGGCCGACGCTGCGCACTCGAGCCGGCCGGAACTGGACCGGATCGCCGATCGACTGCGTGGCGTCCATGCGCCTGCCCTCATGCTGTGGGGTCCGCGCGACCCGATCTTCGGAGACCGGTACCTCGACGACCTGGCCGACCGGATGCCGCACGCCGACATCCACCGCTTCGAGGGGGCTGGCCACCTCGTCGCCGAGGACCGCGAGTATGCGTCCGCGGTGCTCACCTGGCTCGGCGACCTCGATGCGGTGGAGGAGGTCTCGGCGGGCTCGACCAGCGAAGGCGCGGGCTCGACCGGCGAAGGCGCGGGCTCGACCGGCGAAGGCGCGGGCTCGACCAGCGAGATCCGCCCCCTGTGGTCGTACCTCGATGAACTCTCCGGCAGCGATGACACCGCCCTGATCCAGATGCGTTCCACTGACCGAATCACGGTGAGCTGGCGCCTGCTGTCCGAGCGCGTGCGGCAGCTGGCCGCGGGGATGCACCGCATCGGAGTGCGCCGCGGCGATCGGGTGTCGCTGCTGGTGCCGCCGGGCGCCGACCTGACCGCCGTGCTGTACGCGTGCCTCCGTATCGGCGCGATCGTCGTGGTCGCAGATGCCGGACTGGGCCTGACCGGCTTGACCCGCGCGGTTCGCGGTGCCCGAGCGGACTGGGTTATCGGCGCTCCGCCGGGACTCGCCGCCGCGCGTACCCTGCGATGGCCCGGCCGACGCATCTCCACCGCCAGGTACCCGGCCGCCGTGATGACCGCGCTCGGTGTGGAGTACTCGCTCGGCGACCTCATCCGCCTCGGCCGAGCCGACTCGATTCCGGAGCCGCCCGCTCCCGATGAGACCGCCGCCGTGCTCTTCACCTCCGGCTCCACTGGGCCGGCGAAGGGCGTCGTCTACACCCACCGGCAGCTCTCGGCCTTGTGTGCGGCGCTCGCCGGGCAGTACGGGGTCGGCGTCGGTACGGGACTGGTGGCGGGTTTCGCGCCCTTCGC
>CAXTLO010000137.1:0-7517 GCA_964244965.1 uncultured Marisediminicola sp.
GTGCGCTGGTGTCGATCGTGCCCCTGATCGTCGCCTTCCTCGGCCTGCAGAGGTTCTGGTCGAGCGGGTTGGCAGCGGGCGGCGTCAAGTAAGCGCATCACTCACATCGATATTGGCTCGTCACTCCCCCTCCGGGCATCCGCCCGGAGACAGGCCCTTCGGGCATCCGCTCGAAGAAACACGGCAACGAAAAGGAAACAACCATGCAACGTCACGTCAAGACAGCCACTATGGCAGTGGCCGTCGTCTCGGCACTCGCCCTCGTCGGCTGTTCGTCCGGAGGAGACACCGAAGGAGGCGCCGCGGCCGACTGTGCTCCGTCGGATGGCCCGGTCGAGCTGAACTTCACCAGCTGGGTACCCGGCATGGACCAGGTCGTCGAGCTCTGGAACGAGAACAACCCAGACATCCAGGTCGAGTTCCAGACTGGCCCGAGCGGCAACGCGGGCACCTACCAGAACTTCTTCAACGAGATCCAGGCCGGCAACGCGTCGGATGTCGGTCAGATCGAATACGACGCCCTGCCGAACTTCCGGGTGCAGGACGGCCTCGAGAACCTCGCGGCGTGCGAGGGAGTGCTCGACGCCGAGGACCAGTTCGTCGAGTGGACCTGGAGCCAGGTGACCTTCGGAGAAGAGGAGTCCGTCTACGCGATCCCGCAGGACAGTGGGCCGATGGCGATGTTCTACCGCGCCGACCTGTTCGAGGCCGCGGGCATCCCCGTTCCCACCACCTGGGAGGAGTACGCCGCCGCGGCCGCGCAGATCAAGGCGCAGGGGTCGTACATCACCAACTTCCCGAAGACCGACGTGAACTGGTTCGCCGGCATGGTGTGGCAGAACGGCGGCCAGTGGTTCGCCAACGACGGGGAGAACTGGAACGTCGACCTCACGTCTCCGGAATCGGTCGAGGTCGCCGAGTACTGGCAGACGCTCATCGACAACGGCGAGGTCTCCGAGCTCGCATCGTTCTCGGACGAGTGGAACAACTCGTTCGACACCGGACAGCAGTGGACCTGGGTGTCCGCCGTCTGGGGCGCCTCGACGCTGGAGACCGGTGCCCCGAACGCCGCGGGTAACTGGGCCGTCGCGCCGATGCCGCAGTGGGAGTCCGGTGGTGAGGACGCCGGCAACTGGGGCGGTTCATCCACGGCCGTGCTGAAGGGATCCGACCACCCGTACGAGGCCGCGCAGTTCGCGCTCTGGCTCAACACCGACCCCGAGGCTCTCGCTCTGGCGAATGAGCTCGGCGGCCTGTACCCGGCCTCGGTCGACGGTGCCGACCTGCCCGCCTTCAGCGGCGGCAGCGAGTACTACGGTGGACAGCAGATCTACGACGTCTTCGCCGAGGCATCCGACCGGGTCATCCCCGACTTCGTCTGGGGCCCGACGATGACGCAGACCTACACCGACGTGTCCGACGGATTCGGCGCGGCTCTGGGGGGCAGCGGCACACTCGTCGACGCCCTGGACGAGGGCCAGGCGAAGACCATCGCGGCGCTGGAGGCACAGTCCATCCCCGTTCAGGAGTAGCAATCGACGCCAGCATCATCAGCCTCCGCGCCGCGGGCACCAGTCTCGTACTGGATGCCCGCGGCGCGGGGGCTCCCGTCATCGTGCACTGGGGCGCCGACCTCGGCGACCTCGCACCCGAGCAGCTCGAGGCGCTCGCCGATGCGCAGTCGCCCGCGGTGCCACCGAGCTCGATCGACGAGCCGCTGCGGCTGAGCCTGCTGCCGCTGCTCGGCGAGGGCTGGACCGGGCGCCAGGGCATCGCTGGCCGTCGCGCGATAGCCGGGTCCACCTCGCTGTCGCTGCGCCTCACGGCGATCGACAGACGCGACGCGACCAGCGCGGTGGTGCGGATGGATGACGCCTCCGAGTTCGTCACCGTCTCGCTCGAGCTGCGTCTGGATCCCAGTGGGCTGCTCGCGACGCGGGCCACGGTGACCAACGCCGGTGCGGAGGGCTGGGAGCCGATCCGCGTGGCCGTGACGCTACCCGTCCCGGCCCGTGCGACGGAGTTGCTCGACTTCGGTGGGCGCTGGTCGTTCGAGCGCCGCCCGCAGCGCCGCCCCTTCAGTACCGGTGCCTGGAGCCGCGAGCAGCGGCACGGACGCACCGGCCACGACGCCCCTTACCTCACGGTCGCCGGAACTGCCGGATTCGGGTTCCGTCACGGCGAGGTGTGGGCGCTGCACGTCGCTACCAGCGGCGACCACGAGGTCGTCGCCGAATCCGCCAGCTCGGGGCACGCCTCCCTCGCGGCGGCAGAACTGCTCGCCCCCGGTGAGGTGAGCGTCGCCCCCGGTGAGTCGTACGCCGGCCCGCAGGTACTCGCCGCATGGTCGGATGGCGGACTCGACGGCGTCTCGGCGAGATTCCACCAGTACCTGCGGACGCGTCATCCGCTGCCCGTGCGGCCGGTGATCTGCAACACCTGGGAGGCGGTGTACTTCGACCACGACCTGCCGACCCTGGTGCGCTTGGCCGAGCTCGCCGCATCCGTCGGGGTCGAGCGATTCGTGCTCGACGACGGGTGGATGTCCGGACGCATCGACGACACCCGTGCCCTCGGGGACTGGGTGGTCGACGCGACGAGGTGGCCGGATGGCCTGCATCCACTCGTCGCCACCGTCACCGGGCTCGGTATGGAGTTCGGTCTCTGGGTCGAGCCCGAGATGGTGAGCCTCGATTCCGATGTCGCTCGCGCGCACCCGGAATGGGTCATCCGGCCCGCAGGCATCGGCTGGCGGCACCAGCACGTGCTCGACCTGGGCGACGACGACGCCTTCGCACACGTGCTCGGTCAGCTCGACGCGCTGCTCGACGAGTACCCGATCGCCTACCTGAAGTGGGACCAGAACCGCGACATGCTCGCGGGCTCCACTCACCGGCAGATCGCCGCGACCGCACGCATGATGGACGAGCTGCGGCGCCGGCATCCGGGGCTCGAGATCGAGTCCTGCTCCTCCGGCGGTGGGCGCATCGACCTCGGCATCCTCGAGCACACCGACCGGGTGTGGGTCAGCGACACCAACGATCCACTCGAGCGGCAGGCGATCCAGCGCTACACCTCGCTGCTCGTGCCCACGGAGTACCTCGGCAGCCACCTCGGCGCCGGCACCGCCCACGTGACGGGACGCGCGACCGATCTCGGGTTCCGGCTCGCCACCGCCCTGTTCGCATCCGCGGGTATCGAGTGGGATCTCACCGCTGCCACACCGGACGAACTCGACGCGGTGCGATCGTGGGTGGCGGTGTATACGTCGCTGCGCGGCCTGCTGCACTCCGGAGCTGTGGTGCGGGCGGAGGCCGCCGATCCGGGTATCGAGGTGCACGGTGTGGTCGCCGCCGACGGCTCCGACGCCGTGTTCTCGGTGGTGTGTCTGACGGCACCCCGTGATGCGGTGTTCTCGGTAGTGCTGCCGGGTCTCGAGCCGGATGCCGCATACCGGGTCTCGCCGGTCGAGCTGGGCACGCCGCCGCGGGTCATCCAGAGCGCTCCCCCGCGGTGGATGGACGAGGGTGCCGTGACGCTCACCGGGCGCGCGCTCGAGTCCGTCGGGCTCGCGATGCCCGCGCTCGCGCCGGCGCAGGCGCTCGTGCTGCGGGTGACCAGGGTCGGGTAGCGGTGCACTGTCGCGGCTCGCGGCTCGCGGGTTGCGTACGCGAGGTCGCAGAACCGCCTGATCCGTCGGATGTCGGCAGGTGCGGGTACTTTAGAGGGCACAAGTCTCGGGTCCGCGCGCGACACGCCGTGACGATTCATCCGTCATTGACATGTTCGAATGTATGTTCGAATATGGGGAGATGCCTCCCTCTGCCGCTCTCGACCACACCGGGTGGTCGGATCAGCACGGAGTAGACAAGCGCCGCGCCGCAGGTACCGATCTGTGGGATGTGGATGGCGGCTACCTCGGCGATCCAGTCGAGCATCCCGGAGAACACACCGATACATCGGCACCGGATGATCCCGCTCACGCGGCCCTCCCCCGCAAGTGGCGCGGCCGGAGGGTCGAACATCCGTCCGATCCCGAGGTGGACGCGTCGGATGGACGCGAGAGCGTCGAGCAGCTGCAGGCGCGCATCCGGCAGATGCAGGGCACCCGGCTCGACACCCGTGACCTGCCCACCCATCCGGCGATCGCCTCACTGCTTCCCGGCGGCGGACTCAAGCAGGGCGCGGCGTACTCGGTGGAACGGTCCGCGACGCTCCTGATGGCGCTGCTCGCCGGACCGTCGGCGGCCGGATCCTGGTGCGGCGTCGTGGGTGTCCCCGAATTCGGGGTGGAGGCCGCCGAGTCGTACGGCATCGACCTCGGCCGGCTCGTGCTCGTGCCCCATCCCGGCGATCAGTGGCTCGCGGTCACGGCTGCGATCGCCGACGTGCTCACTGTGGTGGTCACCCGACCGCCCCGGCATGCCAGCGACGGCAGCGTCGCCCGGCTCGCGGCCAGGCTGCGCCAGCGTGGTTCCACCCTCATCGTGCTCGGCGCCTGGCCGCAGACCGAGGCGATGCTGAGCATCTCACGCAGCAGGTGGAGCGGGATCGGCGACGGGCACGGTTACCTCGCGTCCCGTGAGGTCACCGTGACGGTCTCCTCACGTACCTCATCGCGTCCGCGCAGCGTCGACCTCGTGCTGCCCGACGATCTCCGCGCGCAGCACCCCTGGGCCGTCACCCCGGCGCCCACACAGCTTGCACCCGGATTCGGAGCGACCCGGTTCCAGGAGGCGTTGGCCGGATGACGCAACTCTTCCCGCCCCGCCCCGCCGCCCTCGGCGTCTCCCGCCCACGATCGGTCATTCGCACGATCGTGCTCTGGTGCCCGGACTGGCCGGTGACCGCGGCGATGCGCGCCCACGATCTCGCATCGGGAATCCCGATCGCCCTCGTCGAGAAGGGGCAGGTATTCGCGTGCTCGAGCCAGGCGCGAGCCGAGGGGGTCGCGCGTGGACTGAAGATCCGGGAGGCTCAGTCGCGCTGCCCCGAGCTGGTGGTGTTGCCGTATGAGGCGGAACTCGACATCCGCTCCTTCGAACCGGTCCTCGCTTCGATCGACGAGATCATGCCGGGATCGCAGCTACTGCGTCCGGGCGTGTGCGCCATCCGGTCACGTGGGGCGAGCAGGTTCTACGGCAGCGATGAGGAGGCCGCACTCTGGCTGCTCGACACCCTCGACTCCCTCGGCGTGCCCGATGCCAGAGTGGGGATCGCCGACGGCCCGTTCACGGCGGAGCACGCCGCCCGCAGCACCACGCGTCCGCGCATCGAGATCGTGCCGGAGGGGGGTTCGGCCGCATTCCTCTCCCCACTACCGGTGCGTCTGCTGGGCGATCAGCACCTGGTGACCCTGCTGCAGCGGCTCGGCATCCGCACCCTCGGCGAGTTCGCCGCCCTCGACGAGGACGATGTCGCCGGCCGCTTCGGGCAGCACGGCGCCCGGCTGCATGCCCTCGCCGGTGGGTTGGACAGCCGCCCGATCGTGGCCCGCGTTCCGCCGCGGGAGCTCGACAGCGTCATCCACTTCGAGCCACCGCTGGACCGCATCGATCAGGTGGCGTTCGGATTCCGTGCGGCCGCCGACCGGTTCATCGAGCAGATCACCGCCGCGAAACTGGTGGTGACGAGCATCCGCGTCGAGATCGACTCCGACGCCGGTGAGACCTCCGAGCGCACCTGGTTGCATCCGCGGTCGTTCACCTCGGCGGATGTGATCGACCGGATCCGCTGGCAGCTGCAGGGTGGCCAGTCATCGTCCGGCGCGGTCGAGTCCGGCCTCAGTTCGCCGGTGAGCTACCTGCGGGTGGTGCCGGAGAGCGTCGACGCGATCGGCCACCACGAGCAGGGGCTGTGGGGTACTGCCGCCGATGAGCGCATCCACCACGCCCTCTCCCGAGTGCAGAGCATGCTCGGACACGGCGGGGTGCTCACTGCCGTGGTAGGCGGCGGACGCTCCCTCGCCGATCGGCAGAACCTGGTCGCGTGGGGCGACCGGCCCGCTTCGACGCGGGAGGCGAACTCGCCGTGGCAGGGACGGATGCCCGACCCGGCGCCGTCGACGGTGTTCGAGACCCGGCATCCGGTCACCGTGGTGTCGGATGCGGGCGCCGCCGTCAGCGTCGACGCTCGGGGTGCGCTGTCCGGGACTCTCGCAGCTCTCTCCTCCGGTGGGGCGATGCGGGCGATCACCGCGTGGGCGGGGCCGTGGCCGGTGGATGAGCGGTGGTGGGACGCGTCCTCGGCAGTGCGCTGCAACCGGTTCCAGGTGGTCGACGATGCCGGGCAGGCCTGGCTCCTCGTGAATGAGGGCGAGTCATGGTGGGCGGAAGCGCGCTATGACTGACCGGCACAGCATGACTGACCCCCACAGCAGGACCGGGCGAGGGCGACCCTGATGGGGTGCGGCGAATACCTCACCCAGCTCCTCATCGCCCTCGAGCAGAAGAGCGAGCACGAGATCAGGGTTTCGGTCGCGAATTCTCGAATGTCAGGACCACAACCCTGTTCTCGGCCATCCGACGCCGATTCGGCCGGCGGCGGGGATGACGACTGATGGGATGGAGCAACCCGCCGATCAAGTGGTCCGAGTTCGAGCGTGCACTGTCGGATTCACGTCGTCCGGGTGCGCCCCCGGAGGGTGCGGACGGCGGCGACAGCCCGGCATGGTCGGCCAAGCGGCAGCCGTACATCCCCACGCGCGTAGACGATGACGCGGGCGAGTCGCGATCGGGCGCGGTGCCGTACGCCGAACTGCACGCGCACTCTAATTTCAGCTTCCTCGACGGCGCCTCGTCGCCGGAGGAGCTCCTCGAGCACGCCGCGGCTCTCGGTCTGCACGCGCTGGCCCTCACGGACCGGGACGGGCTGTACGGCATCGTGCACCTGGCCGAGGCGGCCGAGGCGTATCCGCAGATCGCCACCGTGTTCGGCGCCGAGCTCTCCCTCGGCCTCACCGCTCCCCCGGTGGGCGTCGCGGAACCCGAGGGCAGCACCCTGCTCGTGCTCGCACGACGTGAAGAGGGGTACCACCGGCTCGCCGCCGCCATCACCGCCGCGCAACTCGAGGGCGGTGAGAAGGGGCGACCGCTCTACCGGCTCGACGACCTCGCCGCCAGGGCCGAGGGGCACTGGGTCGTCCTCACCGGCGGACGCCGCGGCCGGGTACGCCAGGCCATGGTCGAAGAGGGGGCGGATGCCGCGGCGCGCGAACTGGATCGCCTCCGCGACCTCTTCGGGCACGACAACGTCGTCGTCGAACTCATCGACCACGGGCTGCCTCTCGACAGCAGTCACAACGACATGCTCTGGCGGTTGGCTCAGGAGCGCGGCTCGCCGGTGATCGTCGCAGGCGACGTGCACTACGCCGACCCTGCCCGCCATCACCTCGCCACAGCGCTGTCGGCGGTGCGTGCCCGCCGCAGCCTCGATGAGATGGATGGGTGGCTGCCATCATCCGGCACCGCCCACCTCCGCTCCGGTGCGGAGATGGAGCGGAGGTTCGCGCGGTACCC
>CAXTLO010000138.1:0-7470 GCA_964244965.1 uncultured Marisediminicola sp.
CACGGCACGCAGGGTCTTCAGCAGGATCGCCACATCCCCCGCCATCGACCAGTTCTCGACGTAGTAGAGGTCGAGTCGGATGCTGTCCTCCCACGACAGGTTGGAGCGGCCGCTGACCTGCCACAGTCCGCTCATCCCCGGCTTCACGAACAGTCGGCGGTGCGCGGCGCTGTCGTAGAGCGCGACCTCACCTTCCCGTTGCGGTCGCGGACCTACCAGGCTCATGTCGCCCTTGAGCACGTTGAGCAGCTGGGGAAGCTCGTCGATCGAGAACTTGCGGAGGACCGCACCGATGCTCGTGAGCCGAGGGTCGTCGCGCACCTTGAATAGCGGTCGGTCATCCGTTCCCTGCTGACGCAACAGCGCCGCCAGCTGTTCGTCAGCATTCACGATCATCGAGCGGAACTTCAGCATGTGGAAGGTCTGCCCCTGCAGACCGACGCGCTCCTGGCGGTACAGCACCGGGCCCTTGCTGGTGAACCTGACGAGCAGCGCCGTCACGATGAGGATCGGGGATCCGGCGATCAACAGCAGGGTCGCGGCGACGAAGTCGAAGCTCCGCTTCGCGAACTGCTTGCGCCCCTCGTAGCGCGGCGTCTCGACGTGAATGAGCGGCAGGCCCGCCACCGGTCGGGTATGGATGCGCGGCCCGCCGATGTCGGTGAGACTCGGTGCCACGATGAGGTGCTGGCGGCCCGGCTCGAGACTCCAGCTGAGCTCGCGGATCCGCTGCGGAGGAAGCTGGTCGCTGCTGGTGATCACGACGGTGTCGGCGCCAGTGGTCGCGAGGGCAGCTTGCACGTCGTCGAAGTTGCCGAACACGGGGATGTCGGTTCCTGGCAGGTGCCCGTCGTCGTACGTGCCGGGGATGCATGCGCCGACGACCCGGTAGCCGGCATCCGGATTCTTGCGCAACTGCTCGGCGATGTGCGCCGTCGACCCCTCCGATCCGATCAGAAGCACGGTCGAGGAGTACTTGCCCTTGAAGCGCTGCACCGCGAGCCACTGCCGCCAGATCCAGCGGGAGGCGACGAGCACCACGATCCCTGCCGGAAGGGCGATGAGGATGTACCCGCGAGCCACATCGATCTGGAACAGGTACGCGACCACCGCCACGAATCCGAACAGGCTCAGCGACGCGTTGGCGATGCGCTTGTACTCATCCGATCCCGTACCGATCACGCGGTACTCGCGGGTGGCGAAGATGCGCAGCAGCAGCATCCATCCCGCGACGATGATCACCGAGACAGCGGTGTAGTTGAGCGCGATGTCGGCTGCGTCGCCGCGAAATGCGACATCCGTCGTCTCGCTACCGAAGTATGCGATCTGCACCCCGAAGACGACCCAGATCAGCACGAGCAGATCGGTGATCACCAGCCGCAGCGTGTAGAGGTCACGCCAGTCGCGCGCCTGCACCGGTACGCGTGCGCGCGCCACCTTCGGCCGCTGAATCTGCTCGGTCACCGCTCGGTCGCGTCGTGAGTGGTCATTGCCACGTCGCTCCCCCATCCCCTGATCGCCAAACCCTGTCGCCTGCCCACACCCAGACGGTGTCGGCGGCCTGCGCGATGGCGACGGCTCCCGGCAACGTCGATGTGGGCAGATCTAGCGGAAGGCACCCCGACGCGCCCAGCGCGAGCGCCACATTCAACTGCGTCACCTGCACCCCGGCGCAATCCCGAACACCGGCCGTGACGGCAATATAGCCCGTGTCCGTTTCGGCCAGATTAATCGTGCCGGGGATGACGGGGCTCGACGTCCAGCTCCGCCCCCCGTCCACGGTCGAATGAAGAGACTGGTCGGCGCAGAGCACAGCGGCGGAGACATCGTCACGGGGTGCGATCGCGACGGGGGCGGCGCAGGGCGCGGCCACGACGCCGGCGGGGGCAGACACCCCGGCCGGTTCCGCCGGATCCAGCAGCCAGGCGGTGTCGAGCAGGTCGGGGAACGGCGCATAGTCGTCGCCGGAGACGAAGGTTCGCGCACCCTGGGGCGAGCAGTCATCGGCGCTCAATCCGAGGATCGACGCGACCTGTGGCGAATCGATCGAGATGTCTCGCACCGCCGTGATGCCGGTGTCCGTGGCATCCGTCGCCTTCCACGTGGCACCCGCGTCGACGGTCAGTTCGGGCGCCGCTCGCGCGGCGGGGCACGGTCCGGTCGTGGCTCGCCAGGCGGTCGTGCCGTCGAACGCGGCGAGCACTCGTCCGGAGGGAACGGCCGACACGGGCACCTCGGACTGCGTGGCCGGTGTTGGGCTGGGCGACGCGGGCGGACTCAGACTCGGGCTCGGTGCGACGGGGCGCGCGGACCGGCCGTCTTGTCGCGCGGACGCGCTGTCAGCTGATGCCGCCCCGCTGAGCGCCCAGACGACCAGGAAGACATCCACCAGCACGAAGGCGCCGACGGCGATGTAGATCCAGAGACGCCGTTTCGACGAGTCCCGTGGCACGAAGCGCCGACGAGCGACAGCCATCACGCACCTCGACCGACTGGGGACATCGCGGCCGTGATCCGGGCGACGGCAGCATCGACGACGGCGCCGACACGGTCATACACCTCAGACGCCCGGCGATACGGGTCTTCGATGTCGTCGTCCTCCGGGGCGTCGGGCCGCACGAAGCCCCGCATCGCGGCGGCGTCGTCGACCAGTCGCCGAAGGCTCGCCACAGAGTCATCCGACAGCTGCGAACCCTCGGCCTGTGCGGCGTCGACCAGCCGTGCGAACTGGGTCAGCGTGTAGGTGTACCTCGACGCCCGGGGCAGGAGCGAAACGACTTCGCTGCGGTGCCCGCGAGTGGCGGTGAGTACGAGATCGGCCTCGGCGATGAGCGCCTCGGTGAGCTGCTGGGCGCGATGAGGGCCGGGCTTCCCGCCGAGGCGTTCCACCAGCGCGGATGTCTCGGGGGTCATGTCCTCGTAGACAAGAGCACCGGTGCCGGCGCTACGCACCGAGACGTTCTTGCCGCGCAACCTCGTGGCGAGAAGTCGCTCGGCGAGCGGGGAACGACAGACGTTGCCCGTGCAGACGATCAGGATGGAGAACGCGCCGTTGCGATCCTCAGAGGTCACGCCTCCACCTTCGGCCGCTTCGAGGTATCGTCGGCGGCCGCCCCTTCGCCGTATCCGTACCCATAGCCGTACCCGTACCGCCCGTAGCCGTAGGCGTCCGGTCCCTTGGTCGGGAGCATGGTCAGCACGAGTCCGGACACCGGGGCACCCACGTTCTCGAGAGCTGACAGCGCGCCCTTCAGCTGGTTCTTGTGCGTGCGACCGGCCGCCACCACGACCAGCGTGCCGCCGACGTTCTTCGCGAGGATCGCCGCATCCGTCACCGGCAGCAGCGGAGGGGAGTCGTAGATGACCACGTCGAACGCGCGGTTGAACTCGGAGATCAGGTGCGACATCCGCTCTGATCCGAGCAGCTCGCTCGGGTTCGGGGGGATGTGACCGGCGGGGAGCACAAACAGCTCGCGGCGACCCCACGGCTGCACGACGTCCTTCAGCTCCGCGCGCCCGATGAGCACGTCGGTGAGGCCCACAGCGCCCTCGAGCCCCATGTAGTCCGATACCTTCGGGCGGCGCAGGTCGGCATCGACCAGCAGCACGCGGGACCCGGCATCCGACAGCGCGATGGCGAGGTTCGCACCCGTGGTGCTCTTGCCCTCGCTCTCGATCGACGAAGTGACCACGAAGCTGCGATCGGTGCGATCGGCGTCGAGAAACTGGAGGTTGGTGCGCAGTGTGCGGAAGGACTCAGCGCGAGGGCTCCGCGGATCAGCCTGAACGATGAGCGGACGCGACTGCGCCTTCGGGTCGAACACGATCCCGCCGAGGATGGGGGCGTCAGTGATGCTCTCCACGTCGCGCTCGTTGCGGATGCGGGTCTCGAGGGTCTCCCGCAGTACCGCGAGTCCGAGGCCGATCGCGAGGCCGATGAGACCGCCGAGCGCGATGTTGAGCGGCACGTTCGGGCTCACCGGTACCGATGGGATGCTCGCCTGCTGCGCGAGGGTCAGCTTCACTGGCGACACCGTGTTTTCGCCGTCGGGTGTCTCGATCACTCCGACGACCGTGGTCAGGCTCTCCGACGTGGCGTTGGCGATCTCCGAGGCGAGCACCGGGTCGGTGTCGGTCACCGTGATGTCGATGATCGACGTGTCGAGGGGGGCGGATGCGGTGATCCTCCTCGCCAGTTGATCGGAGGTGACGTCGAGCTGCAGGTTGCCGATCACGGGGAGCAGCACGATGGGGGTACCGACCAGATCGGAGTAGGTCTTCACCCGCTGGACGGTGAAGGTGTTGCCCTGCGCGAGCTCGGAGGTGGTGCCCGCCGTCTGGGTGGAGACGAAGACCTTGGAGGTGGCGCTGTACTGCGGGGTCTGCAGAATCGAGTAGGCGGATGCGGCGCCGACGCCCACGAGCACCAGCAGGACGATCAGGATCCAACTCTTACGCAGAATGCGGATGTAATCGCGGAGTTCCACTCGACGGCCTAGTCTCTTCAGCTTGTTACGAACAGGTGAAGGGGTCGGTCGGGTCTTCCCCGCGATCATCGTGTCACAGTTTCGGCCAGTGACCGAGTGATCGGACCGCTCGTTCTACCCGGCTGGCCGCGCAGGTGCTCTCGGGCGGTAGTTTGGCCGGATGGTCCGGTCGCTGCAGCCCCGCGCCGCCATCATCGACGCCGCCCTCGGACTCGCGGCGATGCTGCTACTCACGGCGGCGCTCATCGCGTGGCGCGCCTGGATTCTCGATCCGCGAGTGGTGACGCTGCTCGCCTACCTCGCGGTGTGGATTCCGCTGAGTGCAGCCGTGGTCGTCGCGTGCCTGCGCCACGGGTCCGGTTCCCTCATCCGGGATTTCGGTCTTCGATTCCGCCCGATCGATCTGCTCTGGGGCGTGGCGATCGGATTGCTCGCGCGCGTGCTGGCGAGCCTGCTCGAGATCATCTCCTACGGATCGACCGTGCCGCCGCCCATCCGCTTCGCCGCGGACTACGACGCCTGGTGGGTCTTTGCGGTGATCCTCGCGCCGGTGGTCATCGGCCCGTTGGTGGAGGAGGTGTTCTTCCGCGGACTGCTGCTTCGGGCGGTCCTCGCCCAGTGCAGGTCGTCGGTGCTCGCCGTCGTGGTGAGCGGCGTCGTGTTCGCGGTCGCGCATGCCGTTCAGCTTCCGCCCGGTGCCGGAATGCTGATCGCCGGGGTGTCGACGCTGGTTCTCGGGCTCGCCGCCGGCTCGGTCGCCGTGTTCACCGGACGGATCGGCGCGGCGGTCGTCGCGCACGTGACGTTCAACGCGCTGGGCGTGGTGCCCGGGCTGTTCTAGTACGGCGGGGCTTGTGCGGCGGGGCTTGTGCGGCGGGGTCTCGTTCGGCGGGGTCTCGTTCGGCGGGGGTGGCGGAACTTTCGCCCGATCAGCACCGCAGGGAGGAGATTCTCGGCTGCAAAAACGGATTCTTCCGCCACAACTGCCACCCGCCGCATCCGCCCCGCCGCCCACCGACCCGCCGGCGCCGCACGACGCCGGCGCCGCATCCGCCCCGCCACCACCGCCACCCGCCGCAGCCGCCACCTGTCCTTCCCAGACGAGCGGATGCCGCGGTCTCCACTGATCCGTCTCGCCAGGCGCGGCCGTCTGACACAGCGGCCATGGTGGTGGCATGTCACTGGTGGAGACGGTCGCGCGGCTCGGCGGTCTCGCGTCGCGCCGGCAGCTCGCCGCTCTCGGGCACGGCCGACATGTGATCGACAACGCCCTCAAGGGGGGCGGGCTGCTGCCCATCCGGCCAGGCTGGGTCGGTACCAAGTCGGCGAATCGACTCTCGGTGATGGCGGTACTCCGCGGCGGACGACTCACCGGAGCGACTGCGCTGCGGTCGTACGGCGTCTGGGCGGGCTGCGATCTGCGCGTGCGTATCCAATTGGAGCGCGATTCCCATCGGCGGGTGCAGCTTCCTGCAACACCGCTCGCCGCCTTCGCGCCGCCGCAGCACGACGCCGGCGACCTCGTGCTCGAGTGGGCGCCACACTCACCGACCGGCAGTGACGTGGCAGCATGGCGGGTCACGCTCGCCGATGCGCTCATCCGGTTCGCGAAGCATGAAAGCGATGAACAAATCGTGGCCGCGATCGAGAGTGCCGTGCACGAGAGGCTTCTCTCCCGCGCTGCGGTGGCGTCCCTCTTCTCGCGATTACCCCGGCGCCTCCGCCGCCTGCGGACCCGGCTCGACTTCCTCTCGGAATCTGGACTTGAGTCGATCGCACGATTCCGGCTCGAGGATCTCGGCTTCCACGTGCAATCGCAGGTTCAGATCGGACCCGACCGAGTGGACCTCGTCATCGATGGATGGCTCGTGATCGAGCTGGACGGCGACCGGTGGCACGACCCCGCGAAGGACCGACGTCGCACGAACCGTCTCATCCGCGCCGGCTACCGCGTACTCCGCTTCGGCTACTTCGACGTCATGGAGCAGTGGGAGGTCACCCTCGCGACGATCCGTGAGTTGCATGGAGAACCGACGGGTCGGATGCCGCACTCGCGTGAACCGGTCGAGGCGGCACCTACGTCACTCGAAGGTCGGTCGGCGAGCGCCTCAGGCCGAAGAATCGACCGTTCGACGTGAGAACTTCCGCCATTGGTGCTGATCGCGCGATTCTTCCGCCACTGGAACGGATTCGGGCGCCACCCGAAGATGAGCGCCCGCATCCGTTCGTGACCGGGTGATTACAGCGCGGCGAGCTCCTCGAGCACGCCGTCACCCGGGCGGGCCGGGGCGTAGGACGCTTCGATGTCGGCGCGTCCGAGCAGCTCGTCCATCCGGCGCTTACGTGACTTCGAGACGAGCGTCACGACGGTACCCTTCTTGCCCGCGCGGCCGGTGCGCCCGGAGCGGTGGAGGTACGTCTTGTACTCGTCGGGCGCATCGGCCTGGATGACGAGCGAGATGTCGTCGACATGGATGCCGCGAGCCGCCACATCCGTCGCTACCAGCACGTTCACCCGACCGCTGGTCAACAGCTGCAGGTTGCGCGTGCGGCGCGACTGGTTGAGGTCGCCGTGCAGCGACGTCGCCGGGATGCCGGAGTCGTCGAGCTGGTCGGCGAGCTCCTCCGCGAACGCGCGGGTGCGAGCGAAGATCAGCGTCTTGCCCTCGCCGGCGGACAGCTCGCGGATGATGTCGCGCTTGTCGCGCTGCTCGATGAGGAGCACCCGGTGGTCGATGTCCGACGACGCCTGGTCTTCACCGGCGACCTCGTGCACGGCCGGCTTCACGAGGAACTCGTTCACCAGCTGCGCCACGCCCTTGTCGAGGGTGGCCGAGAACAGCAGCTTCTGGCCGCCGCCTGCGGTCTCCCGGAGGATGCGCTGCACCGGCTCGAGGAATCCGAGATCGCACATGTGGTCTGCCTCATCCAGCACCGTCACGGTGACGTTGCTGAGGTCGAGCCGACCCTGCTCGATGAGGTC
>CAXTLO010000139.1:0-7424 GCA_964244965.1 uncultured Marisediminicola sp.
CTACATGACCCTCATCCCCGCCGTCGAGGCGGCCGAGCAGACCGTCATTCAGAAGGTGGTGCCCTTCAGAACGCAGGGTAGGGTCTTCGGATTCGCCGCCGCGTTCGAGTCCGCCGCCGCGCCCATCACCGCGTTCCTCATCGCCCCCATCGCGGAGTTCATCATCATCCCGTACATGGAGTCTCAGCCCGGGCGGTCCACCTTCGCCTGGCTGCTCGGCGTGGGAGAGGCACGCGGCATCGCACTCGTGTTCCTCGTCGCCGGACTGGTGATGGTCGCCGCTGCCATCGTCGCCTTCTTCACCAAGTCGTATCGGCGCATCTCCGTGCAGTATCTGGCGCAGGAGGAGTCTGTGCCCGCGGCCGAGACGGATGATGCGGCAATCACCTCGATGCCGCGCTGAGGGCCGCGCCGCCGATGCGGGTCGCGTTCCCCATCTCATCAGCTGCGTACAGCGCTCGAACGCCAGCGCCGCACTTGAACGAAAGGCGTGAGAACGCGCTCGACCCCTCGCCGTAGGCTCTGCATGCGGTGCTCCCACAGGCTCTCATGCTGACCGGGTAGAGCGCCCCCTATTGCGTTAGCCAATAGAACTGCCGACACGATCGGACTTCCGGTCACGGGCCTTTCGGGGTTCGCCTAGTAAATCTGCGCGAAGCGCCCACGCAAATTCCGACGCCAACCGCACCAGCTCGCTCGTCGATGCGCGTCCATACCGGCGGTCGAAGAAAAGCTCCCTGCCGCGCAGCGATGACGGTGCCGGTGTGTACGTGAATCGAAGTACCAGATACCGGACCACGAGTTGTAGTTCACGATCCATCACCTGATGTGGAGCGAAGTAAGTCATCATCGGCGCCGCCTCGTCAGCGCTCAACTCCTGAACTTTCAAGAGTGCGTTCACCAACGTACTGCGCTGACTTTTGCGTTTGGCTGACGTGGAAGCGGCGGCGTAAAGCACTCCGAGACCCTCAATCAGCATGCGCGTCGCCTTATTCAGCTCGCGGCGGTGGCTGTCGAACTTCACCAAGAGGAAGGTCGCAATTGCGATGACGACAGCAATCGGGGCGACAGTCCCCTCGGCGATCGAGCTGATCACGACGGTCGTCGTGGCGACTAAGCAAAACGCTGCCACGTACCAGGCCGCACGCGCACGGTTGAGCAGCGGTGCCGCGTTACTACGGTGACGAACCGTTGCGACCGCAGGCGTGCTGATGCCGGCCAGAAGCGCGAAGACCACGGCTAATACATGCAAAGAGATAATCAGCAGAACGAACGGTGCATGCTCCGAAACAAGGCCCGGCTCCACAACGAGCATGGCGAAGAAAAACGCCGTCGCACCTACGGAGAGGGTCAGTGAGCACGTGAGGGCAAAGACCCGCAGAACCCGTTCTACCCGCAGCATGACGTTGCCGATTGAGGTGAAGGTTCCCGGAGAGCACACTCCGGCGAACCAGCGCATCCCGAACATCACGGCGGCCATGCTGAAAACGAACCCCACCCCGTATATGGCTGACGTACTGACACCCGCCCCATCGACTCTCACGAGTAGCACGAGGAGGCATACGGTACCGGCGATGACGAGCAGGCTAGAGGCGGCCAACGCATACAGCGATCGAGGAGAAGTGCCGACCCTAAGGTCGAACTGGTCAAGCCGAGACACCGCTAGCTCTCTTGCAACCGACACCAGAGACGGGAAAGGCTGTTCTTCGCGCCCTAGAGCGGCTGGTTTCAGGCTTACTAACCTTCTGCGGACATTTGCAGCCCTATCGAGTAACTCTGTGCGTGACATCATGGACTCCCTTTTTTGTCGGAGAGTAGTTGGAGCCCCCGACAGGGTTGAAGTGAAAGGCGTGCTTCCTGTCGAGCAACGCAGGTGAACTCCGCCGTCCAGACGATCTGAACGACGGAGTTCACGAGCGACCTCGAGGGTCAGCGCAGGGGTCGGAGGAACTCTCGGATATCGGCGATCAGCAGCTCGGGCTCCTCGAGCGCCGCGAAGTGCCCGCCACGGTCCTCGACATCCGTCCACCGCACGATCGTGTTCGACTCCGCAGCCGTCGCCCGTATGCCGATGTCGTGTGCGAACTGGATCGCCGCCGTCGGCACCCCCGAGTTCGCATCGACCTCGCCCCAGCCGTCGTCCTGTGCGTAGCCGACATAGGCGGCGGACCCCGCGCTCGCGGTGAACCAGTACAGCGACGCATTGGCGAGCACGAAGTCCAGTCCGATCGTCTCCTCGGGGACAGTCTCCGCAGGATGACTCCAGGCCATGAGCTTGTCCACGATCCACGCGAGCTGCCCCACCGGTGAATCGGCCAGAGCGGCGCCGATCAGTCCCGGACGCGTGGACTGGATCGAGATGTAGCCGAACTCGTTCTGCATGAAGTCGCCCACCCGGCGCATCCGGTCCTGCTCGATCGGACTCATCGCCTCGAGGGTCTCCTCGTCCGGGTCTGAACCGAACCCACCGAGCGCTCCGTTGACGTGCACCCCGACGACACGATCCGGTACAACCCGCGCCACCTCCGGAGCGACACCGGCGCCGATGTCTCCGCCCTGGGTTGCGAACCGGTCGTAGCCGAGACGATCCATCAGCTCGACCCACGCCCTCGCGATGCGGTTGGTGGTCCAACCGCCCTCGACGACCGGTGTGGAGAAGCCGAAGCCGGGAAGGGAGGGGATGACGACGTGGAAGGCGTCGGCGGCGTCTCCGCCGTGCGCCTCGGGATCGGTGAGCGGCCCGATCAGGTCGACGAATTCGAGGAACGAGCCCGGCCAGCCGTGCGTCAGCAGCAGTGGCACAGCGTTCTCCACCGGCGAGACGACGTGGGCGAAGTGGATCGTCTGCCCATCGATCTCGGTGGTGAACTGCGGGATGCCAGCGAGGCGGGACTCGACGGCGCGCCAGTCGAACGACTGCCACGCCTCGACGAGGGTGCGCAAGTAGGAGACGGGGACTCCGGTGTCCCACCCGTCTCCGGGCAGTGGTACCGGGAAGCGCGCGTCGCGGAGGCGGCGGCGCAGGTCGTCGAGTTCGCTCTGCGGGATCTCGACGGTGAATGGGGTGATGAGGTCTCGTGAATTGGTCATGGATTCATCGTGTTCGACATTGCGGTCACAAAACGGCCGCAATGCGAAACACAATGGATGCATGAGCCGCACCACCAATCGCACACTCGGCCTGCTCGACCTCCTTCAGACCGGACGGATCTGGAGTGGTGCCGCTCTCCACGAGCGACTGGGTGTCAGTACACGGACTCTCCGCCGTGACGTCGAGGACCTGCGGGGCATCGGCTACGGAATCGAGTCGGTACCCGGCGTCGGCGGTGGCTACCGGTTGGGTATCGGCTCGTCGATCCCACCACTCACCCTCACCAGCGAGGAGGCGGTCGCCATCGCCGTGGGCCTGCGCGCCGGCGCACTATCGGCCGTGACCGGACTCGAGGATGCATCCGCCAGAGCGCTCGCAAAACTGGAGCAGTCGCTGTCATCCGAGACCCGCGAACGGATCGCGACCGTCGAGCGCGCACTCGTGCCGCTCAGCGGGGGCGGCGAAGCGGTCGACATGGACACCGTGGTGGCGGTGGCCCGGGCCATCCGAGAGTCGCGTCGCCTCCGCATCGACTACCGGCGTCACGACGGTGAAGAGGTGCGGCGGATCGTCGAGCCGCACCGGATCGTGCACACCGCGGAACGCTGGTATCTCGTGGCGCGTGACGTCGAACGCGACGCCTGGCGCACTCTCCGGCTGGACCGGCTCACGCCGCGCCTGCCGCTCGATGCCGAGTTCACGCCCACCCCGATCCCCGAGGATCAGCTCCGCGCGTTCACCACGCAGAGCATCTCGGTCGCGCCGTACCCGCATCGCGTGCGGTTGCTGATGCACGCGCCGGCCCTCGAGGTGTCCGCTCAGTTCGGGCCCGCCGTCGCCGAGATCGTCGACCGCGACGACGGTACCTGCGTGTTGACGACTGGATCCGCTTCGCTCGACGAAATCGCGTTGTACGTGGGAACGAGCGGGTTCGAATTCGAGATCCTGGACGGAGAAGGGCTGCGCAACGCGTTGCGCACCCTGGTCGGGCGCTTCGAGCGTGCACTGACTGCCGACGGCGGTCGCTGACCAGCGGTCAGGCGAGGGAGAGCACGAACGAGAGCACGAACCCCGCGGCGGTGCTGAGGGCGACTGCGGGGCCGCCGTGCTCGTACGCCTCGGGCATGAGCGTGTCGGCGAGCGAAGCGATCACAGCCCCTGCGGCGAAGGCGAGCGGGAGCGACACGAGCGCGGGGTCGCTCTGCGAGAACGGGCCGGCGCCGACCACCACCGCCGCGGCGAGGAGGACCGCGCAGGCGCCCCACAGTCCGAGGATCGACCGCGTCGACCGGCCCTGCTCCTTCATGGATGCGGCGCCCACGAGGGATTCGGGAAGATTGGAGACGAAGATCGCCGCGAGAAGAGCCAGGCCGCCGGTGCCCTCGCCGAGCGAGATACCGAGCGCGAGATTCTCGGGTACTCCGTCGAGAGTGACCGCGGCGAGGAGCGCGAGCCCTGCAGCACCCCGCGTCGAGGTGGCCGCCGCGGATCTGCCGGACGCCGCCGCATCCGTGTCCAGCTTCGCGCTGCCCTCGAACTCGTCCGCGGGCGTCGCCCCCTTCCCCGGCTGCGCCGCTCGATCCAGCAGCGCGCTGAGAGTGGCGAACACGATCGCGCCGGCGAGGAGCCCCCCGGCCGCGAGCCAGATGCCGCCGCGCTCGAAGGCGTCCTCGAACAGCTCGAAGGTGAGTGCCGTGATCAGCGCCCCCGCGGCGAACGACAGGAGGATCGCGAGAAGCCGCTTGGGCAGCGTGAAGCGGATGCCGATGAACGCGCCGATGATCAGGGGGGTCGACGCGATCACGCCGAAGATCACCGCGGTCATCACGCGCTCAGTATGGTGTGCGCGACCGTTCCGGGGAAGGGGTACTCGTCGCCGTCGTACCGGATGGGCGCGCCCGACGGGCCCGCGTTCGAGGCGGGGGTGTGCCGGTGGTGACCCGCCGGTACTCTGATCGGCATGACTGACCTGTGGACCGGCGGCACCTCGACACCCATCCTCCCGGTGCGGTCGATCTCGCGATCGGTCGCGTTCTACCGCGAGCTCGGGTTCGACGTGGAGACCTACGACGACGGGTACGCCTTCGTCCGCGCCGACGGCATCACCATCGACCTCAGCCGGACCGACGACTTCGACCCGTTCACCATGGCCGGCATGGCCTACCTCACGGTCGCCGATTCCGATGCGGTGCATTCGATCCTCGACGAGACCGGGCTCCCGCGCTACGACGCACGGTCGACCGCCGAACTGCAGGCAGCCTGGGATAGGGGGGAGTCGCTGGCTCGGATGTCCGCCGTCGCCGACACCCCGTGGCGGATGCGGGAGTTCGCACTCGCCGATCCTGACAACAACCTGCTGCGCATCGGCACTTCGTCGTCAACAGGTCGTCGCGCGTAGTCCTTCCTCTCCGGCCCATTGCACGGGTGAATCGAGCCGCTCAATCCAGCCGGGTACCGAACCGGTAACCGCTGACCTGCAGATGCCCCGATGGAGTCCTGCTCAGCACTACGATGACCGGAAGCGAGACCGCCGAGGATCGCTCGACCCGACGGAGGGAACGACGTGAGCGGTGCCGTGCTCCCGGGCTCCTCCGCGTGATCGTGCCCTGGCTCGCCCGTATCGCCCGGCTCCGCGCGCGCAGCGATGCACGACTCCTCCTCGTGGTCCTCGCCGTCGCCGTCGTGTCCGCCACGATGGTCACCTCGCTCGCGCTGCTGGTCACCGTGACCGAGCAGGGCGGGCTCCGTTCCGCGCTGGGAGAGAGGCCCGGCGCGGAGGCGGCGATCGACGTCGGCGTGATCGCCCCGTCTGTCCCGATCATCGAGGTCGAGAGTGCTCTCGCCGACGCGGTCGATTTCGCGCTCGCGGATGCGGTGCCGGCAACCGGCACGACGATCGCTCTCACCGATTTCGCCTCGGTCGGAGGCATCCCGCCGGCGAGCGGAGCTGCCGAGGCCGGCCCGGCAGAGCAGAAGCCCGTGCTCGGCTACTTCGGCGAACTCGACCGGATCGAACAGGTGGCGACCCTGGTCGATGGCGAGTGGCCCGGGCGAGCCGCGGAGTCTGACAGCCCAGCCCCGCAACCGGGCGATCGCATCGCCGTCGCGATCCCGGAGAGCGCCGCGCAGGCACTCGGGCTCACGCTCGGCGACTCGCTCACCGTCGGCGGGACCGCAGCTCAGGTGACCGGCGTGTACCGGATGGACGATCGCGCCGACCCGTACTGGAGGCCCGACCTCCTCGACGCGGCGGGGATCGAGCGGGACTTCCCGCTGCCGGGCACACGCGTCTTCGTCGCCACCGACGCGATCGGCCCGCTCGTCACCGCACGAGGTGCCCTGGATGGCGCCGCGATCGCGGTGCGGACCGTCGACATCCGATTCCGGCCCGACTTCCGCACGCTCGCGCTCGACGACCTCGGGGCGATGGCCGATCGGCTCGCCGATGCTCGCAGCCGGGTGCCCGCCCAGGCAGGCGACGTCGGCGAGCAGGTCATCTATTCGAGCGATCTGTCCGAGGTGGTCGACGACGCGTCATCCGGACTCGTCGTCACCCGCTCCACCGTCATCACCGTCGGGCTGCTCCTGCTGCTGGTCGCGCTCGTCGCGCTCGCCCAGTGCGCTCGGCTGCTGACCGACTCGCGCATCGACGAGCAGCGACTGCTGCGGGCGCGCGGGGCGTCCCTGGCCGGCATCCGCGGGATCACGGCGATCGAGGCGGCCGGTATCGGTGCCGCCGCCGCGGTCGCCAGTCCGCTGCTCGCCTCGCTCGTCTACCGGGCGATCGCCGCGCATCCGGCTATGCGAGCGGCGGGGATGCCGGCGGATGCGGGGCTGCCGCCCCTGGTCTGGGCCGTCGCGCTCGTGATCGCCGTCGTGTTCGTCGGCGTTCTGATGGCCCCGCTCGCTCGTCCGGTCGAGCTGTTCGACGACGAGCGCGGAGAGCAGCGAGCGGCACGCCGCATCCGCCCGCTTGGCCTGGTGCGCCTCGGTATCGACATCGGCATCGCCGCGATCGCCGTGCTGCTCTACCAGCAGCTGGTCTCGTATCGCGCGCCCGTCGGGGTTCCCTCCGTGCGTATCGACCCGCTCCTCGTCGTGGCACCGGCGCTGCTGCTCGGCGCCACCTCCTACCTCGCCGTGCGACTGGTGCCCGCGATCGCCGCGCTGCTCGACCGGGTGGGGTCATGGTCCCGTGGCGCTGTGCTGTCGCTCGCCTCCTGGGAAGTCGGCCGGCGCACCCGGCAGGCGACCGCGGTCGTGCTGCTGCTCACTCTCGCGCTCGCGGTCGGCTCCTTCGGGTCGACGTTCTTCAGCACCTGGCGGCAGTCGC
>CAXTLO010000140.1:0-7393 GCA_964244965.1 uncultured Marisediminicola sp.
CGGAGCCACGCCTCCACGTCATCGGCGGTGCGGGGGATGCCGACGGACAGGTTCTCCGCGCCGGATGCGGTGACGAGGATGTCGTCCTCGATGCGCACGCCGATCCCGCGGTACTCCTCCGGCACGGTGAGATCATCGGGCTGGAAGTAGAGGCCGGGCTCGATGGTGAAGACCATCCCCGGTTCGAGCACACCGTCGAGGTAGAGGTCCCGGCGTGCCTTCGCGCAGTCGTGCACGTCGATGCCGAGGTGGTGGCTGGTGCCGTGCACCATGTAGCGGCGGTGGAACTGGTTCTCGGGCTTGACCGACTCCTCGGCGCTCACGGGCAGCAGGCCCCACGCGGCGGTGTACTTCGCGATGACGGCCATGGCGGTCGCGTGCACCTCGCGGAAGCGGATTCCGGGGCGAACAATCGCGAACGCGGCGTCCGCTGCCTCGAGCACCGCCTCGTACACCCGACGCTGCACTTCGGTGAAGGTGCCGTCGATCGGCAGGGTGCGGGTGATGTCGGCGGTGTAGTAGCTGTCGAGCTCGATTCCCGCGTCGAGGAGGATCAGGTCCCCGGTCTTCACGGGTCCGTCGTTGCGCACCCAGTGCAGGATGCAGGCGTGCGGCCCCGATGCCGCGATGGTGTCGTACCCCACCGTGTTGCCCTCGGCTCTCGCCCGCCGGTTGAACGTGCCCTCGACCAGACGCTCGCCTCGGGGATGGGAGACGATCGCGGGCCGGTCGGCGACCACGTCGTCGAACCCCCGGCGAGTGGCCTCCACGGCGAGCCGCATCTGGGCGACCTCGTAGTCGTCTTTGACCAGACGTAATTCGCTCAGGTCCCGCGCGAGCTCGGAGTCGCCGGCGCTGTCGGGCTCTCCGGTGTCATCGGTTCCGTCGATCTCGTAGGGGCCGAGGAAGTCGATGTCTGCCGCGAGCAGGCGTCGACCGTCGACCTGGTCGGTCACGTCGCGGTCGGCGTCCCGCACGACCAGGGTCGCGGCATCCACCGAGTCGAGCACGGCGGAGAAGTCCGCGATGGGGGCGGTGGACAGGCCGAGGTCGGCGGCGACATGCGCGGCCGACGGCCGTGCTCCCGTCCAGAACTCGCCGATCTCGGGGTTGGCGTAGAACTCGTCGGAGTCACGACCGGCTGCTTCGCGGAAGTACAGAGTCGCATCGTGCCCCTCGGCGGTCGGGGTCAGCACGAGCACGCTGCCGGGCACCGTGTCGCTGCCCCAGCCGGTCAGGTGCGCGAACGCCGAGTGCGCGCGGTACGGGTAGTCGGTGTCGTTGGAGCGGGTCTTCGGTGCCCCGGCCGGGACGATGATGGTACGAGACGGATGCAGCGCCGAGACGCGTCGGCGTCGTTCCGCGGCGAAGCCCGCCTGCTCTCGCGCAGCCGGGAGCGGCTCGTCGCGGGCGGCCCAGCCGCTCGCGATGTAGTCCTTGAATACGTCGGATGCCGGCGTCGTCGAGCGATTCGAAGTGGCGCGGGGGGCGCTGGATCCGGTGCTTTCAGCCATCGTCCCATTCTGCCAGCCGAGGGCGGCGGGCGGTCAGCCGGCGGGCACGAGGTGCGCGACGATCGGGCGGTGGTCGCTTCCCGCGGCATCGAGGTCCTGGATGACACGGGTCCGCGTCGCGCGCCAGTTCGGTGTGGCCATCACGTGGTCGATCGGGGCCCCGAGCAGCGGAGGCAGACGGGACGGCCAGGTGCCTACGGCGGCGTCGCCTGTGGTGATCGCCGCGTCGACGCAGTCGCCGATCGTGGTTCCGGCGGAGTTGCCGAGAGTCGCGTAGTGGTCGACCGTGGAGTTGAGATCGCCGGCGAGGATCACGTCCTCACCGGTGCACACGGCGCGCACCCACTCCAGGTCTTCTCGCCATTGGTCGAGGTATCCCGGGATCGGGGCGACCGGATGAGCCGCGACGATGGTGGGGCCGGTGCCGTCTACCGGCACTGCGACGACCGAGGGGACGACGGGCGTCGTGCCGCGGGAGTCGTCGCGCCGGTACTGGCCGAGATCCGCACTGGTGAGCAGGGATGTCGAGCGCGCCTTGGAGATGTCGTCAAGGGCGACGGCGGTCACGTACATCGGCCGACCCGCCTGCTCCATCAGTTCCCCGACCTGCAGGGAGAGCCCCTCCGTGGTCTCGGGGAGCGCGACGATGTCGGCGTCGGTCTCGAGAGCGAGGTCGGCGATCGCCTGGGCGCCGGGCGCGTCGCCGAGGGTGTTCCAGGCCAGCACCGTCATGCCGACGCTCTCGTCACCGTCAGTGCCCCCGCCAGTGTCATCCGTCGTGCCGATGCCACGGTCGGCGATGACGGCGACAGTCACCAGGGAGAAGACGAGGCACAGGGCGATCAGCCCGGCGATCATGGGCCGGATGGGGCGCGCGACGAGAAGCACGGTGAGCACCCCGGCGGCGACCACGGCCACGACGACCGCGAGACCGCGAAGCGACACCGCCTGCGCGGCGACGGGGGCGAGCTCCAATCCGGCAGCCTGCGGCCACGCGGCGAGGAACAGGATGACCGCGGAGACCGCGAGCACGATCAGGGCGGCGATTCGGCGGAACATCGACCCAACCCTAGGGCGGGAGGCCGGGCATCCGCCCCGCATGGGCTGCAGCTGCGGGGAACCTGCCGGGTCGGGCAATACGATGACCTGATGCCCGGACCGATCGATCTGCACACGCACAGCAGCGTCTCGGATGGCACGGAGACGCCGGCTCAGCTCGTGCGGTCCGCGATCGACGCGGGCCTCGGAGTGGTGGCGCTCACCGACCACGATTCCACGGCGGGATGGCACGAGGCCTTCGGCGCGGCAGCCGGATCGGGCCTGTCGGTGGTGCCGGGGATGGAGCTGAGCACCCGTTTCGGCTGGCGCAGCGTGCATCTGCTGGCGTACCTCTTCGATCCGCTGGATGCCGGGATCGTCGCCGAGACCGCACGCATCCGTCATGCTCGGCTCACGAGGGCGGAGAGCATCGTCACGCGTATCGCGGTCGATTACGACCTGACGTGGGCCGACGTGCTCGCGCAGACCACAGAAGGAGCAACCGTCGGACGACCGCACATCGCCGACGCACTCGTCGCGAAGGGTCATGTCCCGAACCGCAGCGCCGCCTTCGAGAGCATCCTCCATCCGCGCACCGGCTACTTCGAGCCGCACTACGCGCCGGATCCGCTCGACGCGGTCAAGCTCGTGGTCGCTGCGGGCGGCGTTCCCGTGCTGGCTCATCCGGCGACGTACGGCCGGGAGGGCGTCATCCCGGAGGAGCGGCTCGAGACGCTGGTGCGCGCCGGACTTGCCGGCCTCGAGATCCATCATCGCGAGAACACTCCCGGCGGGAAGGACCGACTACGCGAGCTCGCGGCGAGATTCGACCTGATCGTCACCGGCTCCAGCGATTACCACGGCGACGGCAAACCCAATCGGCTCGGTGAGAACACCACATCCCCGGATGAGTTGGAGCGGATCGTCGCGCTTGGCAGCGGAAGCAGTCCCGCGCCAGACTGAGTCTCACGCTCCGGCGGTGCAAGGCCTCGCGACCGCGAGAGCGACACGGTAGACAGGACTGATACCGGTCCACGCCGCCACTGCGTCCGCCGAGGGGCCGAGAGAGGGCTGTACCCGTGAAGACCATTCACTATGCCGATTTCGACATCACCACGACGGATGCGATCGCCGCGGCGATCCTCGAATACTCCAAGGCGCTCGCCCTCCGGGAGCTGTCCGACAGTGTCCACGTTCCAGGGGTCGGTCCCGACGGAAACCTCGTCGGCTACGACATCCTGATCGGCCCGTCAAGCCAGATCGTCGTTGCGGATGCCGTGATCAGCGACCCGGGAATCGATGCGGGCGAGGTGCTCGTCGAGCTGAGCACGCGGACTGCGGCGATCACGTCGACGCAGGTCGACACCGACCCGACCACGCCGGTCGAGCACGACTACGACAACGACTACCTCGGGCTCGACGACTGATCGGCTACGCCGGAAGGACGGGTCCCGCGTCGAGCGCCGACAGCTGGCGTTTCAATGCGACCTGACGGTACGACGCGTCGACGAGCTCACCCACCTCGACCCAGTCCGTTCTGGGGGAGTCGATGTCGAGCGCGATCCATCCACTCGGGCCCCAGTACGGCGGACTGAAGTAGCGCGGATCCTGCAGGAGGGCGAGGCGGTCCTCGGGGTCGGGTTTCACGACGATCGTGTACGGCCGGTCCATGGTGGCCGAGAGCATGACGAAGATCTTCTTCCCGGCACGGAAGGTCGGCCGTCCCCACGCGGCGACTTCGGTCGCTTCCGGGTACGCCATGCAGACACTGCGGACCCGCCTCACGAGCGGGTCGTCGGGATCGATGACGATCGGGTGCTCCACGCCGTCCAGGGTAGCGACCGTCCGGCGAGATCGAGAAGGCGAGTCGGTCGCCCCACCGACGGATCAGGCGACGGGACCGGAACCCGGGTTGCGCCGGCGAGTGCGCTGACGTCGACGCGGTGCGCTGTTGCCGTCGCGGTGCGCGTCCCCGTGCGATTCGGCCGCGGCCGGAGTCGGCTCCCCGCCGGAACGCTGCCCTCCCGAGCGGGATCGAGAGCGCTCGCCGGTGGGACGCGCGGAGCCGCTGGCTCCGGTGCCACGACCTGCTGGGCGGTCGGTGCGGGGTTCACGCGCCCGTGCCGGCCCGGCGCCCGGCAGGCGACCGCGGGTTCCCTCGGGGATGTCGAGGTCGGAGAAGAGGTGCGGTGACGACGAATAGGTCTCCGTCGGCTCGGGCTGGCCGAAGTCCAGTTCGCGGTTGATCGCCGACCACTTGTGCAGGTCGTCCCAGTCGACGAAGGTCACCGCGATGCCGGTCTTGCCGGCGCGGCCGGTGCGACCGGCGCGGTGCAGGTAGGTGTCGGAGTCATCCGGGATCGTGTGATTGATCACATGGGTGACGTCGTTGACGTCGATACCTCGCGCCGCCACATCCGTGGCGATGAGGATGTCCTTCTTGCCGGCTTTGAATGCCGCCATCGCCCGCTCGCGCTGCTCCTGGTTGAGATCGCCGTGCACGGCGGCGGCATTGAAGCCGCGATCGTTGAGCTCTTCGACGAGCTTCGCGGCGGCGCGCTTCGTACGGGTGAACACGACTGTCTTGCCGCGGCCCTCCGCCTGCAGGATCCGCGCGATCACCTCGTCCTTGTCGAGGTTGTGCGCGCGATAGATCACGTGCTTGATATTGGCCTGGGTCAAGCCCTCGTCGGGATCAGTGGCGCGGATATGGATGGGCCGATTCATGAATCGGCGGGCGAGCGCGACGATCGGTCCGGGCATGGTGGCCGAGAACAGCATCGTGTGGCGGGTGGGCGAGGTCTGCGCGAACAGCTTCTCGATGTCCGGGAGGAACCCGAGGTCGAGCATCTTGTCGGCTTCGTCGAGCACCATCACCTTGACGTCCTTGAGCGACAGCATGCGCTGACTCGCGAGGTCGAGGAGCCGCCCGGGGGTGCCGACGACGACCTGCGCACCGGCCTTGAGCTGCTCGATCTGTCCCTCGTACGCCTTGCCGCCGTAGATCGCGGCGATCTGGGTGGCACGGCCCGAGGCAGCGAGCACGAGGTCTTCGGCCACCTGCACGCACAACTCGCGCGTCGGAACCACAACGAGCGCTTTGACGCCGGGCTCAGGGTTGGTGCCGAGGGACTGGAGCAGGGGCAACCCGAAGCCGAGGGTCTTACCCGTCCCGGTCTTGGCCTGCCCGATGATGTCCTGGCCGGCGAGGCCGAGCGGGATGGTCTGGGTCTGGATGGGGAACGGTTCGACGATGCCATGGGCGACGAGAGCGTCGACCATGTCCTGGTCGATGGAGAGATCGGAGAAAGTCAAGAGAGTACGTGAGCCCTGTCATGAAAGCGGGTACGCCCGCTTGTTCGTGGGGCGCAGATGCCCCCGCCAGATGGGGGGCTTGCACGGAGTTTAGCCTGGCTCGGGTCACGCCGCCTGTGTGCGCTGCGGCTCGGCGGCCGGTCGAGACCCCGGCGGTAGGCTGTCGGCGTGGTCTCCCTCTTCCGTCGTCGCAGGATCCACGACGCCATCCAGCGGCCGCGACACCGCCTGGTGCGGCATCCATCCACACCGGTCAATCGTGTCGCGCTCGGTGAACTGACCCCCGGGCTTCCCTCCTATCTGGGCCGCGCTGCGTACTTGCAGTTGTCGATCTTCGAGGCGGCCGCCCACGCTGTCGCGACCGCGCCGACACCGGCGGGCAAGGCGGCGATGAGCCAGGTGGCCAAGTCGTCGATGACCAAGTACGACGGATTGTTGGGAGAGCTCAAGCGCGCCGGACTCGATCCGGTGGCGACCATGGCGCCGTTCACCGCGGAGACCGATGCCTTCCGGCACGACACCGCCGGAAGCGATTGGTTCGAGTCGCTGGTGACCAACTACGTGATCGCGGGATTGCTCGACGACTTCTTCGTGCGCCTGGCGGATGGGCTGCCGGACGACCAGCGCACCCGGCTGTCGACGCTGCTCGCACCCGATTCGGCCAGCGGGCACATCATCGGCGAGCTCTCGACCGCCATCGCCGACAATCCGCGACTGGCCTCACGTCTGGCGCTGTGGGGCCGGCGGCTCGTGGGCGACACGTTGTTGATCGCACGATCGGCCCTCGCGACCCCGGAGAACACGGCGCCGGATGAGGCCCGTCTCGAGCCGGTCTTCACCGAGCTCATCGCGGCGCACACCCGCCGGATGGATGCCCTCGGGCTGACCGCCTGATCGCCTGATCGACGGAGCCGGATGGCCCATGCCCGTGGTTCCATACCCTCGATGGGTCGGGACTCTCGATGGGTCAGAACCCTCGATAGGTCAGGGGCGATTGAGGCGTGCGAGCATCCGGTCGTCGGCGACCTGGCGTCGCCGCGGCAGCACGATCGCGGCCACGATGCTCGCGGCACCGGCGAGCACGAGGCTGACCACCCAGATCCAGCCGCCGTCGAATCGCCAGCCAGCCCACGTGAGTGCCGCCCAGACCACTGCGGCGACGATGCCACCCAGGGCGGGAAGCAGGAACGCCCCGTGAGTGTGCCGTTGCGGGATCGTGTACCGCGCCAGCACGCCGAGCAGCACGCCGCCCAGCACGACGAACAGGAGTTCCACGGTCAGCCGACGAAGCCCACGCGGCGAGCGGTGTCCGAACCCACCTCGACATAGGCGAGGTTCGCGGTCGGGACGATGAAGAGCTTGCCCTTGTCGTCCTTCAGGGTGAAGAAGGTGCTGCCCGCGTCGAGTGCAGTAGTGATGACCCGCTCGATCTCCGCAGCGGACTGCGACGTCTCGAAGCTGATCTCTCGGGCGGTGTTGGCGATGCCGATTCGTATATCCACGGCCTCAGGCTACGACATGCGCGC
>CAXTLO010000141.1:0-7377 GCA_964244965.1 uncultured Marisediminicola sp.
GTGCGCCGTGCACGAAAACGAGTTCCATGGTTGTGCCTCCCGATCGGGGAGCAGCCATGTCGACCGTGACGGTGCTGTCTCCCGACTCGACGGTACCGCGGCCGGATTTCGCGACGCGGTGGTTCTGCTGACGGCAGAGGCGTCAGCGCGAGTCCGGGCGGCGTACGATGCCGAACGCATGCTCGCATCGCGCACGGTGGTTGCGGCGCGAGCCCAGCTGCGCGGGCGGTGCGCGCTGATAATGCACATTATGTCAACAAGCGGGGGCGCCGACACGTTAGCCGGCGTCGAATCGCTCTGTCTCTCGCCTTCTATACTGCCCGGGTGCGATACCGAATTCTCGCTTGAACGCGTTGGCGAATGCGAACTCCGATCCATAGCCGACCCGGTGTGCGACCGTCCGGATGGTCGCTTCGGACTGCTTCAGCATGATCGTGCTCATATTCAGGCGCCACCAGTTCAAGTACGACACCGGAGTCTGACCCACGAGCTCCGTGAATCGGCGCGCGAAGGCCGACCGCGACATGCCCGACCTCGTTGCGAGACTCTGAAGAGTCCACGGTCGCTCGGTCTCCTCGTGGATCGCGATCAACGCTGAAGCCACCCTCGGATCCGTCAGGGCACCGTGCCAGTCTGCTCCGCGACCGACGTGTGCTTGGTCTTCCAACCAGATTCTGATGACGTGCACCAAGAGCAAGTCGAGCAGTGCGGGTAGCGCTGCATCGCTGCCCGGTCCGGCTTCCTGCAGTTCGACAGCGAGAAGTTCGATGACGGAACGCAGCCGGGCATCGCGACCGTTCTCGGCGGGCAGATGAATCACCTCCGGCAGAGCGTCGAGGAGGGGGTGAGTCCTTCCGTGCGAGAGCCGGTAAGCGCCGCATAAGAGGAAGACACGGTTGAGCTGACCTGGCTCTGAATGTGAATCGTCATCGACGTCGACCACGGGCGCCGCTGGCAGCTGATCAATGCGGATGCTCGGGCGGTCACTGAGCCCGTGCTCGGCCCCCCGAGGGAAGAAGACCACGTCGCCGGCATCGAGACGGATGGGCGACGTGCTCTTCTGAATCAGCCAGCAGCCGCCCTCGAGAACGATGTGGAAACCGAGTCCGTCATAGGGACCGTAGACGTTCCCCCAGCGGTTGTCGCGCCGAGTCCGCGTGAACTTCGGGTTCCCTCGCCGCATCGTGCGGATCACATCGCTCAATACATCCACCCACCAACGCTATCAATCACGGAGGACCTTCGCGTATAGATCAGCGGTTTCAATAATTGGAAGTACCGCGAATCGTTCCTAAATTGGTCAGAAAGGCGGACACCCGCCGGAAGGAGCGACAACGATGACTGCATATGTCGTGATCGAACTCGACGTTCTCAATGCAAAAGGGTTTCAGGAGTACATCGGAGGAGTCGGCCCGCTCATCGAGCAGATGGGCGGACACACGCTCGTGAGCGACGCGGATGTCACCGTGTTGGAAGGCGAGTGGACACCGGCCTCGCTCGTGATCCACGCGTTCTCGACGAAGGAGGACGTTCAGCGCTTCTGGGATTCGGCTGCCTATGAGCCGCTCAAGCTGCTGCGCCGGAAGCATTCGACCGTGAAGGTCGTCGTGGCGGGCGACGAGTGACTGAGTCTCGGGCCGGCAGCGTCGTGCGGGTAGATGATGGGCCCTCTCCCCCGTTCAGAGCTGCGAGCCCAAGTGGATCGCGAGAACCCCGACCACGATGAGGGCGATACCGACGGTCATGCGCACAGTGAGAGCCTCTTTGAAGAACACGTGCGCGCCCACTGCGGTGAGTGCTACTCCGCAGGCCGCCCAAATGCCATAGGCAACGCCGACCGGCATCCCCATCGCCAACACGACGGTCAACAGTCCGAAGGCGGTGAGGTAGCCGAGGGCGACGGGGGCGAGCCATCGTTTCCGCTTCAGTCCCTGGGATGCGCGGAGTGACAGCGCTGCACCGACCTCGGTGACGACGGCGAGGGCAAGCAATAGCCAGGTCACGGTGCACCGTTCGTGCTCGAGTCAGCGGCGGCGGCCACAGTTCCGGTTTCTACGAGAATGACACCACCGACCACTAGCGCGACACCGACAGCCATGAAAGCTGTGAAGGGCTCGTCGAACAGGATCGCGGCGATGATCGCGGTCAAGGCGACTCCGGACGCGGCCCAGATCCCGTAAATGGTGCCGATCGGCGCGCCGCGTCGAAGGAGTACCGACAGGAGCGTGAAGGCGCCGAGGTAGCCCGTGACGGCTCCCAGTCCCCATAGGGCATTGTCGAGCGCCGCTTTCAGTGCCAGTGTCGCCGCTACCTCGACTGCGATGGCAGCGATCAAGATGAGCCAGTTCTTCATTCTTTCTCCTTCGCCCTACTTCACTCACGACCTTCAGGTGACGATTTCGTCAAGTCTGACATTTCATTCTGATGAGGACCTGTATGTGAGAGGCTGCGTACAGGCGAAGGAGATCAGGAGCAATGGCCGAGAGCGAGATGACGGGATCTTCTTCGCGCACTGATCGGCGCCGAGAGGCGACGCGGCGCTCCCTTGTCGTTACCGCTCGCGCTCTGCTTCGACGCCCCGACTATGCGACGGTGCCCATCTCGGAGATCGCCCGGGCCGCCGACGTAGGACTTGGATCTTTCTACAATCACTTCTCGAGTAGGGGCGAGCTGTTCGCAGCGGCGATCGCCGACGTGCTGTCAAGCACCGGTGTCGAGCTCGCTCGATCGACGGCTCAGATAACCGATGCCCCGCATGCTGCTGCCGTCGCTCTCCGGGCGATCGTCGACCTCGTCGAGACCAATCATGAGGCGGCGGTGATACTCGCGGTCAATGGACTCCGGGTACTCGACGTGGATCGGGCGATCGACCCCCTAGCGCGAGAGATCGTTTGCCGGGGCCAGGCGAGCGGGCAGTTCGTCGACGTCGATCAAGAACTGCTGCTCGCGATGATCGCCGGCTCCATCGTGGGCGCACTGCACACCTGGCATGTGTCTCCTCACACGCTGCCTGCATCATGGCAAGAGGATCTCGTGGAACGGCTCCTGGTGACGTTGGGGCTTCCGCTCTCGGAGGCCGGTTCACTCGCCAGGCTCTGATCAGAGGCGCGCGGTCGACCTGTGACCCAGGCAGACGAAAGCCGGGCAGACGAAAGCCGGGCGCCGGAGGTTTCCCTCCGGCGCCCGGCCGGTATCGCCGAAGCGAAGATCAGTTGGTGCGGAGCGCGCGCAGCCAACCGGCGGCGGGTCGCTGCTGCTCGCCCTGCTGTGCGGCGAGCACGACCAGCACCAGGGTCGACGCCGGGATCAGCCACTGCAGGAGCTTCTGCTGCCGCTGCGACGACGCCAGCTCGTCCGATGCGCCGGCCTGGGGCTCGGTGACACCGGCCGCACCCTCGGAGGCGTGCTTCCCCATGCGTGCACCCAGGATGCCCGAGTACAAGGAGATCGCGCCGGCGAGCCCGGTGAAGACCAGCTTCACGACGGTGTTGGTGCGCGCCTCGGACTGGGCGGCGAGACGGCCCCTGTTCGAGATGATGAGCCCGAGTCCGCCGATGCCGTGGATGACGATGGCGCCCAGCTGCACGGGAGCCCACTTCCCCCACCCGAGGGAGGACAGTCGAAGGCGCTCGGTCGGGTCCTTCGCCTCGGCGGTGGCGCCGTTGAGGCCGACGGCGCCCATCAGTGAACCGCCGAACCATGCGGCGAGCCCGACATCGTGCATGCTCCGGATCAGGGTGTTGCGTTCAGACATACGTACTCCTCGTGATATTCGTTCGTCGTAGCCTTAAGGCTTTCCCGTCAGGAGGGTGGGCGCAAACCCTTGCGCTCAGGAGCGCGATCCTCCACTGGCCGGCGCCGACCCAGGCCGGCGCGGCCGATCGTCAGTGTGCTGGTTCGCCGAATCCCGAGCGGACCAGGGCCACCAGCGCATCGACCGCCTCGGTGGCGTCCGGCCCGGTGGCCTCGACGGTGACCTCGCTCCCCGCGGTCACGCCGAGCGACATGATCCGCAGCAGGCTCTTCGCGTCGACCCCGTTCACTGTGACGCGAGCGTCGAAGGATCCGGCCAGCCGCACGAACTCCGACGCGGGCCGGGCGTGCAGTCCCTCCCGGTTCACCAACGTCGCCGACCCCGAGACAGGAGTCGAGACACGGGCATCGGACGGATGACTCGGTGCCGCGTCATCCGCTACCGCACTCTCACCTCGCGCCGTGCCCGCCGCCGCGACCACCGCATCGAGCCCCTCCCCCGTCTCGGCGGCCACCGCAGCGGCGACCGCTCCCTCGACGATCGGCGCGTCGGCGATGCGCACCCTCGAACGGACGTCGTCATCATCGAGCAGATCGAGCGCGGTTTCGGCGGTGAGAATGGCAGAGCCGAGATCGCAGAGAACGACGACTCCGTCGCCGTCGTCGGCTTCGACGATGGCGGCGGTCACCCGGTCGAAACTCGTACCGATCCGCCCGTCGTCAGTACCTCCGGCAGCAACCAGCCGCGGGGTGGGGGCCATCTGCCGCGCGAGCTCGGTGATCCCGATGGCGATCTTCTCGCTGTGCGAGACGATCACGAGGCCGACGCTCACGAGCGCACCCCGAGCGCACGGGTCACGCCGATGCCGTTCGAGCAGCAGCCCGCAGGATCAGCGCGGTCGACTGGGCGCCGGGGTCGCGGTGCCCGATGGCGCGTTCGCCGAGGTAGCTCGCCCGGCCCTTGCGGGCAACCAGTGGTTCGGTCGCCGCTGCTCCGGCCTCTGCCGCACCGGCGGCGTCATCCAGCACGTCGGCTTCGGAGCTGCCTCGCGCTACGGCATCCGACGCCGCGTCCACAGCCGGAGTCCAGGCGTCGATCATCGTCTTGTCGCCCACCTCGGCCTTGCCGCGCAGCACGATCCCGTCTCGCGCCGCAGTGAGCAGCGCAACCACCGCGGAGCCGTCGAGCTCGTGCTGACCCGCGACCGAACCCGCCGCCTTCAGGTAGGCGGTGCCGAACAGCGGGCCAGACGCTCCGCCCACGGTCGAGATCAAAGTGGTGGCTACCAGCTTCAGCACGTCAGCGGGAGTCGAGTCGTCATCGAGCGAGTCGAGGCGCTCGACGACCGCCGTGAATCCACGATGCATGTTCTCGCCGTGGTCGCCATCGCCGATCTCGCGGTCGAGGCTGATCAGTTCGGTGCGATTGTCGGCGATCACCTGCGCACTGGCGCGCACCCATGCGACGGTCCACGTGACACCGAGCGGCATCAGCGGCCCCACCGGAGCGCAGCGGTGTGCACGGGCGCATCCCACAACTCGACCAGCTCGCCGTCGAGCTTGAGCACGGTCAGCGACATCCCCTGCATCTCGAGCGAGGTCACGTAATTGCCGACGAGGGTGCGGACGACGCGGATGCCCCGAGCCTCGAGGACCTCCGCGGCGTGTCCGAAGGCGATGTACAACTCGATCAGCGGGGTTCCTCCCATCCCGTTGACGAACAGCAGCACCTCGTCGCCAGAGGAGAAGGGCAGGTCCTCAAGGATCGGGCCGAGCATCCGGTCCACGATCGCGTCCGCGGGCTCGAGCTTGATGCGCTCGCGCCCCGGTTCGCCGTGGATGCCGATCCCGATCTCGATCTCATCCTCCGCGAGCGTGAAGCTGGGCTCGCCCGCGTGGGGCACCGTGCACGGGGTGAGCGCGACGCCCATGCTGCGCACCTGCGAATTCACTTTCTCGGCGATCGCGACCACTGCGTCGAGGTCGTCACCGCGATCGGCGGCGGCACCGGCGATCTTCTCGACGAGCACCGTACCCGCGACACCCCGCCTGCCCGCGGTGTAGAGCGAGTCCTTGACCGCGACGTCATCGTCGATGACGACCGAGCGCACGGTGATCCCGTCCGCTTCGGCGAGTTCCGCGGCGGTCTCGAAGTTGAGCACGTCACCGGTGTAGTTCTTCACGATGTGGAGCACACCCGCTCCCCCGTCGACGGCCTTGGTGGCGGCCAGGATGGGGTCGGGCGTGGGCGAAGTGAAGACCGGCCCGGGCACCGCGGCATCCAGCATCCCCGCCCCGACGAAACCGCCGTGCAACGGTTCGTGACCGCTTCCACCGCCGCTGACGATGCCGACCTTGCCACTGACCGGCGCGTCCTTGCGCACGATGTACATCGGGTCATGCACCACCGTCAGGAGATCCGGATGCGCCGCCGCGACACCGCGCGCCGCATCCATCACTACGTCCTGCGGGTCGTTGATGAGCTTCTTCATGTGATCCTCCAGCCGGGTCGTAAGCCGCCGAAGTCGTGCCGAGCGACGTCGATCGTGCGGCCCAACCTACCGCGCGACGACCACTCGTCGATAGGCACGGAATCACTCGTGAGTCACCCTCGTTGCGACGCCTGATGCGGGTCTATGGTGGTGCTAAACCACCGATGGTGTTCCGGTTTACGGCGCATCACGGTGCCGTCAGGAAGGTCGTTATGGACAATCTAGGAATCGTGTTCCTGTCCGAGGTGATCGGGACACTGCTGCTGGTCCTACTCGGATGCGGAGTCGTCGCGAACGTCGCGCTGGTCGGGACCAAGGGATTCAACGGTGGATTCCTCATGGTGAACTTCGGTTGGGGCCTCGCCGTCTTCGCCGGAGTCATCGCGGCCTACAACTCGGGTGCGCACCTGAATCCGGCGGTGACGCTCGGGCTGGTCGCGAGCGGGGCGACCGAGTTCGGCTCGGGCGTCGAGGTGGGCTTCCTCTCCGTGATCGTGTACATCCTCGCCCAGTTCCTCGGTGCGATCCTCGGGGCCGTCCTCGTGTGGCTGTCCTACAAGCAGCACTTCGACGACGAGCCCGAAGCCGCCAACAAGCTCGGTGTCTTCTCCACCGGCCCCGCCATCCGCAGCTACGGCTGGAACCTCGTCACCGAGATCGTCGGAACCTTCGTCCTGGTGTTCGTCGTCATCGCGTTCAGCCGGCAGGAACCGGGCGGCGGACTCGCCGCTCTCGGCGCTCTCCCCGTGGCGCTGCTCGTAGTCGGCATCGGCGCGTCACTCGGTGGCCCGACCGGGTACGCGATCAACCCTGCCCGCGACCTCGGCCCGCGCATCGCGCACTTCATCCTGCCGATCCGAGGCAAGGGTTCGAGCGACTGGTCGTACTCCTGGGTCCCGGTGGTCGGCCCGGTCGTCGGTGGCGTGCTCGCGGGACTGCTCTCCATCCCGCTGCTGCCCATCCTCAGCTGACCCGCATCGTCCGACGGTTTCCCACCCGGAAGTGGTCGGTCGATCCCCCAGCCCGCACTCGGGCTTTCTCACGCATCCCCTTTTATCTACACCCCGTTACGAGGAGTTAACCCATGACCGACTACATCCTGTCGATCGACCAGGGCACGACCAGCACGAGA
>CAXTLO010000142.1:0-7372 GCA_964244965.1 uncultured Marisediminicola sp.
CCCTCGCTGAAGCCGAGGAGCACGATCTTGTCGGTCGAGCCGACCGGGGGGATGTAGAACAACAGCTGGTCGCCGTACTGGGCGGAGACGCCCTTGGTGGTGCTGGTGAGACCCGAGAGCGACTTCACCGCACCCTCGGGGTTGATGGTGGCCCCGGCCTCCACCGGCTTCACGGTGACCGACTCGGTCATGTACACGTTCACGAGTGCACCCGCCTCGTTCGACGACAGGGCGATGGTCTCCGCCGTACCCGGCGCGTTGGCGAACTCGATCGAGGCGGACGCATCGATGGTCGCCTTCCGATCGTCGCGGGTCTTCGTCAGCTGCGGGATGAGCGTGTCCTTCTCGATGTCGAACAGCGGATACGAGACGCTCGCCTCGCCGGTGTTGATCACGTCGACGTAGGCGGGGAGCAGGGTGCTCGGCGGCGTCGACAGCAGCGGCGACTCCGGGCCGAGCGGCAGCGCGCCGATCCCCTCGGGGGCGAGTTCCGGCAGCTCGGCGTTGGGCTCGAGAGTGACGGCGTAGGTCACCTTGTACTGCTCGCGCGGCGTCTCCTGCACGAGGGTCAGCGCCACGGGAGCGGCGTTCTCGTCAGCTGGCAGCACCACGGTGAACATCGAGCGAGGCCAGGTCTCGCCGGTGATCTGAGGCAGGATGACTCGGAAGTCATCTGTCGGTATCGGCGGCACCGCAGGATAGGCGCTGTCCTTCGCTCGCACCGCGTAGTTGCCGAGCCGCACCTCGAGAGCGGGGCCGGTGAAACGTGCCTCGAGGGCGGCCCCGTCGAGTGCGGCGTCCGCGGTCGCGGCGACCTCGGCAGCGTCCCGCACGATGTCGCGTACCTGGCCGACGGTCGCGGCGGCCGAGGTCGTCTCCTCGGCCTGGACGTCGCTCGGCTCCGCGGGGGCGGCGGATGCGGCGGCCAGATCCGCGGCGATGGGCAGCGCGCCGGTAGAGCACCCTGACAGAGCGACCAACGCCGCGAGCGATAGCGGCACGACGGCGATCATCCGGCGGGTGGCGCGGCGTCCCTTGGCTGTGACCGCCTTGGGCTTGCGCACCCGGTAGCTGCGCTGACGAGGGAGTTTCGGCATTCGAGGGCCTTTCGCGGCTCGGATGCTCTTCCGGCGCGGACCGCGGTTGCGGCGCTGGTGGAGGAGAGCCCAGAGGAAGAAGATCAGCGCCAGAAGCAGCATCCCGGCACCGGCGAGCAGTGCGGGCACCGCCCACGGCGTGCGGTTGTCCAGCGGCCAGCTCAGCGAGAGCGACGCCGGCGCGGGCTCCTCACCGTCGGAGACGAGGATGACCGACAGTTCGGGGTCGAGCTTGACGAGCATCCGCAGTTCGTCCTCGGAGGTGTACTCCTCCAGCCACAGATCGGATCCGACCGGGGACGGGACGGTGTCTTCGTCGCCGGGAACCAGCGTGTCGGTCAAGGACAGCGACTCCTCGTCGAATCCGATGCGGTTGTACGACGCGTCACCGACCCAGGCCAGGACGTCGGTCGTGCGGCCGTAGGCGGCGAAGATCAGGTCGCCGCCGATATTGAGCTCCTGGAGACCGGGATTGGCGTTCAGGGTCTCTCCGTCGATCACGGTGACCGGAGCGTCGGAGGCGACGACGCCCTCGGCGGTCAGGCTGTCGGGGCCGGCGAGTACCGTCCTCTGCGCGATACCCCATCCGATCAGACCGACGGCGAGGGCGAGGCTCACGAGCGCGAGGACGAAGCGCACAGGCTGTTCTCCCTTCGCCGGTCGGGTGCCACCGGATCTGCTTCTGTCGGTCGTGTCCTGTCGGGCTACTGCCACGGACGCGTCACGGTGTGACTGGCGCTCCACGGCCGATATGACCGAGCTACGGGAGCAGCCGCAGCCAAAGACAGTAAAGAATAGCCGATCGCCCTGGGTCTGCCGAATCAGGTCGAGGTCCGGCCCGCTCGCCTCTCCCCTGCGCGGCCATCACGGCTGCTACCGCACTGGATAAGGTGGTTCCGGTCGGGCCGGTCACCAAAGCAGCCCGCGCATCCAGGAGACAACGTGGCAACTGACGACGAGACCTTCGGCACGGCGATGCGCGGCTACAACCGCGACGAGGTCGACAAGGCGATCCAGGATCTGCGCCGCGAGCTCATCACCGCGAACAGCGACAAGACCGATGCCGCTAAGGAGGTCCGCCGCCTGTCGGCCACCGTCGAGAGCCTGCGTGGGGAGCTCGCCGAAGCGGACGCCCCGAGTTACAGCGGCCTCGGTTCGAAGCTCGAGAATATGCTCCGGCTCGCGGAGGAGCAGTCGACCCGTCTGATCAGTCAGGCTGACCACGATGCCGATCGGCTACGTGCGAGCGTGCAGGCCGAGATGCACAAGCTCCGCGTCGACTCGATGGAGACTGCGGAGGGATTCGCGTCCTCCGCCCGCGAACGTGCCGCCGCGATCCTCGCCGAGGCCGAGGAGGACGCGTCGGTGATCGTCTCCGATGCGACGGCGCGGGCGGAGGAGATCACGCTTGAGGCCGTCAGGGAAGCCGCAGCGATCCGAGGCGCGGTCGCGACCGAGGCGGCCGAGTCGCGCTCGACGACGAGACGAGAGGTCGCGGCGCTCCGGGCCGACGCCGACCGCGATGCCGCGGAGGTCAGGGCGGTCGCCATGCGCGAGGTCACCGACGCCCGCGACGAGGCCGCGAGACTCGCCCGCGACACCGAGCACGGGCGGGCGGAGTTCGACAGCCTCCAGGAGAAGCAGCTCGGCGACCTCGCCAGGGACGTAGAGCAGCAGCGGACAGATCTCGAGCGCGAGATCACGACGAGATCCGCCGAATTGGAGACCGTGGTGGCGACGACCACGGCGGCGTTGAACCGGGACACCGCGGCCGCCCGTGCCGCTCTCGCCCAGGAACTCGAGGAGGGCCGTTCCGCGCTCGAGCACGAGACACTCACCCGCAGGTCGGCTCTCGCGCGGGAAGAGGAGACCACTCGCGCCGCACTCGCGCGTGACACGGAGGCCGCGCTGGCGACCGTGGAGGCCGAGAGATCGGATGCCACTGCCGCAGTACAGCGCGAAGCGCAGCAACTGCGAGACGACGCTGAACGCGATATCGCCGAGGCGCGCGCCGCGCTGGAGCGGGAATTGGTCGAGCAGCGCCAGCTGGTCGACTCGGAGATCGCGGAGGCACGTGCCCGCCTCGACGAGGACATCGCTGCCCGGACCGCTGAAGTCGACCTGACCTCCCGTCGCACCCTCGACGAGCTCAAACACAGCTCCGACTCCGCGCGGGCGGCGCTCGAAGCCGAGGTCGCGGAGACGACGACCAAGCTCGCGCACGACGTCGGGCAGCAGCGCACCGACCTCGCGCGCGATATCGAGCAGCAACGCGCCGACCTGAAGCGGGAGGCCGAGGAGACCCGCGCCCAGCTGGTGTCGGAACTCGCCGAGACGCGCGCCACCATCATCCGCGAGCAGGAGCAGAGCCGCACCGATCTGGAGGTGCAGCTGACGTCTCGCCGCGACGAGGCCGAGCGGGAGCTGCTCGCCGCGCATCAGGAGGCTGTTGCGCAGACGCAGAAGTACCTCGACGACGCGCATCGGCAGCTCGCGGACGTTGCCCACCGTGCCACGGAGAAGCAGGAGGAGGCCGACAGCGCGGCCGCCGATGCGCGCGACCACGCCAGGCGTACCAGGGCAGAGGCGGACGCGACGGCGGCGGAGGTGCTTCAGAACGCCCAGGACCGCGCCAAGTCGATGGTGACCGATGCGCAGGAGCGATCGGAGCAGACCGTGGCCGATGCCGAGGAACGCCTGGCGAAGATTAGGATCGAGCGCGACGCGGTGGCTGTGTACTTCGAGGGCCTCCGCGGAGCTCTCTCCGCTGCGGAGAAGACCGCGGTCGACTGACCGACCGGCCCCCTCCGCTGACGACACAGGTGGCACCGTGAAGATCCACAACGCATTCCGTCTCGGCCTCCTCGGCGGACTAGGCGTCCTGCTCGCCTTCGCGATCGGCGGTGCCCTCACCTCGCTGGCCACCATCCTCACGTACGTGTTCGCGGCGATCTTCCTCGCACTCGGCCTCGACCCGCTCGTCAGCTGGCTGGAGAAGCAGAACATCCGGCGGCCGATCGCGATCCTCCTCGTGCTGATCGGTGTGGCCGCCGTCATCGCCGGTCTGGTGCTCGCGATCATCCCCGTCATCTCGGATCAGGTGCGCACTCTGATCGAGCAGAGCCCCCGCATCATCAACAGCATCGTGGACGGCAGCTTCGCCCAGGGCGTCGAGGAGGCGCTGCCCTGGCTGCCGGTCGAGGATCTCCTGAACGAGGCTGAAGGCGCTATCACGGACCCCCAGTTCTTGAGCAATCTCGGCGGCGGGGTGCTCCAAGCCGGACTCAACATCGCGACCGGCCTGGTCGGCGCCGCGATCGTGGTCATCCTGGTGATCTACTTCATCGCATCGCTGCGCAGCATCAAGCGCAGCATGTACCAGCTGGTGCCGGCGTCGAAGCGCGCGCGGGTCGTGGACATCTCCGAGCAGATCAGCGACTCGGTCGGCCGCTACGTCGTCGGACAGGTGGTCCTCGCCCTGTGCAATGGCGTGCTGTCGTTCATCGTCCTCACGTTCATCATCCGGATCGAGTATTCCGCCCTGTTCGCATTCATCGCGTTCCTCGGCTCGCTCATCCCCCTCGTCGGTACCGTGACCGCATCGATCATCATCAGCCTCGGGGTGCTGCTCTTCGACGGCACCCCGGAGGTGTTCTGGGTGGCGGGCTACTACCTCGTCTATATGCAGGTCGAGGCATACGTGCTCAACCCGCGCATCATGAGCCGTGCGGTGCAGGTGCCCGGAGTGATCGTCGTCATCGCCGCTCTCGCCGGTGGCAGTCTGCTCGGCATCCTCGGGGCGCTCGTCGCCATCCCGGTCGCCGCATCCGTGCTCATCATCGTCAAGCAGGTCGTCGTCCCTCGCCAGAACACCGTCTGAGGACTCGGACCCGCTCAGCCCCAGACGGTCGGCAGGGGCAGCACGCCGGGATTGAGTCGTGCGACGATCTCCGCGAGCACACGCCTGGTCTGCGTCTCCCCCACCCACAGGTGCTTGCCGCCCTCGACCGCGACGACCTCGCACTCCGGCACCAGCTGGAAGCGGAGCTCCGCCTCATCCGGTCGCAGGTAGTCGTCGAGCTCGGGGATGACGGCGACGAGGCGTTTGCCGCTCCCCGCCCACGCGGCCAGCTCGGCGTCGCTGGTGCGGTGCAGCGGCGGCGACAGCAGGATCGCTCCCTCCGCAGCCGTCTCCAATCCGTGTTTCAGCGCGACCTCTGTCCCGAAGGACCAGCCGAGCAGCCAGGGGTGCGGCAGCGACCGCTCCGCGACCAGGTCCATCGCCGCCGCGAGGTCGCGCGCCTCCTCGACACCGTGACCGAACTCGCCGTCGGAGGTGCCGCGCGGTGACGTGACGCCGCGGAAGTTAAACCTCAGGACGGCGATGTCGGCGAGGGCGGGCAAGCGTGCAGCGGCCTTGCGGATGACGTGCGAGTCCATGAAGCCGCCGTGGGTGGGCAGCGGATGCAGCGCCACGATCGTCGCGACCGGCTCGATGTCGAGAGGGAGGGCCAGTTCTCCGACGAGTGTCAGCCCGTCGGAGGTGCGCAACTCGATGTCCTCGCGTCGCGCCGGCAGCTCCGTGCCCGCCCTGATCTCGGTGCTCATACGGGTTCCCCGGTCATCGGATGTCTGCGGCTCATCTGATCCTCCAGCAGTGCGGGTGCCAGTGCCGGCGAGCGGCGAGATCGTCGGCTTCGCCCATGAGACCGTCCGCCCGCCAGGTGACCAGGTGAGCCACGCCGGGCGAGATCTCGAGGCCGCATCCGGGGCACAGGTACTGTTTGACCGCCGACGCGGCCGACACCGGCTGCACGTTCCACAGGCCGTCTCGACGGGGCTCGATACGAGCCCTACCGGCCAACGCTCGATTCAGATCGAGTGCGGCTCCGTCGTCTTCCGGCACCCGTCCGCGACGAGGACGATTGCTGCGGGGCATCGCACCAGTCTACGAACCGACGCCCTAGTACCAGCCCTTCTGCTGGCTCGCGCCCCACGCACCGCACGGCGTGCCGTAGCGGCCGCTGATGTAGCCGAGCCCCCAGGTGATTTGAGTGGCGGGGTTGGTCGCCCAGTCGGCGCCAGCAGACGCCATCTTCGACCCCGGCAACGACTGCGGGATGCCGTACGCACCGCTGGACTTGTTCATCGCGAACGTGTTCCAGCCGGATTCCTTGTTCCACAGCGCGACGAGGCAGCTGAACTGATCGTCTCCCCAGCCGCGGGCGAGAACCATGTCGTACGCGATCGCTTGGGCGGATCCAGGATCGGGGATCCCCGCTGCCGGCGCAGACGCCGAGCCGCCCGACTTGGCCGCGACCACCGGTGGTGGCGGAGGGGGAGGAGGCGGCGGCGGCAGGGTCACGCCGAAGGAGTCACGCACGACCGTGGTGGAGTGGTCGCCGTCGACGTCGAGGCTCTGCGCCGTCAGATTCCCGGTCGTGATCTGCTCGAGCTGTGCGGTGATCTCCGCGGCAGCAGCTTGATTCTGCGACATCGGGCTGGTGACCGAGACGAGCACGAAGGCCAGTGCCGCGAACGAGGCGAACACGAGAAGCGGCGTCTTCGTGCGCCGGATCGGACGCGAGCGGGCGGGAATCACGATCGTCTCAGCGGCGAGCTCGACGCTCTGAGAAACCATGGCATTCGTGTGACGGCCCATAGTCACCAAATTTTAGACCACGCTGCCCGTATATCCCATTCGGGTCCGCCGCGGCAGATCAGCGCACAGCCAGCATGACGTCCACGACGGTGTCGAGGAGGAGGTCGACCTGCGCCTCATGGTAGCCCCGGCGTCTCGGGCGGAAGGCGACCGCGCGCACCTGGTCGACGTCCATCGGGGTCCCGTCCTGAAAGTAGTCGGTGAGCCGGGATGCGAAACGATCGACCTCGGTCACGTCGTATCCCCAGCTCAGCGGCCCCACGCGGGTGAACTTCTCCCCGGCGGGCCGCGCGAGGCGGTCGAGCACCTCCTGCGCTCTCGATCGCGCCTGCGAATACCACGCGCGGTCCCCGCGCTCGTGGAGGTAGCGCTCGCGCTCGCGGGCGGAGAAGGCGTCCTCGAGGCGCTCGAGGGCCGCGTCGACGTGACCGGTGGAATACCCGCCCTTCTGCAGCGCGAAGGCGGTGTGACGGATGCTCTCCGCCGTCACCACGATCAGCTCCCCCGACTCGGCGCCGTACGCGCGTCGCGCCTCTTCGAGGAAGTCCTCGACCTGCTCGACGTCGTAGCCCCACCGGGAACGGCGGGTGCGGGGGAAGGTGGTGCTCATCGG
>CAXTLO010000143.1:0-7255 GCA_964244965.1 uncultured Marisediminicola sp.
CGAAGCGCTCCAGGCGCTCCGGGTGCGGCGGGGGACCGTCAGCTCGTAGCCGGTGCTAGAAGCCGCTGGTGCTAAGAACTGCTAGTACTCGGGTCTGCTAGTACTCGGAGCCGATCAGATTTTCCGGCACCTCCGCGGCGGCCGCACTGTCGACGAAGAAGACGGTGCGCTTGGTTCCGTCTGCGCCAGCGGCCGGGACCTCTTCTGTTCCCGCACCCGCCAATGCGAGACCGAGCGCGGACGCCTTATCGGCACCGGCGAGGCATAGCCAGATGCGGTCGGACGAATTGATCGCGGGCAGCGTCAGACTCAGGCGCTCCGGCGGAGGCTTCGGCGCGTCGTGGACCGCGACCACAGTGCGATCGGCGACCCTGATGCCCTCGCCGTCGGGAAACAGCGAGGCGATGTGGCCGTCAGGGCCGACGCCGAGGAACGTGATGTCGAATCGCGGTGCATCGAGGCCATCGGGCGCCGCCTCGCGCAGACGCTCGGCGTAGACGACCGCCGCAGACTCGAGGTCCTCGGCTTCGTCGGGGGTGGGGTAGGCGTGCACATGCTCGTCGAGGATGCCAACGTGATCGAGGAGTGCATCGCGCGCGCCCGTCTCGTTCCGCTCCGCATCGCCACGGGGCACCCATCGTTCGTCACCCCACCACACGTGCACCCTCGCCCAGTCGACCGAATCGCGCGCTCCGGACTCGTTGATCGCGCGAAGGATCGCGGTGCCGACGCCACCTCCGGTGAGCACGATGTGCACCTCGGGTTGCTCGTCGAGCAGGTCGATCACCTTCGTGATGAACCTGGCCGCTACCGATCCGGTCAGCGAGTGGGTATCGGGATGGACCAGCACGCGTCGTTCGCTCAACGCACGACCTCCACGGGAGTCGTGGCCGGCGCGAGGTCGAGCAAACCATTGGCGATGACGTCGCCGAAGAGATCGTCGGGGTCGAGGCGGCGCAGCTCCTCTGCCAGGCAGTCACGGAGATTCCGCCTGGGCAGCGAGATGTCGTGCGTCGGCTGACCGGGTTGTTCGAGAGTGACGACGTTCACGTGCGACCGCTTGAGCTCGATCTCGCCGCTCGCCCGCGTCAGCTTCACGCCGTGGATGCCACTCGATCCGCGCACCGACGGCGTGATCTCGTGCAGCACCGGCAGTCGGAGTTGCAACTGCAACCACGCAGCGAGCAGGGTGGTCGACGGGGAGTCGGGGGCGCCGTGCACCTCGGCTGCGGTGATCGACTCAAAGGGCGGTTGGTCGAGCACCGCAGCCAGTTGCGCCCGCCAGAGCGTCAGCCTGGTCCACGAGAAGTCGGTATCGCCGGGGCGGTAGGTGCCGGCGAGGTGTTTGAGGAACCCCTGCGGGTCGACCTGCGCCGCCGCATCCGTGATTCGGCGTTGCGCGATGCGGCCGAGGGGAGAGGACGAGACGACCCTGGGAGCAACGCCCGGCCACCATGCCACGACCGGCGCGTCGGGGAGGAGCAGCCCGGTGACCAGGCCTTCCTCGTCGACGGCGACCTCGCCGTACGCCTTGAGCACGACGACCTCGCTCGCGCCAGCGTCGCCACCGACCCGGATCTGAGCGTCGAGCCTGGTGTCGTCGGCCGGGCCGCCGCTCGGTGCCGTCGAGATCACGATCACACGCATGGGATGCTCGCGCGACGCGTCGTTCGCGGCCTCGATCGCCTCCTCCTCGTGTCCGAGCTCGGTAGAGATCACCAGGGTGAGAACGCGACCGAGCGCGACCGCACCGCCCTCTTCGCGGATCTTCACCAGCGTCTTCGAGATGCTGCTCGTTGTCGTGTCCGGCAGATCGACGATCATGGGCGTCTCCAGGTTCGGCCGTCGCGGGCGAGCAGGGCGTCAGCGGACTCCGGTCCCCAGGTTCCGGGAGTGTACTGCTCCGGCTGAGGTTGGGTAGCCCAGAACTCCTCGATCGGGTCGAGGATCTTCCAGCTCAGTTCCACCTCCCGCTGCCGGGGGAACAACGGCGGATCGCCCAGGAGAACGTCGAGGATGAGGCGTTCGTAGGCTTCGGGGCTCGCTTCGGTGAAGGCGTGCCCGTAGCCGAAGTCCATGGTCACGTCGCGCACCTGCATCCCGGCCCCCGGCACTTTCGAACCGAAGCGGATCGTCACGCCCTCATCGGGTTGCACCCGGATGACCAGTGCGTTCTGCCCGAGCGCGGAAGTCTGGCTCTCGGCGAACAGTTGCTGCGGGGCCCGCTTGAACACGACCGCGACCTCCGTCACCCGTCGTCCGAGTCTCTTGCCCGCGCGCAGGTAGAACGGCACGCCGGCCCACCGCCTGGTACCGATGTCGAGCCGCATCGCGGCGTAGGTCTCGGTGACGGACTGCGAGTCCATACCGTCCTCCTCGAGGAAGCCGAGCACCCGTTCACCGCCCTGCCACCCGCCCGAGTACTGGCCGCGAGCCGTGCCAGCCAGCAGATCTTTCGGCAGCCGCACCGCCGACAGCACCTTCTCCTTCTCCGCGCGAAGATCCGCGGCATCGAATGACACCGGCTCCTCCATGGCTGTGAGGGCGAGCAGCTGCAGCAGGTGATTCTGAATCACGTCGCGCGCCGCACCGATCCCGTCGTAGTAGCCCGCACGGCCTCCGACGCCGATGTCCTCCGCCATGGTGATCTGCACGTGGTCGACGTAGTTGGAGTTCCACAGCGGCTCGTACAGCTGATTCGCGAAGCGCAACGCGAGGATGTTCTGGACCGTCTCCTTGCCCAGGTAGTGATCGATACGGAATACCGAATCGGGTGGGAACACCGATTCGACGACGTCGTTGAGCTCCCTCGCCGTCTTCAGATCGCTTCCGAACGGCTTCTCGATGACGACCCGTCGCCACTGCCCCTCGCGCTGCTCGGCGAGTCCCGACCGGCGTAATTGCTCGGTCACCTGAGGAAACGATTTGGGCGGAATCGACAGGTAGAAGGCGTGATTGCCCATCGTGCCGCGGTGCTCGTCGAGTTCCTCGACGGTCTCCCGCAGGTGGCGGAACGCGTCCTCGTCGTCGAATTCGCCCTGCACGAACCGGATGCCCTGCGCCAGCTGAGTCCACACATCCTCGTCGAACGGCGTGCGCGCGTATTGCTTGACCGCGTCGTACACCACCTGCTCGAAGTCCTGAGTGTCCCAGTCCCGTCGCGCGAAACCGACCAGAGCGAACCCCGGTGGCAGTAGACCGCGATTGGCGAGGTCGTATACGGCCGGCATGAGCTTCTTGCGCGAGAGGTCTCCGGTCACGCCGAAGATGATTAACCCGCTCGGACCGGCGATGCGATTGAGACGGCGATCGGACGCCAGGCGGAGCGGGTTGAACTCGGGGGTGATCTCCACCGGTGGCATGCGGCCCCTCAGCCGATCGCTGAGGTCAACGTGGCGATCGAGGCCGGCGACGGGAGGGTCACCGTGAGCACCGGGCGCCCGTGGTCGGCCAGGACGCTGGCGTCTCCAGCGGCTTGCGCCTGGATCAGCTGCCCGAAGGTGAACGGACGACCGGGGATGTCGAGATCCTCGCTCGCGTCGGAGAGCACCTGGAGGAACACTCCGATCGCAGGTCCGCCCTTGTGGAACTGGCCGGTGGAGTGCAGGAACCGCGGACCCCATCCGAAGGTCACCGGTCGGCCGGTCCTCGCTGCCAGTCGGGCACGCAGCGGCTCGAGGTCGCCGTACGCGAGCCGGTTCACATACGCCTGCACCGCGATGTAGCCGTCGGCACCGATCGATGACAGGAGCGCCTCGAGGGCGCCGCCGAGGGTGTCCGCGCCGCCGATCACCCCGTCGGTGCCGCGGACGGCGATCCCGCCGTCGATGAAAGCCGGGGGAGCGGGCTCGGGCCGGTCGTCTAGCAGGCCGCGGGTGGCGATCTTCGCAGACTCCACGTCCGGCTGGTCGAAGGGGTTGATCCCGAGGATCCGACCCGCCACCGCGGTGGCGAACTCCCAGGTCAGGATCTGGGCACCGAGGGTGCCGCTGATCTCGATCTCGCCGTCGGCCACCTCCTCGGTCGCCTTGCGATTCTCGACCAGGCGCACGATCTGCAGATCGGGTAGCCCGAGAGCGAGCTCGGGGGCGTCGCGCTCGAGGACCACGGGCAGCAGTCCGGTGCCCGACTTGCCCGTCGACTCCGCGATGAGCTGTTCCACCCAGTCGGCGAAACCGACGATGTACGTTCCATCGGAGACGATGCCGAGCTTGTCCTTCAGCGGTGACGTGCCGGCGATCGCAGCCCCGAGGATCAAACCGGGATTGTCGTCGGCATCGAGAGCGAGTTGGAGGGCGACGGATTCGGCGTCATCCATCAGGTGGCGGATGTCCACACCGGCCAGTCCGGACGGCACCAGGCCGAACGCGGTCAGCGCGGAGTACCGTCCGCCCACATCGGGGTCGGCGTTGAAGACGCGGTAGCCGTCCGCCCGTGCTGACTGGTCCAGGGGTGAGCCGGGATCGGTGACCACGATGATGCGCTCGCGTGGATCGATGCCCGCCTCGCGGAACGCTCGTTCGTACACGCGCTTCTGGCTGTCCGTCTCGGCTGTCGACCCCGACTTCGAGGAGATCACGACGGCCGTGGAGGTGAGCCGATCGCGCAGCGCGGAGAGCACCTGATCGGGATCGGTCGAGTCGAGCACGGTGAGCTCGACTCCCGCGGTGCGGGTGATGAGCTCAGGGGCGAGCGAGGACCCGCCCATCCCCCCGAGGACGATGTGGTCGACCCCCGTTGCCCTGAGCCGGTCGCGCAGTTCGACGATGTCGTCGACCAGTGGCTCGGAGACGGCGACCGCCTGGATCCAGCCCAGTCGCTTGGCGGCCTCCGCCTCGGTGTCGGCCCCCCACAGAGTCGGATCCAGAGTGGTGATGCCGGAGGCCACTCCGTCGGCGACCAGCTGGGGGACCAGACGCCGGACCGCTTCGCCCGCGGCTCCGGTGGCGACGATGTCGAAGGTCACTTCCCGGATCCCTGCGTGCGGGTCTGCGCTGTCTCCAAGGCGGCGGTGACGGTGTCGAGCAGCTCGTTCCACGACACGACGAACTTCTCCACTCCCTCCTTCTCGAGCAGTTCGGTGACCTCGTCGTACGAGATGCCGAGAGCTTCGATCCGGTCGAGGATGGCGCGTGCCTCGTCGTAGGAGCCGGTCACGGCATCGCCGTGCAGCTCGGCGTGGTCGAAGGTCGCGTCGAGGGTCTTCTCCGGCATGGTGTTGACGACGCTGTCGACGGCGAGCTCGGTCACGTACAGGGTGTCAGGGAGAGCGGGATCCTTCACGCCGGTCGACGCCCACAGCGGTCGCTGTCGATTCGCTCCGGCTTCGAGCAGTGCGGTGGCGCGCTCAGACGTGAATGCCTCCTGGAACACCTGGTAGGCCAGCTGGGCGTTGGCGATCCCCGCCTTGCTCTTCAGTCCGGTCGCCTCATCGGTGCCGATGGTCGTAAGACGGGCGTCGATCTCGGTGTCGACGCGGGAGACGAAGAAGGACGCGACCGAGTAGATGCCGGCGAGATCCGTTCCGGCCTCCCGCGCCTTCTCGAGTCCGGTCAGATACGCGTCGATGACGGCGCGGTAGCGATCGAGACTGAAGATCAGCGTCACGTTGACGCTGATGCCCTCGGCGATAGTGTCGGTGATGGCCGTCAGGCCCTCGACGGTCGCCGGGATCTTGATCATGGCGTTGGGACGACCCACTTTGGCCCACAGCCGCTTGGCTTCGGCCGAAGTACCCTCGGCGTCGTGAGCGAGACCCGGCTCGACCTCGATCGAGACCCGTCCGTCATACCCGCCCGTTGTGTCGTAGACCTCGCGGAAGATGTCGGCGGCGCTCGCGACGTCATCCGTGGTGATCTCGAAGACCGCGTCGGTGACGTTCGTGCCGGCGGCGGCGAGCTCGGCGACCTGAGCGTCGTACGCCTCGCCCTTGGCCAGTGCGCTGGCGAAGATGGTCGGATTGGTGGTGATGCCGACGACGTTCTTCTCGGCGATGAGCTTCTGCAGCCCGCCGGAGTCGATCCGCTCCCTCGAGAGATCGTCGAGCCAGATGCTCACTCCGAGCTCGGAGAGCTGAGCGGTGGGGGAGAGCCGGGCGGCCTGCGAGTTGTCAGTCATGACGGTTGCGTCCTTTGATCGTGTGCTGTCGCTGGGGATCAGACGGCGGCGATGGATTCTCGTGCGGCGGCGACCACGGCCTCGGTGGTCATGCCGAATTCGCGGTACAGGGTCTCGTAGTCGGCTGAGGCACCGAAGTGCTCGATCGACACGCTGCGCCCCGCATCGCCGACGTAGGCACGCCAGCCGAGCGCGATACCGGCCTCGACCGAGACCCGCGCACGCACCGACGGCGGGAGCACCGACTCGCGGTACGCGGCATCCTGCTCGTCGAACCACTCCAGGCTCGGAGCGGAGACGACGCGGGCCCCGATGCCATCGGCTGCGAGTGCGGCGCGCGCCTCCAGGGCGAACTGCACCTCGGAGCCCGTGGCGATGAGGATGACGTCCGGCGTGCCGTTCGCCGCCTCCGCCAATACGTAAGCTCCTCGCGCGGTGGAGTCGGCGGAAGCGAGGGTGTCGCCCTCGGCCGCTCCGGTTCCGCGCTCGAACACCGGCAGATTCTGGCGCGACAGGGCGAGGCCGGCGGGTCCGCGACGGCGGCCCAGGATCGCATGCCAGGCGTGCGCCGTCTCGTTCGCATCCGCCGGTCGGACCACGTCGAGACCGGGGATCGCGCGAAGGGCCCACAGCTGCTCGATCGGCTGGTGAGTCGGTCCGTCGCCGCCGAGGGCGACCGAATCATGCGTCCAGACGAAGATCGATGGCGCCTGCATCAGCGCGGCCAGTCGAACGGCCGGTCGCATGTAGTCGCTGAAGATGAGGAACGTGCCGCCGTACGGACGGGTGTTCCCGTGCAGCACGATCCCGTTCAATATGGCGCCCATGGCGTGCTCGCGGATACCGAAATGCAGGACCCTGCCGTACCGGTCGCCGGTCCACTCGTGGGTGGAGTGCTCGGACGGCACGAACGAGGGATACGCCTCGAGAGTCGTGTTGTTCGACTCGGCGAGGTCGGCCGATCCACCCCACAGCTCCGGGATGACCGAGCCCAGCGCGTTGAGGACCTTCCCCGACGCGGCCCTGGTGGAGACGTCCTTGCCCGGCTCGAAGACCGGAAGCGCCTCGGCGACACCCTCTGGGAGGTCGCCGGCGAGCATCCGGTCGAGCAGCTGCTTGCGCTCGGGGTTCGCGGCCG
>CAXTLO010000144.1:0-3879 GCA_964244965.1 uncultured Marisediminicola sp.
GAAACGACGTAACGCTGGAGTGCGAGAAACAGGAGCACCACGGGAATGGCTGCCAGCACGGCGCCTGCGGCGAACTCCCCCCACGGTGCGTTGCGCTCATCCGAGCCCCAGTTGTAGAGCCCGATCGCGAGAGTGAACTGCTCGGAGCGCTGCAGCACGACTCTCGCGATGACGAAGTCGCCATACGTGCCGATGAACGACAGCAGTCCTACGACCGTCAAGATAGGTGCCACCAGACGCAGGATGATGCGGAAGAAGATCTGCGCGTGAGTCGCACCGTCGATTCGCGCCGCTTCGTCGAGTTCACGGGGAATGGTGTTGAAGTACCCGTACATGAGGAACGTGTTCACACCGAGTGCGCCGCCCAGGTAGACGCAGATCAGACCGAGGTGGGAATTGATCCCCAGCACGGGGTAGACGTCGGTGATGGCCAGAAGCACGAGGAAGATCGCGACGAACGCGAGCATCTGCGGGAACATCTGCAGGAGGAGCAGGGTCGTAAGCCCCGCCCGCCGCCCGCGGAATCGAAAACGCGAGAAGGCATACGCGGCCGCGGCTCCCATCATCACCGTGCCGGCGGCTGTGACCGCCGAGACGAACAGCGAGTTGCGAACCCACAACAGAAACGGCGTCGACCCGAGCTCGATGTAGTTCTCCGGTGAGAACCTGCGGAACAGCTCGTAAGAGCCGGTCAGGGTACCCGCTGGATTGAACGATGCCGAGAGCGCGTAGAGCAGCGGGAATACGCAGATCGCGATCATGACGACGCCGACGACGTGACGCCAGCCGATCTCCGACCACCAGCGAAGACCCGTAAGTCGAGTTTCTGTCTGCGCCATCTCAGATGTCCTCCATACTGCGCGCGCGGCGGAAGCCGATCCACGAGATGATGCCCACCATCACGAAGATCAGCAAGGACAGTGCACTTGCGACGCCGTACTGCTTGCTCCCGCTCTCGAATGCCACGGAGTACACCATCGAGATCAAGATGTCGGTGTGCCCGACCACGTACGGGGTCCCGGCGAAGTTCGGCCCACCCCCGGTAAGCATGTAGATGAGAGCGAAGTTGTTGAAGTTGAACGCGAACGACGCAATCAGCAGCGGAGCAACGGAGACCATCACGAAGGGCAGCGTCACATTCTGGAAGATCTGCCAGCGGCCGGCGCCGTCGATCCGTGCCGCATCGACGAGGTCCGCCGGGACTGCCTGAAGCGCTCCCGTGCAGATGAGGAACATGTAGGGGAATCCGAGCCACAGGTTGACGAGCAGCACCGCGACCTTGGCGAGCAGCGGGTCGGTCAGCCATGGGATGTCCGCTCCCCCGAACAGCACGACGTTGATGTAGCCGAACCTGTCGTTCAGCATGCCCGCCCATACGAGAGCGGACAGGAAACCGGGAAACGCGTACGGAAGGATCAGCAGTGATCGGTAGACCTTCTGGCCCCTCAGTCTCGAGTCGTTGAACGTGACGGCGAGGAATATCCCGAGCACGAACGTGGTGACGACGGAGAGAAACGCGAAGACAAAGGTCCAGACGAATATCTCGACGAATGGGCCCGTCATGCGAGCGTCCGCGACCATGGCTCCGAAGTTGTCGAATCCGACCCCTACCCGCCAGCCGGGCGACAGCACCTCGCCTTCGTCGCTGATGAAGTTGCCTGAATCGCTGACGCGAAACGTGGTGCCCTCGACGGAGTCGATGAAGGTGTCGGTCGCCTCGTCGTACTGCAGCACCGGTGTTGCGATGAAGCCCGTCGAGCCGTCCTGAGTTCGAAGGGAGCCATCCGACGGATCATCGGAGACCGGCACACGCAGGGCGGTGACTTCGGCCTGGCGCCCGGCGATGTCAGCGAACCTCAGGACCTCCCACCCTGGGACGCTGCTGACCTCGTCTCCGTCCCGCACCGCACCCTCCACCCTCTCGAGAGGCTGGTCGAGCGTGCCCACCTGCACCTCGTCGCCATCCACGATGGCGAAGGCCAATTGGTCGCCGTTCGCGAGCACGGCGAGAGGGTAGGTCGCGGAGCCTTCGACACGGCGCTCGTTCTGCTCTGAGATCTGCGAGATCGCGTCGTCTTTGGTCGAGTTGTGCCCATCGCCGTAGTTCGTGAAGGCGACGTAGGCCGTGTACCCCATGGCGAAGACCTGGAAGGCGAACAGGAAGATGAGGCCGGGAACCAGATACTTGGCGGCGACCGCCCGTCGAGAGAAGTACGCCCAGTTCACGAGCGCCAGCACTACCAGCAGGAACGCGAAGATGCCCCACTGCCCAATGGCCCACGAGGTGAGTAGACCATAAAGGCCCAGAGCGTCAGCGAACCCGACCAGGATGAGCTTCACCAGGAAGCCGCGGGTCACGGCGCCGCGGATCGCGGAGGCCGAGGCCCTCGGGCGCGAGCTAGCCACGCGAGACGATGGAGTGGGAGCGGACGGTGCCACGGATGTTCCTCTGTGCGGGCTCGATGCAGTGATCAGACGGCAGGGCGACGATCCGCTCCGCCCATCGGTACGACGGGCGGAGCGGAGGCCACGACGGAATCAGCCGGCGTCGATCGTGTCCTGCACGTTCTTCACGAGCGCATCCCATCCTTCGATCGGATCCACCTGCCCGTCGATGATCTGAGCCTCGGCGGTTCCCCAGAACCCCCACACGGCGCTCATCTCGGGGATGGCGGGCATCGGGGCACCCTCGGCCCCGGCTGCGGTGAATCCGGCGATCACCGGGTCGTCCACCTTCTCGGCAGACGCGATCAAGGCCGGGCTGCGGTTGCTCGACTCGTACAGCAGATCCTGCGCGTCCTCCGTGGTCAGGTAGTTGACGACGAACTCGTTCGCCAGAACCGGGTTCTTCGACTCGGAGGAGATGAATATGCCCGAGACGCCGACGAAGGGCTGAGCTGGCTCGCCGCCCGCGCTGGGTACCGGGAGAACGGTGAAGTCCATTCCGGCCTCCTCCATGCCCGGGATGCCCCACGGGCCCGTGATGATGTACGGCGACTTGCCGTCCCCGAACGCCTGACCCGCGACCGCTCCATCGACGGAGATGTCGAGGGTGCCGTCGCGACCGAGCTTCGCCAGGTACTGCGCCCACGCGTGTCCGGCTTCGCCGCCGAGCGCCAGCTCGGAGGTGTACGAGCCGTCCGCGTTCTGCTTGAAGACCGGTGCTCCGAACGAGGTCTGGAGCGGGTACATGTGGTACGGATCCGACGACTCGCCCTGCTGGATCAGCACCGAGAACTCCGTGCCGGCAGTGGCACCTTCGGCGATCAGCTCGTCGAACGTAGTGGCCTTCGTCTCGGAAACCAGTGCGTTGTTGCGCACCAGCGCCACGTTCTCGAGCGCCAGCGGCACGCCGTAATACTGCCCGTCGTATGCCATCGCCGCGGATGCCACGGGAGCGAAGTCGTCGATCTTGTTCCCCAACTCGATCGGCGCGACCACGCCGTTCTTCACCCACTCGCCGAGACCGTCGTGCGCGGAGATGATCATGTCGGGCCCCTCGCCGGTGGGCACCTGGGCGACGAAGTCCGGCCCGATGTCCTCGACGGCCTTCTCGACGAGCTCGATGGTGACGCCGCTCTCGTCCTCGAACGCCTCCACGATCGGCTGCATCTCGACATACCGGTTGGGATCGACCCACAAGGTGAGCGCCTCGTCCGCGCCACCGCCACCGCCGCCACTGCCGCCACCGCCGCCCTCGGTAGTGCCCGCGCATGCTGCAAGCGTCAGGGCGGCGCTGATGGCGCCGACCATCATGATGCTTCGTTGCATCCTCATCGTCTTGTCCTTTCGTGCTGTGTCTACTGTGGCGTCCTGGGGACGTTTCTCCGGGAACCGCGCGCTCACAGGGCGAGCCACACGGTGGAGTCGGGGGGCAGC
>CAXTLO010000144.1:3979-7235 GCA_964244965.1 uncultured Marisediminicola sp.
TCGAAGCCCGATTCCGCTCTGCCGTACCGAGTGACCGGGCGGGTGATGTCGTGGTTCGAGAGCACCCAGGTCGCGGACGCGCCGACCGGTGCGTGCTCGCGCAGGGTGCGCTCGATCGAGTCGCGCATCCGCCGCGCATCCCACGGCTGGGTCATGAAGTCGAAGTTGAACGCCGAGTGGAGCTCGTCGGGCCTCAGGTAGGCCGCGAAGCGGGCGGCATCCGCTAGCCACACCTCCCCGACGAGCACGCGCGGCTCGTCGTAGGAGTCGGCGATCTCGCGCCACGACCGGTAGATGTCGTGCAGCCCGTCGCGGTCCATGTGCGGATGCTGGCCCGGCGCCGCCGCCTCGGCAGCGGACATCGGCGGCAGCGCCGGATCTTTGACCAGGAACGCGGCCGAGTCTATGCGGATGCCCGATACGCCCCGGTCGAACCAGAAACGCAGGATGTCCTCGTGCTCGCGCCGCACGTCGGGATGATCCCAATTGAGGTCCGGCTGCTCGGGGCTGAACAGATGGAGATACCACTGCCCGGGAGTGCCATCGGCGTCGGTCGTGCGGGTCCAGGTCGATCCCGCGAAGCTCGACACCCAGTCGGTGGGCATCTCGTCGCCCTCAGGACCGCCTCCGCGACGGAACCAGAAGCGCTCGCGCTCCGGCGAACCGGGGCCGGCAGCCAGGGCGGCCTGGAACCAGGGATGCTGATCCGAGACGTGGTTGGGCACCACATCGACGATCGTGCGGATGCCGAGGGCCCGCGCGTCGGCGATCAGCATCTCGGCCTCGTCGAGCGAGCCGAAAGCGGGATCTATCGCACGATAGTCGGCGACGTCGTAGCCACCGTCGGCCAGGGGGGACGCGTACCAGGGGGTGAACCAGATCGCGTCGATGCCGAGGTCGCGCAGGTACGGCAGGCGTCGGCGCACGCCGGCGAGGTCACCAGTGCCGTCGCCGTTGCCGTCGGCGAAGCTGCGCGGATAGATCTGATAGATGACGGCGTCCCGCCACCAGGCATCGGCGAGGGCGATCGCCGCGGCGGGGTGCCGCCGATCGAGTCGCTGATCGCTCATCGAGCGCAGCTCACGCCGTCGAGGGTGAAGCCCGCCGCCGTGACGATTCGCTTCGCATTGGCCGTGCCCGAGATTGCGAAGGTGCGGGTGCGGCCCGGTTCGATTGCGGATCCGGTGCTCGTCGCCTCGACGCGCGTTCCGTTCTGGGTCACCTCCGCTCCGATCCCGCGCAGTACCGCCTCGCCGCTGCCGACGCGCCACGACAGGGCGCCGAAAGGAAGCGGAGCCGTGCCCGTATTGCGCACGGTGACCGCCGCCACCCAGCGCCCGGCGAGCACTGGCGTCGCGGTGACCTTCACCGTGCAGGCGGCGATGGTGGCTGCCAGCAGACCGGTGTTGCCGCCCTCGTCGATGAACGTGCCCCACAAGTGGTTGCGGCCGTCGGACGGCTCGGTCACACCCGAGGCCACCACGTCGCGAAAACGGTGGTCGCCGCCGACTCGCGCCGCGACCGCGTAAGCGCCGGTGCCCTCGATGGTGACGTCGCTCACGCGCAGGTCGTTGACCCAGTGGCTGCCGCTGACGAGGATGCCCTCGTAGGCCGAGTCGATGATGCGCGTGCCGCTGATGATCACCGGCGTGGTGATGTGGCTGGTGTCGGCGAAGACCCAGATGCCGCCGAAGGACGTGTTCCAGTTGGGCTCCCAGCCGCCGCTGCGGTGGATGTCGTTTCCCGCCACGACGGTGGTGCCGCTGAACGGCACGGGGTTGAACCGGGTGCTCACCGCGATGCCGGCTGGAGCGGTGAGGGTGTCGGCGATGACGGAGTTCTCGACGCGGTTGGAGTCGCCGCCGTAGATCGCCGCGCCGTTGCCGAGCAGCGGTGACTGTACCGTGTTGTGCGCGAAGACGCCGCGGGTGACCGCGCCGCCACTCGACCACATCGCCATCGCATCGTCGCCGGTGTTGCGCACGCTGGTGTGCTCCACCCGCGCGTCGCTGACGCGCCCGTGCAGGTGCACCCCGTCGGCGAAGGTGTCGCGCACGCGCAACCCGGTCGCCAGCAGGCCGTCGGTGCCGGCGTCAGCCCACAGGCCGGTCTTCGTGTGCTGAATCCAGACGTTCTGCACCAGCGAGCCCTGCCCGAAGTTGCCCTCCACACCGGAGTCGAATTGCGCATCGTCGCGATAGCGCACGTCGCCCGCGATCATCAGGTCGGCGATGGTGACACCAGTGCCCATGGCGTACAGCCCGCCGTGGTTGTCGCGCCCGGCCAGCACCGAGTACCAGGGGCCGGCGCCGCGGATCGCCACGTCCGACAGGCGGACGACCTCGGCGACGGTGAAGCGGCCGGCCGGCACCCAGACGCCGGTGCCGGCGTCGCTGGCAGCGTCGACGGCGGCCCGGATCGCGGCAGCGTCGTCGGTGCCGTCATCGGCGGTGGCGCCGTGGCTGCGCACGTCGATGTAGCCGGCCGGCTTCGCGAACGCCGCGGCCCGCACCTCGGTCTCGATCAGATCCACGGTGTAGGGAAGCTCTCCCGAAGCGCTCGTGCTCATCAGGCGCAACCTGGTGCCGGCGGGGAGCTTCTCGAAGGTGACGCGGCTCTCGTCGAAGAAGCGCTGGGCCGCCCCCTGCGACGGATCGTTGCCGTACGGATAGCCACCGTAGACCCATGAGTAGGTGCTGGTGACGTCCACATCGGCGATCTTCCGAGAACCGGCGTACAGCGCGAGCGTGCCGGTCTGGCCGGCGCCATCGGCCGTGTCGGGGATGGACGCGCGCAGCACCAGCGCGTCGGCGGGCTCGGTCAGGGTCCAGCTGATCGCGTCGTTCGCGCGAGTCAGCGTCACCGCCTGGCGACCGGATGCCTCGGCAGCCAGTTCGCGGAAGGCTCGGCTGGGAGCCAGGATCTGGCCGTCGGTGATGCCGTGCTCGGCTTCGTAGACGGTCGTGCCGAGCGTGGCGCCCCGCTCGTGCGGTTCTTCTCCGCGCTGGATGCGGATCTGATCGACCGCGACGCTCCCGTCCAGGGCATCGCCCGCCCGGCGTAGCTCGAAGGTGCCGAGGCCGCTGCGTAGGGCGACTCGCACAGCGATGTCGCGCCATCCGCTAGTCGACGGCAGCGTGATCGCACCGAGCGGCAGGCCGTCGGCACCTGCCACGAGCCTCACCGGCTGGGAGGCCGTGTTGCGGTAGCGCAGGGTGAGCAACTGCGCGCGGCTGTCGGAAGCGAAAGTCGTCAC
>CAXTLO010000145.1:0-7177 GCA_964244965.1 uncultured Marisediminicola sp.
CGCTACGAGTTCGGCGTCGAGATGCTCACCGCACCGGAACGCGAGGTCGTGCTCGGCGCGCTCCGAGCCGGACCAGGCGACAACACGACGGGGCTGACGGAGGAGGTCGTGGGCGACGCACTGGTCTTCACGCAGGGGGGCGCTCCGGATTCCGACACTGTGCCGAATGCCTGGGCGATCGTGTTCACTGTCTTCCCCGACGCCTGGACCGTGGTGTGGAGCCCCGACGGCGGCCCGAAGGTGCTCGATCAGCACCTGGAGTGGGCGCAGCAGCTCGAGGAGAGCCTCTACCCGTCGAGCTGAGCCGCCGCGCGAACGGCGCTAGGAGGCGCGACGCAGCAGGTTGAGCAGTAGGGCGGACCCACCGAGTCCGATGAGCGTCACGAGCAGCAGTCGACCGGTCGTTCGCGCTTTGCCGCTCCACCCACCGGTCGCGGACGCATCCGTGGCCGGGAACGGCTCGAAGAGGTTGCCGTCGGTGCGGGCAGCGGCCTTGCCCTTGAGCAGGTGCGACGAGTCGACCTGCTTGGCCATCTGCTTCTCGATCGCCTGCGGCGTGCGGCCGTGCTGTTTCGCGATGGTCTTCGCCTGGGCGCCGACGATCACCTCTCTCTGCGGGCGACGGGCCGCATCCACGATCGCTTTAGCGATCAGATCCACGTCGTACACCGGGGGCATCGCCTGTACGGCTCGGCCCGAGTAGTTGGCGGCCTGGCGGAAGATCGGTGTATCGACGGTGGCGGGGGCGATCGTGACGACGTGGATGTCCTTCAGCTTCTCCAGGTGAAGCTCCTGCTGCAGGCTGACGCTCAGCGCCCGGATCGCGGACTTCGACATCCCGTACGCCGAGGTGTACGGCTGCGGGATCTCGGCGACCACGGAGGCGACGTTGATCAGCACGCCGGAGCCCTGTTTGCGGAACTGCCGGAGCGCCGCGCGGGCGCCGTGAACGTATCCCATGACGTTCACGTCGAGGATCCGCTCGAAACTCTTCAGCGGCATGTCGAGGAACGGCGCGAACGCCGTCACCGCCGCGTCGTTGACCCACACGTCGATCCGCCCGAACTGGGTGACCGCGGTCGCCGCGAGCGCAGACACCGCGGTGTCGTCACTGACGTCGGTGGGCACCACGACGGCCTCCGCGCCCGCGTCGCGGCATAGTGCTGCGACCTCCTCGAGCGCGTCGGCTCTGCGAGAGGCGAGCACGAGTCGGGCCCGGCGCCCGGCGAAGCGCAGGGCGGTCGCGCGGCCGATGCCGCTGGACGCACCGGTGATGACGACGACGGGAGATGTGGCGGACATGGCGACTCCAAGACGGTGGACGGATGACGCCACCCACGTTCGTGCACGGGGGCTGTCGCGACAACCGGTGGTGGGACCGGGCGATGTGGGGTACAGGGCGGCCCGCTGATCGACGACACGCGGCAAGGGGTTGCACCGAGCCGCGATAGGTAGTGGCCTGGACTGATCGGATGGTGGCGCCATCCGCGACCGTCACGAGGAGACCCATGCGAGAGCTCAGATTCGTCAAGGCCATCGAGGCACTGGAACGGGCCGAGGTCCTCGACCCGGTGGTGCAGAGGGTGCGCGGGGTCGTGATGAAGGTCATCCAACCGCAAGCGCTCCGCGATGTGCTGCACGGTGTGCCGACGGGTCATCCGGTGCACCCGATCTCGGTGCAGGTGCCGGTGGGCGCCTGGACGTCGGTCGCTGTGCTCGATCTGCTGCCCGGAACGGCGCGGGCGTCGAAGATCCTCGTGGCGCTCGGGCTGGTGGGTGCGGCGCCGTCGATCCTGACGGGCTACACCGACTGGTCCGTGCTGCACAAGCAGCAGATGCGGGTCGGTATCGTGCACTCCGCTGCCAACGCCGCAGCGGTGGTGCTGTACGCCGCGTCGTGGGTGCAGCGTCACCGCGGTCACCACACGAGTGGAAAACTGCTCGGCTACCTGGGATTCGCGATCGTCGGCGGCGCCGGTGTGCTCGGCGGTCATCTCGCTTACCGTCAGGCGGCGGGAGCGAACCACGTGGAGGACGTGCCGCACCGGTTCCCGGTCGGATGGCACGCGCTCGCGCCACTCGACGAGCTGCCTGACGGCGCGCTCACCTCGCGGGACGTCGCCGGGCTCCCGCTCCTCGCTCTGCGGCGCGGAGCGGATGTCGATGTGCTCTCCAACACCTGCAGCCACCTCTCGGCTCCGCTGAACGAAGGGGAGCTGACCACCGAGCGCATCGGCGGTGCGAGCGAGGCCTGCATCACCTGTCCGTGGCACGGGAGCGTGTTCGCGGTCGCGACCGGGGAGGTCGTGCACGGCCCGTCGACCGCGCCGCAGCCGAGATTCGAGACCCGCATCACGAACGGCATGGTCGAGGTGATGCTCCCCGACGCAGGATAGGGCCGGGCGGCATACTGGTCGCGTGGCCGAGCGCATCGTCTTCATCCGCGCCATCAACGTCGGCGGTACCGCCAGGCTGCCGATGGCGGAGTTGCGGGAGATCGCAGTCGAGCTCGGTGCCACCGACGTCTCCACTTACATCGCATCCGGCAATCTGCTGTGCACCCCGCCCGCTGACCCTGCTGGGTCTGGCGGCGCGGCCTTCGACCGCGCCCTCGAGGACGCGATCGAAGCACGCTTCGGATTCCGTCGGGACGTCATCTCCCGCTCGGTCGACGAAGTGGACAGCGCCCGCGCCGCGCATCCGTTCGAGGTCATCGTGCCGAAGCTGTCGTTCGTCACCTTCCTCACGGCAGCGCCCACCCGCGCGGCCACCGAGAAGGCGGAGCAGTACCCGACCGGCGACGACCGGTGGGCGGTGATCGGTCGCGACCTGCACATCCGATACGCGGTCTCCCCGGCGAGTCCGCAGATGAAGGCCGACGCGATCGGTCGGGCACTCGGCGTCCCGGGTACCGCCCGCAACCTGCTCACCGTGCAGAAGGTCATCGAGCTGGCACGCGGGTAGCGGGTCGAGCCGGGTCAGCGGATGACCTCGCGCCGGGTCATCCGCACGCCGCCGTGTCTGCTTGGATGGTCTCTGGTCCATTCTCAATCTGTCGAAGAAAGAAGCGTCGATGCCGACCACAACTCCGATCCGGGTCCTCGTCTGGGGCGAGAACCGTCACGAGCAGACCGACGAACGAGTGCAGGCGATCTACCCGGATGGGATGCATGAAACCATCCGCGGTGCGATCGAGGAGCACCTCGGCGAGCGGGTCATCACCCGCACCGCGACGCTCGACGAGCCGGAGCATGGGCTGACCGAGGAGGTGCTCGCGGCGACGGACGTGCTGCTGTGGTGGGGACACACCGCCCACGACGAGGTCGCGGAGGAGGTCGTCGACCGGGTGCACGCTCACGTGCTCGCGGGCATGGGCCTGCTCGTGCTGCACTCCGGGCACTGGGCGAGGGTGTTCCAGAAGCTGATGGGAACCACCTGCAGCCTCCGCTGGCGCAACGACCGCGACCGGGAGGTGGTGTGGACGGTAGACCCGACCCATCCGATCGCCCGCGGTATCCCGCATCCGTTCGTCATCCCGGAACAGGAGATGTACGGCGAGTTCTTCGACGTGCCTGCCCCCGACGAGCTCGTGTTCGTGTCCGGGTTCACCGGCGGCGAGGTGTTCCGCTCCGGAATGACCTACAAGCGCGGGCACGGTCGCATCTTCTACTTCGGCCCGGGCGACCAGGAGTACCCGGTCTATCACCAGGCCGAGATCCGCCGCATCCTCGCCAACGGGGTCGAATGGGCGGCGACCGACCGCGCCGAGCGGGCTGCGCCGAGGCTCGCGATGTATGAGCGCGACGAGTTCGACACACCGCGGCACTGGACCGGAGAGTTGCTCTGATGGCCGCGTTCGAGACGCTCGCCGACACGACCGCGCCGGTACGCCTGGTCCTGGTCGGTGCCGGGGGGATGGGTAAGGCGTGGATGGACACGCTGACCGCCTCCCCCGATGTGGAGCTGGTCGGTCTCGTCGATCTGAACACGTCGCTCGCGGATGCCGCGCTCGCCGAACGGGGGCTTACTCACGTCACCGTCGGCACCAGTGTCGCCGAAGTGGCGACGGCGACCGGAGCGCAGGCCGCGATCAACGTGACCGTGCCAGGCGCCCATCATCCGGTCAATTCCGAGGCGCTGCTGGCTGGACTGCCGGTGCTGTGCGAGAAGCCGATCGCCCCGACCGTCGCGGTCGCGCTCGCGTCTGCTGCCACCGCCGAGGTGAGCGGGCAGTTGCTGATGACCAGCCAGTCCCGGCGGTACTACGCCGCGATCGCCGCGTTCCGGAACCAGGTCCGATCGCTCGGCGATCTCGGATTCGCGACGACCGAGTTCTTCACGGCGCCGCACTTCGGCGGATTCCGCGAGGAGATGGCGCACGTGCTGCTCGTCGACATGGCGATCCACGCCTTCGACGCGGCGCGCTACCTGCTCGACCGCGAGCCTGTCGCCGTGTACTGCGAGGAGTTCAACCCGTCGTGGAGCTGGTTCGCAGCCGATGCCGCCGCCACCGCGGTGTTCGAGTTCGAAGGCGGGGTGCGCTACACCTTCACCGGCAGCTGGGCGGCGGACGGGCTCGAGACCTCCTGGAACGGAGCCTGGCGGGTGAACGGCGCCGGCGGCACGGCGACCTGGAACGGTGAGGACGCTCCCGTGTCGCAGTCGACCGAGGGCGAGCCGGTCGTTGCCGCTTCGCTCGAGCACGGCATCGCGGAGACCATCGACGGGTCGCTCGCCGAGTTCGTGCACGCGCTCCGCACCGGGCGGGTGCCGTCGGGCGAGGTGCACTCCAACGTGTTGAGCCTCGCCATGGTCGAGGCGGCGGTGCGCTCCGCCGAGACCGGTGCCCGCGTGCGGATCGCCGAAGTGCTCGAGGACGGGTATGCGTCGGCGGTGGCATCCGAGAGTCGTGACGACGTGCGTGACGTGCTGGTCGGCTGGGGCTCGGCGGGGGCGGGGCTGCGGCGCTGAGTCGGGCCGTCGGCGCTGAGTCGGGCCGTCGGACGGCGCGGCCCGGTTCTTAACGTGCTGCGCGGATGCCGCGGGCGGCACGTGTGGCGGAAGAATCGTGCCCGCGCGGCCCGTTTGTCCTCCCCGCGGCGTCGCTGATCCGGAAGTTCCGCCTGCACGGCGACCCCGCGACATCCCACCCCGACTCGAGGGGGCGAGCGTCACCCGGCACGGGCGAGTCGCGCGTCCACGGCCGCCGCGGAGAAGGTCTGGTCGATCACCAGGTGCCGGGCGCCCTGCACTGCGGCGCCGGGTCCGAGCGAGCTGTTCGCGATCGTGAGCTCGCGGGTGGCGAGCGGCACCGTGCGCTGGAAGATCCGCTCCCGTACCGCCGCGAGCAGTTGGGGCCCGGCTGACGGAATGACTCCGCCGAGCACGAGCACCGCCGGATTCAGTAGCGCCACGGAGGTGGCAAGCACATCCCCGAGCAAGTGGCCGGCTCGCTCCGTGAGCCGGATGGCGAGTGGGTCGCCCGCGGCGATCAGCTCCGCCACCTCGGTCGCCGACGAGGTCGGCCGCCCGCTCTCGGTGAGCTGCCGGGCGAGCGCCCCTCCGCTGGCTTCGGTGGCGAGGCATCCGAACGCGCCGCAGCTGCACTGGTGACCGGCGTCGGAGCCGAGGATGCGGATGTGCCCGATGTCGCCCGCGCCGCCGGCGACTCCGCGCTCCGGCTGTCCGTGCAGGATGACGCCCGCGCCGATCCCCGTGCCGACCTTGACGAACAGCACACTCGGCACGTCGGCGTACCGGCTGCGCTGTTCGCCCAGTCCCATGAGATTTGCGTCGTTGTCGAGGAAGGTGGGTACGCCCAGCGCGTCGGCGAGCCGCTCGGCGACCGGGAAATCGTGCCACCCCGGCATCAGCGGGGGAGTGTTGGGGCGCTGGGTGGTGAAGCGCACCGGGCCGGGGATGCCGATCCCGACCCCAGCCACCTCGGCCATGCTGCGACCGGAGCGCGCGACGAGATCGGTGATGCGGCGCGCCATGGAGCGCACTTCGTCGTCCGGGGCGCTGTCGAAGGTGAGGGCGCTCGACGCCTCGATCAGCGTCGTGCCGCTGCCGTCGATGAGCGCGAGATGCGCGTGCGTCGCGCCGAGGTCGACTGCCACGATGAGCTGCCGGCTCTCGTCGAAGGCCACGATCTTCGCCGGCCGACCGGTGGCCCCTGCCACCTGACCGGTCTCCCTCAGGTATCCGGCCGAGGTGAGCTGCGTCATCCGCAGGCTCAGCGTCGATCGCGACAGCCCGGTGACCTCCTGCAGTTCCCGGCGAGTGCGCACCTGTCCTGAGCGCACGAGTTCGAGGATCTCACCGGCGGATGCGGTGCTCGACACCGATGGCGACACGGCTAGCCCTTCTCGGCCCCTGCGGTCAGCCCGCCGGTGAGCAGCCGCTCGGTGGCGAAGAAGATGATGATGATCGGGAGGGTCAGCACCACCGACCCGGCCATGAGCACCGTCGTCGGTACCTCGATACTGCCCGACAGGCGGGACAGGCCGAGCGACACCGTCCACATGTCGCGACTGTCCACGAGGAACAGGAGCGCAAAGAGGAACTCGTTCCACGCGATCATGAACACGAACAGACCCGTCGCGATCACCGACGGCATCGCGAGGCGCAGGCTGATGCGGCGGAGTACGCCGATACGGCTGAGCCCGTCGACCAGTCCCGCCTCCTCGATCGAGACCGGCACGGTGTCGAAGTAGTTGCGCATCATGTAGATCGCCACCGGCACCGTCTGCGCCGTGTAGACCAGGATCAGGCCGACCAGCGAGCCGCGCAGGCCGATCCTGGTGAACAGCACGAACAGCGGGATGGCGATCACGATCGCGGGGAACAGGTACGACGCGATGAACAGCGCGCTCACTTGACGGCGACCGAAGAACGGCAGCCGCGCAATCGCGTAGGCGCCGGGTATGGCGACCAGCAGCGCGAGGATCACGGATGCTATCGCGACAATGAGGCTGTTGGCGAGGAGGGTCAAGAAGCCCTGCCCGCCCGCCGACTGCGGCGCGAGCACCTCGAAGTAGGTGCCGAGTGTGAAGTCCTCGACGGCGACGATCAGCGATCCGGGGTCGCGCAGCAGCGACTCGATCGGCTTGAACGACAGCAGAATCATGTAATAGAAGGGCAGCAGAGTCACGAACAGGAAGCCGGCGAGCACTAC
>CAXTLO010000146.1:0-7153 GCA_964244965.1 uncultured Marisediminicola sp.
CCCTGGATGAACGACGAGTAGGTCTCGTTGATCATGCGCTGCGACTCGGCCGCGATGGTGCCGAACACCAGCGACGACTTCCCCGATCCCGATACCCCGGTGAATACGGTCAGCCGCCGTTTCGGGATGTCGAGAGAGATGTCGGCGAGGTTGTTCTCCCGCGCGCCGCGGACCCGGATGACGTCATGGCTGTCGGCGATGGGAACGGGCGCTCTGTTCGAGTTCACGGCACCATCATGCTGGAGCGCACCGACATCGGGAAGCGCCGCTACCGGAGCTGCGGCAGCACCTCGCGCTCGAACAGCTCGATCCCCGACGTGTCGTACGCCGCCTCCGGGAAGTAGAAGATGCCGTAGGTCATCCCCAGCTTCTCCATGGCCGACAGCCGCTCGACGATCTGCTCCGGTGTGCCTACCGCGAGCGCTCCGTCGTACTCGCGCATGAAGTCATCCGTCTTCTCGCCGAGGTACGGAGCGACCCTGGCGCGCACCGCGGCGATACGATCGGCGACCTCGGCCTCGGTGGCGGCGACGATGACGTTGTAGTTGCTCGATCGGGTGATCGCGCCGAAGTCGGTGCCCAGGTCGTCGCAGTGACCGCGGAGGATCTCGCTCTTGTGCTCGAACTCGCCGGGGTCGCCGCGGAAGTTGGTGTACTGCGCGTACTGCGCCGCGATCTTGAGCGTCACCTTCTCTCCGCCTCCTGCGATCCAGAACGGGATCCCGCCGTTCTGGAGCGGGAGCGGCCGTACCAGGGCGCCGTCCACCTGGTAGTACTTGCCGTCGAGCGTCGCCGAACCGGTCGTCCACGCCTGCCGCATGATCTCCACGCCCTCGCGCAGCCGGCCGAGGCGCTCGCCGACCGGCGGGAAGCCGTAGCCGTACGCCCGCCACTCGTGCTCGTACCATCCGCCGCCGATCCCCATCTCCGTGCGGCCACCCGAGACGATGTCGACCGTCGCGGCGACCTTCGCGAGGTAGGCGGGATTGCGGTAGGTCATGCAGGTGCACATCTGTCCGAGACGCACCCTGGACGTCGACGCGGCGAACGCGGCCATCAGGGTCCAGGCCTCGTGCGTGGCCTCCTCGGATGGCACGGGCACGGTGTGGAAGTGGTCGTACACCCAGATCGACTCCCACTCGCCGGCATCCGCGTGCTGCGCGAGGGAGTTCATCACCGCCCACTGCTTCGCGGGGTCGATGCCGACCAGGTCGTGACGCCAGCCTTGGGGAATGAAGAGTCCGAATCTCATGGAATCAGTTTACGAACCCGCCTGCGGCCGCGCGCAGAACTCTTCAGGCGGTTCAGCCCGCCGCTGTGCGGATGAGCTTCTCGAGCATCGCCGCGCTGTTCTCCGTCAGGTGCGTGAGCGCGTAGCCCGTCGGCCAGAGGCCCCCGTCGTCGTCGAGATCCGCCGCGGACGCGAACCCGAATGTCGAGTAGCGCTCGCCGTCCACCTGCCCACCCCGGAAGAAGCAGACCACTTTTCCCGCTCTCGCATAGGCGGGCTGTCCGTACCAGAGCTTCGGCGCGAGCTCGGGGGCGGCGGTGGCGACGATCGAATGGATGCGCTCGGCGAGCTCGCGGTCGGGCGACGCCATCTCCGCGATCTTGGCTAGCACCGCCTCTTCATCCGCTGCCGCCTTCTTCGCACCTCGACCGGCGCGCGCTTCCGCCTTCAGCTCCGCCGCACGAGCCTTCATCGCGGCTCGCTCCTCCGCAGAGAAACCAGCTGTTGCGCCCTCCGTCAGCTCGGTGTCCTCATCGCTCGTCGGACTCGCCATCGCTCCGCTCTCCTTCGCCGCTCACGAAAACAGGTGCTCACACGCTAGTGCGCGACACGCACCGGGAGCTTCTCGGATCCTGCTCGAGCGGGTGCCCCTGAACGCGGTGCACCGGCACCTGCACATCGTGGATCGGGACGGGCGGGTGGGAGTCAGCCCGACAGTGCCGACTGCTCGCCGAGACGGTGCCAGGTGCGGCGGTGATATACGAGCGCGGAGTCCTCCTCCGCCGACAGCGGAGAGGCCTCCAGCGCTTCGGCGACGATCACCGTCGACCCGCCGGCCGAGACCCGCTCGACGGTGCGCGCGCGGATCCACGACGCGACGCCGGTGAAGTACGGCTCGCCCGTCTCCAGCCGCGACCATAGGTGGCGGTCGGCGAACCGGTCGACCCCGCTGGTGGCGCACAGTCGCGCGATGGGGAGATCGTCGGCGGTGAGGAGATGCACGACGACCGTCTGCGCCCGCAGGAGGGTCGGTGTGCTCGACGACGTGGCCGATGCGGAGAACACCAACAGCGGCGGGTCCACGCTCACCGACGACACCGAGGTCGCCGTGAGCCCGACCGGTCCATCGCCCGCGTCGGCGGTGATGACCGCGACACCGGCCGCGTGATGGCGGAAGGCAGCCGCGAAGGCGACGGGGTCGAGGGAAGCGGTGGGGACGAGGGTGAGGCTCATAGAGGTCCGATCCGTCGTGGTGAACATCCGGGCACGCAGCTGCGATGAATCCAGGGTGACCCTCGCCGTGTCGACACGGAAACGTGTTGCGTCGTGTGACGTGCGGTGCGGTCGTGTCGACCGGCACGAAGGACGATGTACGGATGACGAGACAGATCCGCTTCAACGCCTTCGACATGAATTGCGTTGCCCACCAATCCTCCGGTCTATGGCGTCACCCTGAGGACCAGGCGTCGCGGTACACCGACCTGCGCTACTGGACGGAGCTCGCCAAGCTCCTCGAGCGCGGCCGGTTCGACGGCATCTTCATCGCGGACGTGCTCGGCACCTACGACGTCTACGGCGGCAGTAACGAGGCTGCCATCCGACACGGCGCACAGGTGCCGGTCGGGGATCCCCTGCTGCTGGTCTCCGCGATGGCGTTGGTCACCGACCACCTCGGATTCGGCATCACCGCGGGCACCGCCTACGAGCATCCCTATCCCTTCGCCAGGCGCATGTCGACCCTCGACCACCTGACCGACGGCCGGGTGGGGTGGAACGTCGTCACCGGGTACCTCCCGTCCGCCGCCCGCAACATGGGCAGTGACGATCAGCTCGAGCACGACGACCGGTACGACCACGCCGATGAGTATCTCGAGGTGCTCTACAAGCTCTGGGAGGGGTCGTGGGAGGACGACGCCGTCATCCGCGACCGCGAGACGGGCGTCTACACCGACCCGACCAAGGTGCACGAGATCGGCCACGTCGGTAAGCACTTCACCGTGCCGGGCATCCACATCTCCGAGCCCTCACCTCAGCGCACGCCGGTGATCTACCAAGCCGGAGCTTCATCCAGAGGGATCGCATTCGCCGCCGGGAACGCCGAGGCGATCTTCGTCGCCGCTCCCACCAAGGCGGTGCTGACGACGACCGTGCGGAAGGTGCGGGACGCGCTCGAGGCGGCCGGGCGGGACCGCTACTCGGCACGGATCTACACGCTGCTCACGATCATCACCGACGAGACGCCCGAGCTAGCTCAGGCGAAGCACGAGGACTACCTCCGCTACGCCAGCGAGGAGGGCGCGCTGGTGTTCATGTCGGGGTGGATGGGCATCGACCTGTCTCAATACGACCTCGACGAACCGGTCGGAAATGTGAAGTCCAATGCGATCCAATCGGTGATCGCAAACTTCCAGGAGTCCGCCGACCACGGACGCGAGTTCACTGTGCGCGACATCGCGCGTCACGGAGCCATCGGGGGACTCGGCCCGTACATCGTGGGCTCCGGCTCGGAGATCGCGGATCAGCTCCAGGAGTGGGTCGAGGAGACCGACGTCGACGGGTTCAACCTCGCCTACGCCATCACCCCCGGCACCTTCGAAGACGTGGTGGAGTTCGTGATCCCGGAACTCCAGCGCCGCGGAGCCTATCCGACCGAGTACGTCGAGGGCACGCTCAGGCACAAGCTCCACGGGCAGGGCGACCGACTGCCCGACGCGCACAAGGGTGCGGACTATCGCGTCGGCGCTCGGGCTGTCGCTTCCGCCTGATCGGCCCGAGAACGCGGAAGGAGCCGGGCCCCTGAGGACCCGGCTCCTTCTAGCTACGGCGCGAGGCCGCTCAGCTGCCGTAACTCTTGGTCGAGCTCTTCGCCTTCTTATCGGCGCGCTTCTCCTTGAGTGACTTGGCGGCGGCGGTCTTCCCGTTCGCCTTCTTCGGTGACTTGTCTGCCATAAGGCATCCCTCCCTCGGAAGCACGAATTGCTTCGATCAGCGCAGACTACCCCTGTTCCGCTGAGAGGGGGAGTGGCGAAGATGCGCCGTGGCCGGATCACGGGGTGCGCTCGAGCCGCGCACGCGGGTACAGTCGGCACCATGGCGAATCTGGTGGAAAACATCGCCGAGTCGATGAGTTCGCTCGGTGTCAGGCGTAGCTACGGCGACCCGGTGACGATCGACGGGGTCGAGGTCATCCCCGTCGCGCTGTCGTGGTTCGGGTTCGGCGCCGGAACGGATGACAGCACCGCCGCGACCGGCGGTGCCGTCGAAGCCGGCGGTGCTGACGAAGGCAGTGACGCCGGTGTAGTCAGCGGTGCCGGGGGAGGTGGCGGAGGCGGGGCCAGTGTGCCGGTCGGTGTCTACGCCACGGGCCCGGACGGCATCGTGCGGTTCGAGCCGAACCTCATCGCGCTGCTCGCGGTCGCCATCCCGCTGACCTGGGTCAGCGGCAAGGCGCTCGCCGGAGTCATCCGCGCGCTCAAGAAGTAGTCGGGACATCAGCGCGATGTCGATGGGGATGCTCGCGCATCTCGTCGGGCTCACCCTCGCGACGGTCGTCGCGGCGGACCCGTCCATGCTGGCGGGGGCCGCGCTCACCTCGGTGCTCGTCGTGCTCGCGACGGCCTGTCTGGTGGTGCTCGCTGCGGTGGTCCGTCTCGAGCCGGCGGGGCCGGCAGGGGCACACCGACAGCTCGTGGATGCGCTGCCCGCGCCGCGGCATCCGAACACAGCGGGACGACGTCGCGCGCGCGCACCTTCGTCGTCAGTGGTGGTCACCTAGCTCCAAGCGGACTCGTCCGCGCGGCCTGGAGCGAGGTGACCAGAAGGTCACTCCTCATCCACTGATCGCAAGGACACCCCATGGACTTCCCCCCGTTCACCGCCGCGCTCGAAGGCGGCTATACCGTTCTCGTCTCGGTCGTATCGATCTTGAATCCCGCGTTCGGCACCGCGAGCGCAGCGCTGGCCATCGTGCTCGTGACGGTGCTGGTGCGCTTCGCGCTCATCCCGGTCGGCATCGCGCTGGCCCGATCCGAGCGCACCCGTCGGCGGCTCGCTCCCGCGCTCGCGGAACTGCAGCGGCGGTACCGCGGTGATCCGCGCCTGCTCCGCGAGAAGACGGTCGAGTTGTACGCCCGCGAGAACGCCTCCCCTGCGGCCGGATGCCTCCCTCTTCTCGTGCAAGCGCCCGTGCTGGCCGTGCTCTACAGTCTCTTCGCCCTGCCCACGGTGGCGGGACACGCGAATGCGCTGCTCGCGACCGACCTGGGCGCTGCGTCCCTCGGTGCCTCGTTCGTGAACGCTGTGACGGCCGGCACGGGGTGGCCGTCGCTGTCGATCTATCTGATCGTGTTGAGCGTGATCGCCGGGGCGGCTGCGCTCACCCGCGTGCTGACGCTGCGGTGGGCCGCGGCATCCGCTGCAGGGCTGGGCGTCGTTGCCGCGGCTCCCGGATCGGAGCAGCTGATGGCCGTGATGACCTGGCTGCCGTTCCTCACCCTGGGGTTCGCGGCGATCGCCCCACTCGCGGCCGCCCTCTACCTCGCGGTCTCGTCGTCGTGGAGCATCCTCGAGCGGTGGACGCTGCGGCGCCTGGTCGTCGAACGAGCGACGCCCGGATGACCGTGCCCTTCGACGTCAGGAGGCCGTTCTCATCACATCGGCCGTGAACGAACGCACCCGCCCGAGCAGCCCGTCCGCCCTGGCCTCCACCAGCGCGGCGGGATCCGGTTGCACCGCGGAGCGGGGCGGCGTGATGCGGATGATGATCGAGCAGCCGAGATCGGCGCAGATGTAGGTGCCGATGGTGTTGCCGTCTCGGCCGGCCTGCCCGGCGCGCGGGGCGGTGAACAGGCTCACCTGGTCGGCCGGCTGCGGCGTGCGGCACAGCGAGCACATCGCCGAGATACCCGGCTTCATCCGCCCTTCGGATGCCCGCAGCATGATGCCGATCGGCCGATCGTCGACCCAGTGCACGAGGAATCCCCGCAGCGGCGCTCGTGGGTCACGCCATCCGAGGTACTCGCGTTCGTTCCAGATCACCTCGTGCAGCCCCGGCAGCGGCATCCGCTCGATCTCCCCCTGGGTTGCATTCACCATGGCGGCGCGGATCTCATCGGCGGTCAGTGCTTTCACGGTCTCCTCTGGGCTGATCGTCGTCTCAGCGTAATCGGGTCGCCGCCCCCGTCCACCCGCGCGACGCTCAGATTCCGCGTTCCACCATGGCAACGGCGGCGACGGATGCGGCGGCGATCGTGGCGGCGTCGAGCCCACGCAGCGGGCCGTCCATGATGAGCATCCCGAGTCCGTGCACGGTGGACCAGGCAAGCAGCTCTGCCCCCGGGCGGCGCTCCGCGGGAAGTACCCCGGTCGACACGAGGTCGTCGAGGGTGGCGCTGAGGATCTGGAACGGAGTGGCACCCCCGCGTCCGGTGGCGTCCGGAGACTGCGAGTTGGAGAGGTCGTCGGGCACGGTGAAGGCGGTACGGAACAGTCCCGGCGACTCACGGGCGAAGGCGAGGTAGCCCAGTCCCACGGCCCGGAAACGTGCCCGAGCGATGGAGGAGGCGTCCGCCGTGCGCTGCACCGCATCGACCTCGGCCGACATGCGGTCGGCGGCGATACCCTGAGCGGCCGCCGAGACGGCGAGCACCAGCGCCTGCCGATCGGTGAAGTGGCGGTAGGCGGCGTTCGGGGAGACTCCAGCTGCTCTGGTCGCTTCCCTGAGCACCACCGCGTCGGGGCCGCCGGCGGACGCCATCTCGAGGCCGGCGGCGATCAGCGCCTCCCGGAGGTCGCCGTGTCGGTAGGTGCTGCGAGCCTGCGGGAGTGTCACGAGTACATCATCGCCAACGCTCACCCCGTCGTCCGTATCGCCCCGCCCTGGACATCGAGAGCCGGGCATGCCATTGTGAACAGTGTACACAT
>CAXTLO010000147.1:0-7051 GCA_964244965.1 uncultured Marisediminicola sp.
ACACGATAGGAGCACACCATGTCATTCCAGGCATACCTCGACACCATCGAGGACAGAAGCGGTCTCACCCCACGCCAGTTGCTGGGGATCGCGCACGAACGCGGCCTCGATGAACAGCCCATTCGACCCGCCGCCGTGATCGAGTGGTTCAAGACGGATTACGAGCTCGGCAGGGGTCACGCGATGGCGTTCGTGCACGTGCTCAAGAACGGAGCGACGATCTCGGACAAACACGTCGGCACCGAGGGAACGCACAGCGACGAGTCCGACGAACTCTGGTTGGACGGAAAGGCCGCCCGACCTAGCTGATGACCCAGGTGTCATCTCACCGCGGGAGAGCCGAGGAGCGCGACCACATCCGCGTATACCGGATCGACCGCCACATCTGCGATGAAGGACAGCTCATGCTCGCAGCGCTCCGACGTCCACCCGACCTGCGTCGCGTCACGCCCGCACACCGGGCAGTGGGTCGTCCAGGATGGCTGCACGCGGTGCCGGCCGCGCGCGAAGGGGCCCGCGTTGATCACGTTACCCACCCAGAACACCCCGACGGTCGCGGCGCCGATCGCCGCAGCTAGGTGACGCGGGCCGCTGTCGTTCGCGAGCACGACGTCTGCTGCGCTCAGCACCCCCACGAGTTGCCCGATCGACAGCTCCCCGGCGATGGATGACACCAGCCCGCCGCCACCGGCTCGCTCGCACACATCCGCCGCGAGCTCGGCCTCGCTCCCGTCGCCGACGACGAGCACCTGCACTCCGTCCTGCGCGAGCCGTGATGCGACCTCGGCGAAGCGCTCCGTGGGCCAGCGCCGTCGCAGGTCAGTCGCGCCGGGATGGATGACCACCAGCCGATCGGCCCTGCGCATGGTGGATCCGAAATCTCGCTCGTGCTCCATCACCTCGAGGCGCGGTTCGAGCGTGACCGGAACGGCACCCGCCGCGCCAACGACCTCGAGGGAACGCAGTACCTCGTGCTGGTAGTAGACGTATGGCACCGTGCGCTCGAGAAGCGGTGCATCCGGCGTCGCCAGCCCCGCGGTGTGTCGAGCACCGAGGCGCATCAAGAACGGATTGGAGTTGCGCCCTCCGCCATGTACCTGCACAGCGAGATCGACGTCGCCGACCTCAGCGAAGAACCGCTCGACCGCACGAACTTCCTCGACCGGATCGGCATCGGGTGAAGCGCCGTCGCGCACCCCTGGGAAGAAGGGGAGCTCGACGACATCCGTCACCGGGCCCGGGCGGTCAGCGAGCAGCGCGGCATGCAGCGGAGTCCCGAGGAGTGTGATTCGCGCGTCGGGGTAGGCGGCCGCGAGGGCGTCGAGCGCGGGGAGCGCGAACATCAAGTCGCCGAGTCCGCCGCCGCGGAGCACCGCGATGCGCTCGACGCCGTCGAACCTGTGGTCGAGTCGGCCGATCGCAGGTAGCTGCTGGTAGGCGGCGATGGATGTGGGGATGGTGGTCTCCTTCGTCACCTCCCCTTTGCCCCTCTCGCCGCGCTTCGAAACCTCATCTGTCGTCGACGGGCTCACTGCCCGGACTACCACTGGTCGTTCATCGGAGTCGCGTGCAGGATTAGGTGTGCCGATCACCGACCTCGACGTGCTCCTCCGCTCGATGGAACCAACTCGACGCGCGGGCGAGTACGTATTCGTCGCGGCCGCTTCACTCCCTCCGGGGATCGTCGTTGAAGCTAGCGTGCGTGAGGATGAGGGACCCTCCTTCGTGATCGCCCGCGGTGATGCCGACCGGCTGGCAATCGGCTACGACTTCGTCGCCGCGTGGATCACGCTCACCGTTGAGTCTTCACTCGACGCCGTCGGTTTGAGCGCCGCAGTAAGCACCGAACTCACCCGCGCTGGCATCTCATGCAACATCATCGCCGGGGTCCGGCATGACCACCTCCTCGTTCCGCTCGACGCGGCGGATTCTGCACTCGTCGCGCTACGCCGCCTGAGCGCCGCGTGACGCCGTGGCACGGCACGGCGTCACGCCGCCGACTACGGATGCACCGACCTCGATGGATCGGGTCCGAATGCCTCGAACTTCATCACCGAATCGCAGGATGCCGATCAGCAGGTCGACCCAGCCCGATACCGCGCGCCCTTCTCGCGTTGCGGACCGACTGAGATCCGTGGCCGCGACGATCCTGACGAGATTCGCGCCGAGCTTCCCGAGAACATCGCCTCGGAGTGTGTGAATCGGGCGAACGTTGGGTACGAGCAGAAGGTCGCCCACCCCGGAGGATCCGTTGACACTCGACACGCAGATACTGGACACGCAGAAACGCGAGACGCTGACGCACGAGCCGACCACGGTCGCCCCCGCCGCCGTCACGGAGCCATCGGAGCCACCGGCGCGGGGGCGGCGTTCGATCGCCATCACCGACCCGCGCGATGGATCGAGCGTGGGGTCGGTCATCGTCTCCGATGACGCGGAGGTGGCGGATGCCGTCGCCCGGTCCCGCGTGGCCTTCGCCCAGTGGTCGGCGGTGGCGCCGGCTGACCGCGGTCTGCGGCTCCGCGCCGCCGCTCATCTCCTTCTCGAGCACGAGGAGGAGCTGGCGGCGCTGAACGAGCGCGAGACGGGCAAGCTCCTCGCCCAGTCCCTCGGCGGAGTGCGCGCGGCCGCCGACACCCTGCTGCAGTACTCCGAGCTCGGGCCGCTGCACCGCGGACGTGCCCTACGCGGCGCAGTCACCGCTGCGGACTACACCGTGGCGGAGCCGCGCGGGGTGGTCGCTGTATTGACCCCCTGGAACGACCCAGTCGCGGTCGCCGCCGGGCTGATCGGCGCGGCGCTGGTCGCCGGCGACACGGTCATCCACAAGCCGAGTGAGCGCTGCCCGCATCTCGGCGCCCGGCTCGGCGAGATCCTCTCCCCCGCGTTCCCTCCCGACGTACTCATCACCCTCGACGGCGACGGCGAGACGGGGGCGCGGCTGAGCGGACACCCTGGAATCGACATGATCGCGCATGTCGGGTCCAGCGCGGCGGGCGCGTCGATCGCCCGGGCCGCCGCCGAGACCGGCGCGCACGTCATCCTCGAGAACGGCGGCAACGACCCGCTCATCGTCGACGCGGGCGTCGACCCGCGATGGGCCGCAGAGCAGGCGGCGCTCGGCGCTTTCGCCAACACGGGCCAGATCTGCACATCCGTGGAACGCATCTATGTGCACCACGCGGTCGCGCCGGCGTTCGTGGCCGCGCTCGCTGACATCGCCGAACGCATGAACCGGGACGCCGAACTCGGCCCACTCGTCGACGAGCGGATGCGGGACGCGGTGCACGAGCAGGTGCTGCAGGCGACGGATGCCGGCGCCGAGGTGGTCGCGGGAGGACGGGTACCCGTGGGCGCAGGCACCTACTACCCGGCCACCGTGTTGATCGGATGCGACGACTCGATGGCGGTGCTGACCGAGGAGACGTTCGGGCCGGTGGCGGCCATGGCCGTCGTCGGCAGCTTCGACGAGGCGCTTGAAGCGGCGGCATCCGGCCCCTACGGGCTGGCTGCGACGGTGCTCACCCGCTCGCAGGAACATGCCCAGCGAGCCATCGCCCGGCTGCCGGTCGGAACCGTGAAGGTGAACGCGGTGTTCGGCGGCGCCCCGGGAGGAGCTGCCGAACCCCGGGGTATCAGCGGACGCGGGTTCGGCTACGGGCCCGAGCTGCTCGACGAGTTCACCACCACCAAGGTCGTGCACCTCGAGTGGGCGCCGGAGCCGACGCAGAGGGAGCTGGGCACGTGAGCACGGGCGGACGGATGACGGTGAGCGCCGAGCTCGTCGAGGCGATGCGGGAGCGTGCACCGCGCATCACCGTGATCGGCGATCTCATCCTCGACGGATGGTGGCAGGGGCGCTCCGAACGGATGAGCCGCGAAGCTCCCGCGCCGGTGGTCGAGATCACCGAGCGGCGCTACAGCCCCGGCGGCGCGGCCAACACCGCGGCCAATCTCGCGGCACTCGGCGCAGAAGTGTCGCTGGTAGGGGTCGTCGGCGACGACGCGAACGGAGGACGGCTGCTCACCCTGCTGCAGGAGTGCGGGGTCGACGTGAGCGACGTGCTGGTGTCCCGCACGACCCCCACGGTGACCAAGGTGCGTGTGAGCGGGTCGGACCAGGTGCTGCTGCGGATCGACGATGTGCCCCCGGCCGGATACGGGGCCGACGACCTACGGGAGCTGGCGCGCCGTGCGGTCGCCGCGACATCCGGCGCAGAGCTCGAGGTGATCTGCGACTACGACTCCGGCGCCCTCGCCGGGCCGCTCACGGATGCGCTCGTGAGCCGGGACACCCGCCCGGCTCTGACGATCGTCGACGCGCACGACCTCGACCGGTGGGCGGCGCTCCGGCCCGACATCGTCACCCCGAACGCCGCGGAGGCGCAGCGCCTCATCGGGTCGAGCTTCTCCGGCTCGCCCCTCACCGGGTCGAGCTCCTCTAGCGACCGCGCAGCAGCGGTCGTCGCCGCGTCCGATCGGCTGATCGCCGCATCCGGTGCCGCGGCCGTCGTCGTCACCCTCGACCGCGACGGAAGTATGACCGTAGACGCCGACGGGCTGGCTCGCCGCACGCACGCGCATCCGACGGACGAGACGCGCGCATCGGGTGCGGGCGATACCTTCGTCGCCGCGCTTGCGATGGGACGGGCGTGCGGGCTCGGGCTCGTCGAGAGCGTCGACCTCGCCCAGGCGGCAGCCGATGTGGTGGTGCAGCGGCCGGGCACCTCGATCTGCTCCTCGGCGGACCTGGTGACGCGCCTCGGCAATGGGCACGACCTCACCATCGACGCCGACGACCTCGAAGCCGTGCTCGGCCGGCACCGTGAGTCGGGTGCTCGGATCGTGTTCACCAACGGATGCTTCGACGTGCTGCACCGCGGACACACCGGGTACCTCCGCCAGGCGAAGCTGCTCGGCGACGTGCTGGTGGTCGCGCTCAACGACGACGACTCCGTGCGGAGGCTGAAGGGGCCGAGCCGGCCGGTGAACAAGGCGGGAGACCGCGCGACCGTACTCGCCGCGCTCGGGTGCGTGGACTATGTGACGGTGTTCGAGACGGACACCCCGATCCCGCTCATCGAGCGCATCCGGCCCGATGTGTACGCCAAAGGCGGCGACTACACGCCCGAGATGCTCGAGGAGACCGGCGTCGTGCGCGCGTATGGCGGGCAGGTCGTGATCCTCGACTACCTCCCTTCGCAGTCGACCACCGCCATCGTGGAGCGCATCCGTGCATCCGCGGTGCCCGACCCCCGCGATTCCGCGGACATCGAGCCCAGATGAGGGAAAGTCGTCGGGAATCACGTGATTGGGCGCGCCCCGCCCGGCCGGTGGAACCGATCTTGGACGTGCTGATCCCCACCGCTCGCGGAGGAGCGGAGCTCACGCCGGAATCTGCCCAGCGGAGCGGTCCACCTCGAATCCCCGACGTCCGTTCCCCGTCGTGACCTCGACGCCTTCGACGTCGTGTTCGCACACGAGACCGCTGAGCCGGCGGCTGACCAGACTCCCGCGCCGATCGGTAGCGGGGAACCAGAGAGAAAGGCAGTGCCATGAGTTCGACCCCCAATCCCATCCAGGTGCAGAAGTTCCTGGGCGGCCTCGACTACCCCGCGTCGAAGGACGACATCGTGAGCAAGGCCGAGGGCGCAGGTGCGGACGGCGACGTCCTGGACGCGTTGCGCGGTCTGCCGGACCGCGAGTACGAGGGCCCGAACGGCATCAGCAAGGAGCTCGGCGGCAACTGATCCTGGAGGCCGGTGATCCTGGAGCCCGGTGATCATTGACCTCCAGTCAACACCGACGTAACACCGGCGACTTGTGCGCTCGGTTCACTGGGATCGACAGGGCGGGGAGGCCAGCGGATGACCACGATGCGAGCCATGGTGATCGATCGCACCGGCGGTCCGGAGGTCCTCCACGCTGCCGAGGTGCCTCGCGCGACGAAGGTGAACTCCGAGTTGCTCGTGCGGGTCGTGGCGGCCGGGATCAACCCGATCGACGCGAAGACCCGTGCCGGTCGCGGGGTGTCGGCATCGATCGAGAACTGGCCGGCCGTACTCGGCTTCGACTTCAGCGGAGTGGTGGTGGAGGCGCCTTACGAGTCGCATCCGCTGCAGCCCGGCGCCGAGGTGTTCGGGATGACGACGGTACCGCGGTCGAGCGGCAGCTACGCCGAGTACGTCGCCGTCTCGACCCTCAGCGTGTGTCGCAAGCCGTCGCGGCTGTCGCACGTGGAGGCCGCGGCGGTGCCGCTCGCTGCTCTCACCGCGTGGGGCATGGTGGTCGACACGGCGAAAGCGCACGAGGGGCAGCGGATGCTCGTGCACGCCGGGTCGGGAGGCGTGGGGCACTTCGCGGTGCAGTTCGCGTCGTACTTCGGTGCGCACGTCATCGCGACGGGCTCGAGTCGCAACGGCAGCTGGCTGCGCGAACTGGGTGCGGCCGAGGTGATCGACTACTCCGCCGTGCGCTTCGACGAGGTACTGTCCGGGGTCGACGCGGTGATCGACTTGATCGGCAACGTGCTCGACGACACTGGCAGCCGGTCTCTTTCTGTGATGCGCCCGGGCGGAATCATCGTCAACGCGCCGACCGGTAGCTGGCCGACATTCGTAGCAGACGCGACGGCGGCCGGCGTGCGCGCTACGTCGTACAAGGTGGCTCCGGACGGTGCGACGCTCGCCGTGATCGCCCGCCTGCTCGAATCCGGTGATGTGCGGGTGCATGTCGACGGCGTCTTCGAGCTGGACGATGCGGCCGCCGCCCACGGGCAGCTCGAGCTCGGCCACACCCGCGGCAAGCTCGTGCTGCGGGTGACCGAGGGCTGAGCAGCGGCCCGGCGTTCATAATCGAGGAGCTTCTGCGACACGCCGCGCCGCGGGGACACCTGTCCCGGCATGTCGCAGCTCGCCCTCAGTTGTGACCGTACCCGGTTGTGACCGTACGCGGTTGGGGCCGGACGCGGCAGGCCCGGCAGGCCCGGCAGGCCGGCAGGCGCGGGCAGATCAGAGGAGGCGCTCGCGCACGAAGTCGTCGTGCAGCTCCT
>CAXTLO010000148.1:0-5549 GCA_964244965.1 uncultured Marisediminicola sp.
CTACAACGCCGTGATCTTCTCCACCGGCGCCGTGCGGGACGCGAGTCTCGACATCCCCGGAATCGACCTCGACGGCAGCTTCGGCGCAGCCGAGTTCGTCAGCTGGTACGACGGACACCCCGACTACCCGCGCGAGTGGCCTCTGGAGCACCGGGAGGTCGCGGTGATCGGTAATGGGAACGTCGCCCTCGACGTGGCGCGCACGCTGGCCAAGCGGGCGGATGACCTGCTGCCCACAGAGATCCCGGCGAACGTGTACGAGGGCCTCGCGCAGTCCCCGGTCACCGACGTGCACGTGTTCGGACGGCGCGGTCCGGCTCAGGTGAAGTTCACGCCACTGGAACTCCGCGAGCTCGGTGAGCTCAACGACGTCGACATGGTGGTCTACGACGAGGACTTCGTGCTGGATGACGCATCCAAGGCGGCGATCCAGACCAACAAGCAGATCTTCGTGCTCGACAAGGTGCTCAACTCCTGGCGCACCCGTGCAAGCACCGGGGCGTCTCGGCGGCTGCACCTGCACTTCTGGGCGAATCCCGTCGAGGTGCTCGGTGACGAGCAGGGACGCGTCAGCGGGTTCCGCTACGAGCGGACCCGTCCCGACGGCGCCGGCGGAGTGGTCGGCACCGGTGAGATCCGAGAGATCCCGGTGCAGGCGGTCTACCGCGCTGTGGGCTACTTCGGGTCGCCGCTCGAGGAGATCCCCTTCGACGACCGCCGCGGCGTCATTCCGAACCGCGAGGGTCAGGTCATCGACGACACCGGCCATCAGGTGAGCGGCGTCTACGCCACCGGCTGGATCAAGCGCGGACCGGTCGGCCTCATCGGCCACACCAAGAGCGACGCGATGGAGACCATATCCAACGTGATCAACGATCAGGCGAATTGGTGGAGCCCGGTCTCACCTGACGAGCAGTCCATCGTCGACCTGATGGACAGCCGCGGCATCCGGTACACCGATCTGCAGGGCTGGCACAACCTCGACCAGCACGAGCTCTCGCTCGGCGCACCGCATGGGCGTACGAGGGTCAAGGTCGTACCGCGCGAGGAGATGGTGGCGGTCTCCCGCGGGAATTGAGCCGCGTCGGGGGCCAGGTCAGCAGACCGGGTCAGCGGATGAGGGCAGGCGCGAGCCGATCCGGATGAGCAGACTCGCCGATCAGGTCGTCCACGACGAGGCCGCGCACGCCGATCGCCTCGAGCGCGTGGGTGAACTCGTCGGGCCGCGATCCCCACACCACCTCGCAGTGGCGCACGGTGACGTCGGTCGCCTGGTCGATATGGATGCCGGAGATGCCGCTCGCGTAGAGCTGCTCGCCGCTTTCGAACGGACGGCGATCGTATTCGCCGCCGGGCCAGGACGACCACCGGTCGAGTTCGACGCGCACCCCTTCGAGCACGACGCCCTGAATGAGCTCGGGCGACTGCGCCGAGATGTGCACCCCGTTCTCGGAGCGCGCCAGGATGTTGCGGAACCGCACATTCGAGATCCGACCGACCCTGTCGTGCCAGGGGAACGCGCTGACGTAGATCGGTTCTCCATGACCCCACCAGTCATCGGCGAAGTGCCGGGTCTCGACGACGCAGTCGCTGAAGAGGATGTTGCTGAAGTTGCCCTCCTGGCCGAGGTTGACCGCGAGGCCACGGTGCGAGGAGCGGACGACGCAGTTCGACACCACGACGTCGCGGATGTCGTCCGTGGCATCCACGCCGATCACCACCGCGCTCGAGGTCGACTGCAGAGTGCAATTCGTGATGACGATGTCGCGGGTCTCACCGTATTCGGGGAACTCTTCGCATGTCTTCAGGGAGATGGCGTCGTCGCCACAGGAGATCTCGCAGTCGCTGATGCGCACCTGGCGGCAGCGGTCGAGGTCGATGCCGTCGGCGTTGGGGTACTTCAGGTCGGCGTCGATGGTGATGCCGTGGATGACCGCGCGCTCTACCCCCGTGAGTCGGAGGCACCACAGCCCGGCGTCGGTGAAGCGGGTGTCGCGGATCGTTACGTCGCGGCACCCGCGCAGGAACACGGTGAACGGGCGCTGATTCGGGCAGCGGTAGATGTATCCGGTGTCCTCGGTGATGAAATGCCGCCCACCGCCGCGCACCTCGCCCGGCCCGCTGATCGCGATGTCGCGCGCGTCGGTGCCGCCGATGAGGATGAGCGCGTCTTCGGTGCGGTCGTTGATCTCGCCGCCCGACAGCGCCGAGACGGTGAATCGGCTGGTGTAGTCGGCCGGATCCGGACTGCCGTCCAGGACGGCCCCGCGCTCGAGATGCAGGTCGACGTAGTCTCTCAGCTCGATCGAGCCGATCACGAACACGCCCCCGGATGGGACGATCACGCGACCGCCTCCGGCCGCGGAGCATGCGTCGATCGCCGCCTGCACGGCCGGGGCGTCATTGGTCTGGCCGTCGCCGACGGCGCCGAAGTCCCGGATGGAGAGATCTGGCATGCCACGAACTTAGTGCACCTCTCGAAGAAAGACGCGAGGAGGGGTCGCACAGCGGGTTCGCGGACCGGCCGCTTATCGTGCTCCGGGGTGGTCGATCGACGGGAGAGTACGGATGTCACGAGGTGTCGCAGTGGTCACCGGAGGCAGCGCGGGGCTCGGGCGGGCGACGGTGCGCGAGCTCGCACGGCTCGGATTCGACATCGCCGTGCTCGCTCGAGGCGAGCAGGGGATCGCCGCAGCGGTCGACGAGGTCGAGGCCTGGGGACGCAGGGCGCTGGGCATCAGCATCGACGTCGCGGACCGGGATTCGGTCGAGCGCGCCGCCGAGCGGGTCGAGACCGAGCTCGGCGAGATCGATCTGTGGGTGAACAACGCCATGGTGGGCGTCTTCGGTGAGTTCCTCACCACCGACCCGGCGGATTTCGAGCGCGCCACCTTCGTCAACTACTTCGGCTTCGTCAACGGCACCCGAGCGGCGCTGTCGCGGATGGTCCCACGGGATCGTGGTCACGTCATCCAGGTCGGCTCAGCACTCGCCCACCGGGGCATCCCGCTGCAAGCCGCCTACTGCGGGGCCAAGCACGCCGTGATGGGCTTCACCGAGTCGGTGATCGCAGAGCTCGAGCACGACGGAAGCGCCGTCGAGATCTCCACCGTCGACATGCCGGCGCTCAACACGATCCAGTTCAGCTGGGTGAAGTCGCAGCTGCCGCATCATCCGCAGCCGGTCGCACCGATCTTCCAGCCCGAGGTCGGCGCCCGAGCCATCGGCGCGGTCGCGCTGAAACCGCGCAGACGCACTTGGGTCGGAGAGTCGACGGTGGCCACCGTGCTCGGCAACCGGGTCGCTCCCCGCTTCCTCGACTGGTACCTCGCGAAGACCACCTGGGACGGGCAGCAGGCGCCGGACAAGAACGAGCCGATGCTCGCCCCCAACCTCTATCGGGCCACCGACGGTGACTTCGGAGCGCACGGCGTCTTCGACCGGGAAGCTCTCGGAGGCAGCCCCCAGGTCTGGTACCTCCGCAATCGCGGCCTTGCCCGAGGGGTCGCCGCGGCGCTGGCCGGAGCGGGAGCAGTCGCGGCTCTGGTCACTGCACGGTCGAGGTGAGTCGCGCCAGGTTGTCGAGCACGCGCGACGCCACCGGCCGGTCGATCCACTCCTCCAGCCGCAGTTCGCGGCTCTCCTGCCGGTACTTCTCCTCGACATCTCGTAGGGCCGAGACGAACGAGCGGCCGTGCACCATCACAGAGATCTCGAGATTCAGGCTGAACGAGCGCATGTCCATGTTGCTCGAACCGATGACGGCGACCTCGTCGTCGATCGTGAAGTGCTTCGCGTGCAACACCGTGGGTGATTGATACAACCAGATCCGCACGCCGGCCCGGAGGAGCGCTTCGTAGTAGCTCCGTTGCGCGTGGTAGACGACCGGCTGATCGGCCACCTCCGAGCAGAACAACTGCACATCGAGGCCGCGCTGGGCGGCAGTCGTGATCGCGAACAGCATCGAATCATCTGGCACGAAGTACGGGCTGGTGATGATCACGCGCTCATTCGCGCTGTAGAGCAGCGCGTCGAAGAGCCGGAGGTTGTTCTCCCCGTCGAAGCCCGGCCCGCTCGGTACCACCTGCGCGTTCAACTCGGTGCCTCCACCGGTGTCGAACACGATGTCGATCTCACGCTCGAGGAGATCGTCGGTCTCGCTGAACCAGTCGGTGACGAACAGCGCGTTGATGCCCCCGACGACCGGCCCGCGGAACTCGACCATCAGATCCTTCCAACGGAGCCCGCGACGGATGTTGCCGCGCTTGTTGTAGCTGCGGTCGATCATGTTCTGCGATCCGGTGAAAGCCACCTTGCCGTCGACCACGAGGAGCTTGCGATGGTTGCGCAGGTCGGGACGCTGGTAATGCCCGCGCCACGGTTGCACCGGCAGCATGACGTGCCACTGCACGCCGATCTCCTCGAGCTTGCGGATGGTGCGGCGGTATCGCGGGGAGCGCAGCGACGCGATGTGGTCGAGCAGCACCCGCACGGTCGCTCCGCGCTGCACCGCCTCCCCGAGCGCATCGAAGAACGCGGCGGTCGCCGAGTCCCACGACAGGATGTAGAACTCGGCGTGCACGTAGTGCTCGGCGGAGCGCACGGCGCGCGTCATCGCTGCGATCGAATCGGTGTAGTCGACATGGAGAGTGGCCGTGTTGCCTCCGACCAGCGGCATGGCGCCCAGTTTGCGGTTCAGCTCCGCCGTCGATTCCAGGTAGTCCGGCCAGGGATCGTCGTGCGAGACCTCCTCCACCCCGCGCGTCGCGTCGAGGATGTAGTCGTTGATCTCGTGCTGCTTCGCCCGGCGGCTCCGGGTCAGCTTCGTCGTGCCGAAGACGGTGAACAGGGTGCCGCCGATGAAGGGCTGCGCGAAGATCACCGCGAGCCACGCCAGCGCGGTCTGTGGTCTCCGGTTCACCGGGATCCAGACCAGCGCGACCAGGCGGATGCTGATGTCGAGCACGAGCGCGACGATCGGCGCGGTTCTGCGGAACGCCCGATACGCCGGCCGGCTCTGCAGCCGTCGGAACCAGGCTGGTCCTCGAAGCGCGGTCACCGCATGTTCACGAACTGCAGCGCGACGTCGAGGTCCTTCCCCTTGAGCAGGGCCATCGTCGCCTGGAGGTCGTCTCGGCTCTTGGATGAGACGCGCAGCTCGTCGCCCTGGATCTGGCTCTTCACGCTCTTCGGAGCCTCGTCGCGGATGATCTTCGCGATCTTCTTCGCGTCGTCGGAGGCGATGCCGTTCTTCAGTCCCACCTCGATGCGGAACTCCTTACCGGAGGCGAACGGAACGCCTGCGTCGAGACTGCGGAGACTGATGCCGCGCTTGATGAACTTCGCTTCGAGCACCTCGAGTACGGCCTTGACGCGCTCCTCCGCGCTGGCTTTGAGCAGGAGCTTCTCGCCGCTCCACTCCACCGACGCGCCGACTCCCTTGAAGTCGTAGCGTTGCGCGATCTCCTTCTGCGCCTGGTTGACGGCGTTGTCAGCCTCCATCTTGTCGACTTTGCTGACGATATCGAACGTGGAATCTGCCATGACGG
>CAXTLO010000148.1:5649-7013 GCA_964244965.1 uncultured Marisediminicola sp.
GCCTCCATCTTGTCGACTTTGCTGACGATATCGAACGTGGAATCTGCCATGACGGAAGTTTAGGGTGACCGTCCCTCGAGCGACGAGGGGCAGGATGCGTCGCGCCATCGGCACCCGTGAGAGCCTGTATTGTTGTCCCGCGCGTTCGGTCGGTGAGGACTTCCGGTCGGGAGCGCACCAGGCAAGTTACCCAAGTGGCCAAAGGGATCTGACTGTAAATCAGCCGTCTTAGACTTCGCAGGTTCGAATCCTGCACTTGCCACCACACAGCACTGATCCACCACCGCATCGAATCAGCACCGGGGAGACCGGAACATGACCGGTACTGATTTCGTGGAACTCGCCCGTAGCACGGCGGTCACGGCGGGCGAACTGGCCGGGCGGCGGCGCCGCGAGGGTGTCGAGATCGCCGCGAGCAAGTCGTCGCCCGAAGACGTGGTCACTCTCGCCGACCGGGAGACCGAACGCCTCATCCGCTCGATCATCGCCGAGGCCAGACCGGATGACGGCTTCCTCGGCGAAGAGGACGGTCTCGTCCCGAGCACAAGCGGTCTCACCTGGGTGGTCGATCCGATCGACGGCACCGTGAACTACCTCTACGGGCGCCCGCACTGGGCCGTCAGCATCGCCGTCGTCGAGGGCGAGCCGGACCCGCTCACCTGGAACGCACTCGCCGGGGCTGTCGTGAATCCGAGCAGCGGCGAGGTATTCACCGCCTCCCGGGGCGGCGGAGCGTTCCTCGCTGATCGTCGGCTGCAGGTACGAGAGGCGGAGTTGAGTCTCGCCCTCGTCGCGACCGGCTTCTCCTACGCCGCCGAGACGCGGCGACGACAAGCGCTCGTCATCGCCGATCTGATCACGTCGGTGCGGGACATCAGACGGGCGGGTACCGCCTCCCTCGACCTGTGCGATGTCGCGTCGGGACGAGTCGACGCGTACTTCGAGCGCGGGCTCAAGCCGTGGGATCACGCCGCCGGCGCGCTCATCGCGTCGGAAGCCGGAGCGACGGTCCTCGGGGCGGACGGAGCGGCTGCGAGTGAACATCTCCTGCTGACCGCCGCGCCTCTGCTCGCCCGCGCACTCGGGGATCTCCTCCGGGAGAACGAGCTGTCTGCTTAGCCTTCGCCGGCGTCCCCGATTCGGGGGAGTTGGTGACTACTCAGTCGTCGGGTAACCTTTATGAGTTCGTTACCTTCCGGGCGCCTGTCCCGGTCGGTCCATCAGTCAGAAGTCGGACCAGCCGAATGCGAGCTGGTCAATGTCGAGTAGGTGCCTCCATGTCAGCGCGTCCCGCGCCGGCGCGGGTATCGGTACCTCGGACTTCCAACACCCGAGGTTCGCTAGATACGTGCAGAAGATCCCAC
>CAXTLO010000149.1:0-6979 GCA_964244965.1 uncultured Marisediminicola sp.
CGACCTACGAGGTGTGGGACACCAAGCTCGCCCGCAAGGCGAAGATCACCGCGCTGCTCCAGGTCGCCGCGTACTCGCGTCAGCTGCAACTGCTCGACATCCCGATCGGCGACCGGGTCCACCTACTGCTGGGCGACGGCAGCACTTCGTCGCATCGCCTGCAGGACATCGCGCCCGTGTTCGACGACCGGGTCGCGCGGCTGCGGTGGATGCTCGACGAGCGGATGACCGCATCCGGGGCCATTCTCTGGGGTGCCGCCGGGTACTCCGCCGACGGCCGGTGCGCCGAGTGCGTCGTGCAGGTCGAATCGCACCGCGACGTGCTCCTCGTCGCCGGACTCCGAGGGAACCAGCGGGCACGGCTCCTGGAGTCCGGGATCACCACGATCGACGAGCTCGCCGCCACCGACGGCGAGGTGCTCGGAATCGGCGACGCGCCCCTCGCCCGGCTGCGGGATCAGGCGCGCATGCAGCTGTCGGCCGCGGACCACGACCCCGCGGGCGTGCGATACCGCGTACACGACCCGTCCGGCCTGGCAGCGCTGCCTGAACCCGATCCGGGCGACATCTTCTTCGACTTCGAGGGCGATCCGCTGTGGACCGACGACCACGGGCGCGACTGGGGACTCGACTACCTCTTCGGCGTCATCGATCACGACGGAGGCGGTGAGAACTTCCGCCCATTCTGGGCGCACGATCGCGTGCAGGAGAAACGCGCACTCGTCGACTTCCTCGACTACGTGTCCGAGCGCCGCCGCCGCCATCCGCGCCTGCACATCTACCACTACGCGGACTACGAACGCAGCCACCTGCAGATGCTGTGCGCGCGTTACGGCGTCGGCGAAGCGGTGCTCGACGAGCTGCTCCGCGAGAGCGTGTTCGTCGATCTGTATCCGATCGTGAAGCGGAGCATCCGCATCTCGCAGAACTCCTACAGCCTCAAGAAGCTCGAGCCGCTGTACATGGGCGACGAGCTGCGCGAGAGCGAGGTGACCACCGGTGCCGACTCGATCGTCGCGTACGTCGACTACACCGTGCTCGTCGCCGCGGGACGAACAGATGAAGCGGCCGCCCAACTGGCGGAGATCGCCGACTACAACCGATATGACTGCATCTCCACGCTACGGCTGCGGGACTGGTTGCTCGCGCGTGCCGACGAGAAGAAGGTCGGCCGTCGGCCGGACCTCATCCCCGACGAGTTGCGCGACGACGCCCTGGCCCGCGACGAGGACGTCGCCCGCGCCGCCCTGCTCGGCCCGATCGAGAACATCCCTGCCGCCGATCGCGATGCCGACCAGACCGCCCTCGCTCTCGCAGCGGCGGCGATCGAGTACCACCGGCGGGAGGACAAGACCTATTGGTGGGAGCACTTTAACCGCGAGATCGCCCCCGTCGAAGAGTGGGCGGACCAGCGGGACGTGTTCGTGGTCGACCGAGCCGAGGTCGTCGCCGGGTGGGACCGCGCCCCGGGCAGGCGGATGGATTCCCGCGTGCTGCGACTGCGCGGCCGACTCGCGCCAGGGAGCCGCCTCGGCGCCGGAGAACGGCCGCACGTCATGTACGACGACCCCATCCCCGACGCGTGCCGTCCGGTGCCCGCGGGGCAGCGCGGCGAACACAGCCGGAGCCGCGTGCTCGAGGTCACCGCCGACGGCACCGAGGTGCTGCTCGAGGAGAGCAGCGGCATGGGATTCGATCCGTGGGACGAGTTTCCGCTCGCCCTGACCCCGGGCGCGCCCATCCCGACCACGTCGCAGCGCCGGGCGATCCTCGAGTGGGGTAACGGCGTCGCGGCGAGCCTGCCCGCGCCGCTCGCGGACGCCAGCTTCGATCTCCTGCGACGGATCCGCCCGCGGCTGATCCCGGCGCTCGGCGAGACGACGGGTGCGCTCACACCGGCCGATGACGCCTCCCCGATCGCCGCCATAGTCGACAGCCTGCGCCGGCTCGACAGCTCGTACCTCGCGGTGCAGGGTCCCCCCGGATCCGGCAAGACATACGTCGGGGCGCACGTGATCCGCGAGCTGGTGGAGACGCACCACTGGCGCATCGGCGTGGTCGCGCAGTCGCACGAGGTGGTCGAGAACGTGCTGCGACGGGTGATCGACGACGGCGTCGACGCGGAGCTGGTGGGCAAACGACCGCCGAGTGTCGGCTATGACGCACCGCCGCCGTGGCGGGTGTTCGACGACAACTCCGAGGTGCTGCCGTTCATCCTCGATCACGCCGAGTCGGGCTTCGTGCTCGGAGGCACCGCATGGGACTTCTCGAATCCGTCGAAGGTGCCACAGGGCGCGCTCGACCTGCTGGTCATCGACGAGGCCGGCCAGTTCTCCTTGGCGAACACCATCGCGGTGGGGGTGAGTGCGCGTAACCTGCTGCTGCTCGGCGATCCGCAGCAGCTTCCGCAGGTGAGTCAGGGGCTGCACCCTGAACCGATCGATCAGTCCGCGCTCGGCTGGCTGTCCGACGGTCATGACGTGCTGCCACCGGAGCTCGGCTACTTCCTCGCGTTGAGCTGGCGGATGCACCCGGACCTGTGCGCGGCGGTGTCGGACCTGGCGTATGAGGGCCGGCTCTCGTCGAAGCTGCCGGAGACGACGTCGCGCGAGCTGGCCGGGGTGGCGCCAGGGCTCCATCCTCTTCCGGTGGTGCACGTCGGCCGATCGACCGAATCGCCAGAGGAGGCAGAACGCGTCGTCGATCTGGTGCGTCAGCTGGTCGCGACGCCGTGGACCGACCCGCAGACCTCCAGGCGGGACGACCCCCTCCGTCCGTCGGATGTCATCGTCGTCGCCCCCTACAACCTCCAGGTGGACCTGCTTGCACGGATGCTCGCTGATGCGGGCTTCTCCGAAACGCGGGTCGGTACCGTCGACAAGTTCCAAGGGCAGGAGGCGGCGGTCGCGATCGTGTCGCTCACCGCGTCGTCGGCGGGCGACGTGCCGCGCGGCATCTCATTCGTACTGTCACGCAACCGGGTGAACGTCGCGATCTCCCGTGCGAAGTGGGCGGCGTTCCTCGTGCACTCCCCCGCCCTCCGTGACTACCTGCCGTCGAACGCCACCGGGCTGGCCGAGTTGAGCGGCTTCATCCGTCTGACCACCGGACCTACCGGCCCCGCCTGACAGAATTAGGCCATGACGGTCGTCGAGCAGCCCGTGACAAAGCAGCTGTCGCTGAAGCTGGTGCCCGCGACGGGCGTGGCAGCATCCGCGTTCCTGATCTTCGGCGTGCAGAACGTGCCGATCGGGTACCTCGTGCTGGCGGTGAGTCTCGCCGCCGCCGTGATCGTGGATCGCGAGTTCGCCAGCGACATGCTCCTCATCGCCGTCGGGCTCGGCATCGTCGGGCTCATCTCCGTCGAGGCGGACATCAGCTACGCCAATATGGCGCTGATGGGAGTGGTGCTCAGCCTCGCCGTGCTGGTTCCGTTCCTCATCGACAGGCGGCTCTACAAACGGCGCACGATCGTGTTCCCCATCCGAACCGGCCAGAGGTGGACGACGCTCGAGCGCTGGTATCTGGCCATCGTCGTCGCGCTCGGTTGGATCCTCCTGCCGACCTATTTTATCCGATCGGGCTCCTACCAGAACTGGCCGGCGATCAACGCCCCCGACGAGCTGGGGCGGCTGGCCGTCGGCGTGACGTTCGTGGGGATCTGGGACGAGCTGTTCTTCATCTGCGTCGTGTTCGCCGTGTTCCGCCGACATTTCCCGATGTGGCAGGCGAACGTTCTGCAGGCGATCATCTTCGTGTCGTTCCTCTGGGAACTCGGCTACCGGGAGTGGGGTCCGGCGCTCACCATCCCCTTCGCGCTGCTGCAGGGCTACATCTTCATGCGCACCAAATCGCTCACCTACGTGGTCTGCGTGCATCTCCTGTTCGACCTCGTGGTGTTCCTCGTGCTCGTGCACGCGCACAATCGCCAGTGGCTGGAGGTCTTCGTCTACTGATCGCGAGCGCCCGCTTCCGCCGGGACGATCCAAGCGGCGAACATTCCCACGTCGCCGCTACTTGTCGAATCTCTCACCGACGAAGCCGGGAGATTCCGTACCGAGCAGCTCGATGGTGCGCTGACGCGGAATCATCCGCTGCGAGACGAAGCCGTAATGCGTCGGCGTCAGTCCCCGGGGTCGGTGATCACTCCTGTCGACTCTGCCTCCTGCACCGTGTGCGCCGTGCCGAGTTCGTCGGCGAGAGCCTGCCCCGCCTCGATCGCCTCCTGCTTGCTAGAGAAGCTCTCAGACCTCTCCGGCTCTCCGATGACCCGGTTGACCCACTGGCCCTGCTTAGCGATCGTCTCAACGTCTCCGTCTGCCATGATGCGCTTCCTTTCAATGGATATCGGATGCCACCAGTCAAGCACCCGGCCGATGCTGTTCCGTCACTGCTGCCCTCTGGGTCGCTCCGGCCTCCATCCGGATCAGGTCCACCGACGTCTACTGACGGGTGTTCACCCAGTGGTCACCTCGGCGCGACAGTATGGGAGTCATGTCGATGTCCGAGCCCTTCCAGCCTGTTTCCGGTGCCGCCGCGGATGATGCGTCGGAGACGATTCCTGACGGCGACGTCATTCCAGGAACGCCGGTCGACGACGGTGACACGCTCGCCGGTCTCGCAGATCCTCCGTTCCGCACCCCGGAAGGCGGCGCGCTGAGCCCTGACGAGCTGGAAGCGGAAACCGCAAAGGAGTGATCCGCCGCGATCGGGACACCCCGATCTAGGCTGGGAGTCACCATGCGCCTCCTCCTCATCCGCCACGGCCAGACACCGGCCAATGTGCGGGGAGAGTTGAACACTGCCGTGCCGGGGCCGCGCCTCACCCCTCTCGGCCAACGTCAGGCGGCGGAGGTGCCGCACGCGCTCAGCGGAGACCCGATCGACTCGATCGCGGCATCCGTTCTCGTTCGTACCCAGCTGACCGCCGAGCCGCTCGCGCGAACGCGCGCCCTCGACATCGACGTGTACCAGGGCATCCACGAGATCGAGGCGGGCGACCTCGAGGACCGCACCGACCGCGACGCTGTGCGCCGCTACCTCGAGACGATCTTCGCGTGGGGAGCGGGGCAAATGGATGTGCGCATGCCCGGCGGGCCCGATGGCCGCGAGTTCTTCACCCGGTTCGACGCCGACATCGCCGAGATCGCAGGCACGGGAGCGGAGACGGCGGTGGTGTTCAGCCACGGCGCCGCGATCCGGGCTTGGGTGGCTGGGCGCGCGACGAACGTGGACCACGGGTTCTCGATGCACAACGAGCTCGACAACACGGGCATCGTGGAGCTCGTCGGAACCCCGGATGACGGCTGGACGCTCAACAGCTGGGCTGGTGCGCCGATCGGCGGACCCGATGTCACGGACACCGCCGCCGAGGACCCGACCGGTGAGACCATCGACGAGGCGCGCGGGCAGTAGCGGGGCGGAGGTCTCGGCGAGCTCGACCAGCGGACGCGGCGTCAGCTGGCGTCGGGAAGCTCCGCCGAGGCGACCACGCCTCCGGCCGCGTCGCTGATCTCGACAGTCGCCACATCCGTCCTCGGCACGGCCGCGTTCATCCTGCAGTCGATGGTGACGGTGCTGCCGAAGAACGTCCCGGACGCGAAGCGCTCACCGTTCGAACCGACGAGCGTCACGGCGAAGGTGTCGTCGACCGGCAGACCGTCGATCTCGAGGAGAGTCTCGGTACCCCAGGTGTGCGCGACGAGGGCGCCATCGATCGACATACCTGAGCGCTCGCCGGTGAAATCCACCTCTTCCACGGCACCGAGGGTGCCGGGCGGGCCGGTGACCGGTGCATCGCCGAGCGCCTGTACCCCGATCGTCCCGCCCACGCCGATCAGCACGCAGGCGGCGGCCCCGAGCGCGACGAGCCACCCGCGTCGGCGTCTCGGAGCCTGCGTGGTCGTCGCGACGCCGATGGCGGCGACCCTGGCTCGGAGAGTCGGTGCGGGAGTCGTGTCGTCCCAGTGGCCTGTCGCCGCCTGCATCCGCGTGATCATCTGGCGCAGGTCGTCGATCTCGTGATCGATCCCAGGGTCGGCGGCGCGAGCGCGGTCCAGCTCGACGCGTTCGCCGGCGGTGAGGCTGTCGTCGAGCGCCGCGGCGATCAGCTCTGCACGCCGCTCGGGGGTGAGGTCGGTCATCTCAGGTCTCCTGTCCGTCGATGTGCTCGCGCAGCGCGCGAAGTGCGTAGAAGGCGCGGGTGCGCAAAGTGGCGATCGGCACACCGGATGCCTCGGACAGCTCCGCGTAGGACTGCCCGTCGAGGTGCACCGCGACGATCACCTCGCGGTGGCCGGCGCTCAACTTGCCGAGCGCCTCGGCCATCCTGAGTCGCTCGAGGGTGTCGACCGACTCGGCCGGGGCATCCTCGATCGCCTCGGGAGCGGAAATGCGGGGTAGTCGGCTCAGTGATCGCTGCAAGTCGATGATCACATTGCGTTCGATCGCGAACAGCCAGGTGCGTGCGCTGGCCCGATCGCCGTCGTAACGGTCGCGTGCCCGCCAGGCGCGGAGGAACGTCTCCTGCACGCAGTCCTCGGCGAGCTGCCGGTCGCGGAGCGCGTTCACGGCGAATCCGAACAGGGCGCGGCCGTGCGCGTCGTATTCGGCGACCAGGTCGAAGGGCGCGCCCTGTTCCGCAGGCACCGCCCGGAGCGAGGCACGGCGAGACGATCGGTGCTCGGCCAGAGTGATCACGCTCCCGCTCTGCGTCATGGTCGGCTCGTCCTCACTGTATCCACCTCGCACCGGTCGATGCGCTTCATCAAGGAGTACGTCCGGTGGCGGCCTCGCATTCATCGGCACCCCGCGAAAACAAATTCCCGAGACGGATGAACGCGACGCCGATCACGGGCGTACACCCCTCAAATGGGGCCACCGGGCGCCGTCCGCTGCGAGAGAGGCACGTCATGTCCAGATCTGCTACCACCCGTCGAATCACCGTCGGCGGCATCGCCGCCGTCGCCGCGATCACCGT
>CAXTLO010000150.1:0-6931 GCA_964244965.1 uncultured Marisediminicola sp.
CCCCAACGTGATTTCTTCACTGTGATTCCTTTCGATTGCGATCGCCGGCCACGACGGGACCGGTGCTCTCTCCGGGCGCGAGGTGCGTGGATTCGCGCGCGACGAGTCGGGGGGTGAGGAGCCGATGCTTCGGCTCCCCGTCGTCTTCGGCGCGCGGGACGACATCGCTGCCGCTCGCGCCGAAGAGGAGTTCCAGAACGCCGGCGGCCGCAGCGTCGAGGGGCTGCTCGACGCTGGACAGGCCGACGGCGGCCGCGACGGGCGTGTTGTCGTAGCCGATGACTGGGAAATCGCGAAGGCCGAGCGAGGTAGCGGCCATCATCGCGCCGAGGGCGAGCGAGTCGCTCGCGCACACGAGCGCGTCGGCGGGGGACGCAGAGTTCTCCGCGCCGAGCAGGCTCAGAGCGGCCGCGCTGCCCTGCGAGACGCCGTCGACGGTCGCGACGGAGAGGGACTCGAGCGAGCGGCCGGCGGCGAGGAGCGCATCGCTCCAGCCGTGTCGGCGATCGTCTCCCGCTCCGGAGGGACTCGGCCAGCCGATGTACCCCACGCGGGCGGCTCCACGCTCGAGCAGGTGGGCGGTCGCCTCGCGCACGCCGGCTCTGCCGTCGACGTCGACCCAGAGGTGGGCCGGATCATCCATATCGTCGATGCTCCACGGGCGGCCGAAGGTCGCGAACGGCACGTCGTGATCGATGAGCCACTGGGTGCGCGGGTCGTCGTGCGAAGTGGATGTGAGCACGAACGCGTCGACGTCGGCGCCGTCGTGCAGTCGGCGGATCTGCTCGATCTCGTGCGCGGCGTCATCCGCAGTGAACAGGAGCAGCCGCATGCCCCGCCGGTCCGCCTGCTCGGTGAGCGCGTGCAGGAAGGTGTCGAGCACGGACCCGGAGATGCCGTTGCGCAGCGGCTCGAGCCGGATGCCGATCGTCGACGACTTGCGGGTACGCAGCCGCCTCGCCGACGCGTGCGGGCGGTAGCGGAGTTCCGCGATCGCCGCTTCGACGCGGCTCTTGGTCGCCGGCGCGACGATCGCCGGGGAGTTGAGCACATTGGACACGGTCTGACGGGAGACGGCGGCGGCGCGAGCGACATCCTCGATCGTGGGGAGCCCGGCCTTCCGCTCCGACGTCAGCCGCTCCGATACGGGCGGCTCCGACACCGGCTGCTCCGGCACCGGCTGCTCCGGCACCGGCTGCGACGACCGCGGCGGCTGCGCTGACGGCAGCTGCGACTCCGGCAGCTCGGTCATCGCGCCTCCTTTGGCCACGTGAATCGCTCGGGGCGATAACTCGATCGACGCCCCATCCGGTCACGCGTCGTGCTGGACTCATCCGGTGCGAGCAGTTTGATCGATCAAATCGCGTCGTTGTAATGTTACATCTCGTGCCCGGCGTGTCAACGCGACACCGACTTGAGGTGCACCGGGGCGAGGCGACACCGATGCGAGAGCAGACTGAGGAGGCGTGACCGCCGGATGCCCGCATCGAAGCACCCGCAGGAGCACCCGCCGCGCCAGCCCCTGTTGCACGCCGAGACGGTGCTGCTGCGCGCGCCGACGCAGGTGTGGTCAGCACTCGACGGATCGATGGACTCCGCCGGAGTGCACGGCGTCTACTTCTCCGATGTGCGCCTGGTGCGATCTCTGGGCGTCGAGATCGGCGGCGCCCCAGGCGAGCACGTCGGGACTGCTCCTTCCGGGTCGGATTCGGCGACCTTCGTCTCCGTCGCGCGCGGTTTCGACGACCCGTTACCCGACCCCTACGTGCGAGTCGAGCACACCCGGCAGGTGACGGCGACGGGCGTCGACGAGCGCGTCCTCATCCGCTCCCATCGCGATGAGCCGATCGACACCGAGATCGTCGTGCGGCTCACCGCGGATCTCACCGCGCTCGACCTGATCAAGCAGGGACTCGCCGCATCCGGGTCCGTCGAGGTGCGGCGTGACGGCGGACTGCGCTGGGGCGACGCGGCGATCTCGGCGCGGCTGACCGCGCCGGGCGCCGAGATCGGCGGCGACGGAACGGACATCCACCTGCGCTGGACCGTGACGGTGCCGGCGAGGGACACCGTCAGCGTCGGGTTCGAACTCGTCGCCGAGGATACGCTCGCGGTCGTCCGCCCCGCGGCAGGCGGGGTGCCCTGGAGCATCCCGACCGTGCATGGCGACGATCGACTCGCACGGTGGGTCGGTGCGGCTCTCGCCGACCTCGACGCTCTGCGGATGACGACCGCTCGCGATCCTGATCACGTCTTCGTCGCTGCCGGCGCGCCGTGGTTCTTCACGCTCTTCGGCCGCGACTCCCTGTGGACCGCTAGGTTCCTGCTGCCGCTCGGCACCGGGCTGGCGCACGACACACTGCGTATCCTGGCCGGTCTGCAGGGCACCGAGAACGCTCCCGACCGCGCCGAGGAGCCGGGCAAGATCATGCACGAGCTGAGACGCGGGGAGCTCAGCGTCGATGGAGACGTGTACCTCCCGCCGCTCTACTACGGCACGGTCGATGCGACCGCTCTGTGGATCAACGTCTTGTACGACGCCTGGAAGTGGGGGCTTCCTGACGCGGATGTCGCGGCGCTCATGCCCAACGTCGAGGGCGCTCTCACCTGGATCCGCGACTACGCCGACGCCGACGGTGACGGACTGCTCGAGTATATCGACCGCTCAGGGCACGGGCTCGCCAACCAGGGGTGGAAGGACTCCGGCGATTCGGTGCAGTGGCGCGACGGCACTCTCGCAAAAGGACCGATCGCGCTGTGCGAGGTGCAGGCGTACGCCTACCAGGCCGCCATCGGGGGCGCGGAGTTGATCGAGCACTTCGGCGGCGATGGCGACCCGTGGCGGCAGTGGGCCGGCCGGCTGAAGAAGCGGTTCCACGAGACGTTCTGGGTCGATTCCCCCGACGGCGCCTACCCCGCAATAGCTCTCGATGCGCGGAAGCGCCCCGTCGACACCCTGACCAGCAATATCGGCCACCTGCTCGGTACCGGGCTCCTCGACGATCGGCAGTCCGCGCTCGTCGCGCGGCGGCTGGTGTCGCCGGAGCTCGACAGCGGGTACGGCCTGCGCACCATGTCGACCGACGCGTCGGGATACTGGCCGCTCAGCTATCACGGCGGCAGCGTATGGACGCACGACACCGCGATCGCCATCGCGGGGCTCGCCCGCGCCGGGTTCCGGAAGGAGGCGAGCTCCCTCATCGAGGGACTGCTCGCCGCCGCATCCGCGTTCTCCTACCGGATGCCGGAGCTGCACTCCGGCGATGCCGCGAGCGGTATGTCGCGTCCGATGCCCTATCCCGCGGCGTGCCGGCCGCAGGCGTGGTCGGCCGCGGCGGCGATATCCGTTCTCGGCAGTGTGCTCGGACTCGAACCGGATGCCGGTGAGGGCGTGCTCGGCGCGAGCCCGGCGTCATCGGTCGCCCTGTCGATCTCGGGCCTCCGATTTGCGGGAGCAGATGTCGCGATCGCCGTGAACGCCACGGGTGAGGTCACCGGCGCGACGGGGGCGACCGTCGAGGTGCGGTGAACACTTACTGACAAGTCGGTAAGCAGCCGATACTGTGGAATCCCGTTCGAAGGAGAACAGACGATGAACCAACGCAGTGTCGGTGCCGGACTACGCCGCCCGGTGGCTCGACGAGTGATCGGCGGCGCGGCGACGATGTCACTGATCGCCGCCGGTATGGTGCTGGGGACTTCCTCCGCACAGGCCGCGGAACCCGATTTCGGCCCCAACGTGACGATCTTCGACGAGAGCTGGACCGTCGACGACATCAACGCGGCTCTCCGAGCCGGTTCGCAGGAGAGCGAGTTCAGTCTCGACCGCCACCAGTTCTTCTTCGCTCCCGGCACGTACGGCAGCGCGGCCGGGCAGGACGACCCGCTCACCGCCGAAGGCATCATCAACTCGGAGCTCGGCTACTACCAGGCCGTCTCGGGACTGGGCGCCTCCCCGGAAGACGTGCGCGTCAACGGCGCGATCCACGTCGAGCCGGTCCGCGCCTGCGAAGCGAATCCCTGGGACTGCCCGCAACCCGGTTCCCTCACGCGCTTCTGGCGTTCCCTGTCGAACATGACCATCAACCCGATCCAGCGTCCGGTCGGGGTCGATGCGGACCGCCCCTTCCCGAACGGGATCACCGCTCCGAACGAGATGCGGTTCGCCGTCTCGCAGGCGGCGCCGCTGCGGCGGCTGAACATCGAGGGCAGCCTCACACTCTTCGGACGGGTCGGCGAATATGCGAGCGGCGGCTACCTCGCCAACTCGAAAGTCGACGGCACCCTGGTGAGCGGGTCACAACAGCAGTGGTTCACCCGCAACTCGACGGTCGGAACGTGGGACGGCGGCGTCTGGAACACGGTGTTCTCCGGAGTCGAAGGCGCTCCGCCCACCGATTTCGCGCAGCCCGTCGGCGCCGGTGTCGGCAACAAGACCACGATCGACGAGACCCCGATCAACCGCGAGTCGCCGTTCCTGTACTCGGAGGACGGTGACTACCGGGTGTTCGTCCCCCGAGCACAGACCGACACCCGTGGACACGACTGGTCGACGGATGCGGCAGCAGGCGAATCCGTCTCCCTCGACGAGTTCTACATCGCGCACGAGGGTGATTCGGCGGCGGACCTCAACGCTGCGCTTGCGGCCGGTAAGAACCTGCTCATCACCCCGGGCGTGTACTACCTCGATGAGGCGCTCGACGTCGGCCGGGCCGACACGGTCGTGCTCGGGCTCGGGTACGCCTCCCTGGTGCCCACCTCCGGGAACGCGGCGATCGAGGTCTCCGATGTGGAGGGCGTGAAGATCGCGGGTGTCACCGTGGATGCCGGAGAGGTGCTGTCCGAGGTGCTCGTCAGGGTCGGACCATCCGGAGCGACGGCGAGCGACCCGGCCAACCCGACAACCCTGACCGATGTGTTCATCCGCGTCGGCGGTCCGTGGGCCGGCAAGGCGACGACCTCGATCGAGGTCAACAGCCCGAGTACGCTCCTCGATCACATTTGGGCCTGGCGCGCCGACCACGGCACCGGTGTGGGCTGGGATTCGAACATCGGCGATCACGGGGTGATCGTGAACGGCGACGACGTCACCGCGCTGGGACTCTTCGTCGAGCACTATCAGAAGAACCAGGTCATCTGGAACGGGGAGAACGGACGAACCATCTTCTACCAGAGCGAGATCCCCTACGACCCGCCGAGCCAGGCCGCCTATCGGGACGGCGATCGCAACGGGTACGCGTCGTACCGGGTCGCCGACAACGTCCTGAGCCACGCGGCGTCCGGCCTCGGGGTCTACACCTTCTTCGAGAAGGGGATAGACATCCGGGTCGACAGCGGCATCCAGGCGCCGAAATCGCCGGGCGTCACTTTCCAGTCGATGGTGGCGGTGTTCCTCAACGGCGCCGGCGGCATGGGTCACATCATCAACGACACGGGCGACCCCGTGCAGGCGCCAGCCGGCACCAGCCGCTTCCTCGCCTCCTACCCCCCGGTCGACACCACGGCTCCCACCGTTCAGATCGCGGTCACCCCGGCAACGCCCCCGGCGGGCGGCACGTACACGACACCGGTCTCGCTCGCGATCACGGGCAGCGACGACTTCACGCCGCCCCCCGCCGTCGAGGCCCGCATCGACGGCGGGGCGTGGCAGGAGGTGGCGGCGCCGATCGTGCTCGGAAACGGGGCGCACACCGTCGAAGCACGAGCCACCGATTCATCCGGGAACGTGTCATCGATCGTCACCTGGACCGGCGTCATTGCGATCGTCGTGCCGCAGGACGTTCCGCTCGACGTCGCGGCGCACACCCAGTGCCTCGACCGCAGAGCGTACGTGGTGGTGTCGGCGGTCAACCGGGCGGCGACGGCCGCCGACATCCGCCTCACCACACAGGAGGGCACTGTCAAGTTCTCCAAGGTCGCCTCAGGGCAGACCGTCACCTACCTGTGGAAGGCCGGTAAGAGGATCGACGCCGGACAGGCGACGGTCGCGGGGTACACGTGGAGCGGCGGGCAAGGGAAGTACTCCACCTACCGACCGCCCTACGGCGCCGTGAACTGCCGCTGACCCGCTTCGCCGGATGATCCGGTGGGGAGGGACCCTCCAGCCCTCCCCACCGGTCCGTCTCCGCTCGTGGTGCGAGCGGACCGGCCCGGTCGGAGTGCTAATGTGAGGGCTGAATTTCTAGCATTCCTTGTTGGCCACTACCCGTTGCGATTCGACGTGCGGGTTGGAATCGTGAGGGGGTCATCCATGGGACGCGGTCGTCAGAAGGCAAAGCACACCAAGGTCGCCCGAGAGCTGAAGTACTTCAGCCCCGACACCAACTACGGCGCGCTCGAGCGCGAGTTGGGTCATCCGTCGGACGAGCCGGACTACGTCGACAAGTGGGCAGATCAGGTTCCCGACGACTCTGAGACCGCCGACGACGAGGACGTCGACAGCGAGATCGACGAGACGCAGTCGCGTAGCGCCTAGCCGCTCCGGCGCGACGGCGTCTATGGCACCGCGGCTTAGATGGCGGTCTCTCCTCGAGGGAATGGGGACCGCCGGACGGCTATTTCTCGATACACGACGGACTCAGCTCCCGGAATTCTCCGCTACATCTACTGAGTGGTGCTGACGATCACGGACGAGGGATTCCAGAACACCGTGTGATCGTCAGACATGACCAAGGCGCCTGCATCGGTCTCGAGTGGATTGAAAAACCTCGAGCTAGACGGGGGATCATCTTTATCTTCACCGTCCAGCACATTGCTGCCCACCGGCCCCGGTTCACCCTCCGCGTCAGGCTGGAAGTACGGTTGTCGCCGGCGACGCCGGTTCTTTAGTACCAGGGACCGATCGGCTGTAGCGACGATTCATCCGGGCTGATGTGCATGCTGGAGCTCATCAGGGTTCGGTTACTACGACGGACGAGAGCGTCTCGAGAAT
>CAXTLO010000151.1:0-6886 GCA_964244965.1 uncultured Marisediminicola sp.
GCCGCCCGGCGCCCCGCCGCACGGCACGCTGCAGCCCGACACCTCACAGCGCGACACCCCGCATCCCGACACCCTCCCTCGGGGCGCCCTGCTCGTCGATCACATCGACGGCCGAGCGGCGACCCTGCCGGGCGACCTCCCCGCCGTGGTCGACGCACTCGCCGCCATCCACGGCCTCCCGCTCCCGCCGATCGACCATCGGCCGCCGCTGTGGAATGCGGATGATCCGCTGCGGGCCATGGTCGACGAGGTGCTGGAGCAGGCCCGGTACCTCGACGCCGCCGCAGTGCATCCCGACACCCGCACCATCGTCGATGGGGAACTCGACATCCTGGCCGCCCTGCCGGGATCCGACGGCCGCCCGGCGCGGACGCTCATCTCCTTCGACGCGCATCCGGGCAACTTCCTCATCCGCCCGACCGGCGAGGCGGTGCTCGTCGACCTTGAGAAGTGCCGCTACAGCTACCCGTCGCTCGACCTCGCCCACGCGACCCTCTACACCTCGACGACGTGGGAGCGGGAGGGCGCCGTGGCACTGTCGCCAGGAGAGGTGGCCGCCGCCTACGCACGCTGGTCGCACCTCGTCGATGACCCCAGTGCGGATGATCACAGCGCCGCCGCGTGGCATCTCCCGCTCCGCCGTGCGATGTGGCTGTGGTCGGTGACCTGGTGCGCGAAGTGGCGGGTGCTCTCCGATGCGGATGCGGCGGCGAGCGCCGACGGGGAGGACTGGGCGAGTGGCAACAGCGCCGACGCTCTGACCGCCCATGTCAGGGAGCGGGTCGGCCACTACCTCGACCCCGACACCGTGCGGGCGATCGTCCGCGGATTCGACGAGCTCCACGGTTCGGATGAGTTCCGCGACCTGAAGCGGTGACCGGATGACGCCGCGCCGCACGCTCACCATCGTCCTGCCGGTACTCGACGAGGCGGCGAGCATCGTCGAGCGGCTCGAGGCGCTCGCCGACCTCCGGGCGCGAGGTGTGGAGGTGATCGTCGTCGACGGCGGCAGCGGCGACGGCACGGCGGACGTCGCGCATCCGCTCGCCGACCGCGTGCTCGTCGCGCCACGTGGGCGAGCGGCCCAGATGAACGCGGGCGCGGCGGTCGCCGCCGGAGACGTGCTGCTGTTCCTGCACGCTGATACGCACCTCCCCGAGCACGCGGACGCCCTGGTAGCCGGCGCGTTGGATTCCGGTCACCGCTGGGGGCGGTTCGACGTGCGCATCGACAGCCGCGATCCGACGCTCTCGATGGTGTCGTTCTTCATGAACCAGCGTTCGGCACTGTCGGGCATCTGCACGGGCGACCAGGCGATCTTCGTGCGGCGGGACCTGTTCGACTCGGCCGGCGGGTACCCGGAGCTGCCCCTCATGGAGGACGTCACCCTGTCCCAGGAGCTCCGCCGGCACGGCGCGCCCGCGCGCATCCGCACCCGGGTCGTCACCTCGGCGAGGCGGTGGGAGCAGCACGGCACCTGGCGCACCATCGTGCTGATGTGGCGGTTCCGCGCCGAGTACTTCCTCGGTGCCGACCCCGGCCGCCTCGCGGTGCGGTACGGCTACCGACCCCGCGACGACTGAGCGGCGACCCTCAGCGCAGCGCCCGATACCCGACCACCATGCGCTGCACGGCACTCACCCCCACGAAGCCCGCCCAGATCGCCGCGAGCGGCCAGGCGAACATCGGCAGCAGCATCCATACCACGTGCACGACGATCGTCTCGGTGCCCTCGGCGAGGCGCCCGAGGAACGACAGCGATCGCCCGTCGTCCACGGTCCGCCCGGTGCGCTCGGCGATCGACGAGAAGGCGAGGAACGCGGCGCCATTGACGTAGTAGGCGAGTAACACGGCGAGGAACGGCCACCACGGAGCGTCGTACTGCGCCGTCACCCCGATCGCGACACCGACGACCGTCGCGCCGTACACCGCGAAGTCGCACACGATGTCGAGGTATCCGCCCGCCTCGCTCGCGGTGACGGATGCGGCGGCGCCGCGTCTGCGTAGTCGAGCCAGTGATCCGTCCAGCCCGTCGATCACCCGGGACAGGAGCCACAGCACCGCGGCGACCGGCCAGAGCTGGGCCGCTGCCGCTCCGGCGCTGGCGAGTCCGAGCACGAGGCCCGCGATCGTCAGCCGGTCCGGAGTGATCCAGCGCACGTCGATCGCCTGGGCGATACGGGTGAGGGGCCGGTCGAGCAGGCGCCGCACCGGCCCGTCGATCACTCCGCTTCCGGGATTCTGCGCGGTCCGGGCGCGGGATCGACACCGGAAGCGGCATCCGCACCCGCGTTCTCATCCGGCTGCGTACGAGCGCTCCGCCGGGTGCGCACCCCGAGCACGACACCGAAGAGGGTGAGGACCCCGAGTGCGGACAGCGCGATGGTGAGGGCGGGTCCCGACTGGAAGCCGAACGCGCCGATCGCGACGTAGACGACAGTGCCGGGGATGATGCCGACGGCCGTTCCCAGCGCGTAGTCGCGGGGAAGCACCGCGGTGAGCCCCGCCGTGTAGTTGATCACTGTGAACGGCAGCACCGGGATCAGTCGCGCGCCGATCACGCTGGCGAGGCCGCGGCGTCGGAGCAGGTCATCCACCCGCCCGATCCGGGCGCCGGTGAAGCGCTCCACCGCGTCGCGACCGAGCGCACGGCCGATGCCGAACGCGAGCGCTGCGCCGATCAGCGCTCCGAGGTACACCAGGAGCGCTCCGACGCCCAAGCCCCAGATGAGCCCCGCCGCGATCCCGACGACGTTCTTCGGCACCGGGGTGAGCGTGATGAGACCGTATCCGACGACGAACACGGCGGCCCCGAGCCATCCGGCCCGGCCCGCGAACGCGCGGATGTCCTCGGTCGAGGGGATGGGGAGCAGCAGACCGGCCGCGACGGCGACCGCGAGGAATGCGAGCAGCAGACCCAGCCGGATCAAGGCGCGACGGCGACGCGCCGGGTCCGCCTGATCGATCATCCTCGCGAGGTTACCCGAGCCGCCGGGCGGGTGATCGGCCCGACGCGAGCGAGCCGATGACGAATACGGGTGACCATGGCCAATCCGTCGAGTAGGTTCGAACCGAATCCCCTCTGCTGTCGGTGACAGTAGGTAGCCACAGGAGTCGCACCGAATGATCTCGTTCCCCCTGTCCCGCCGCCCCCGTCGTGCGCCGCGTCTCGCGATCGCCGGTGTCACCGCCGCATCCGTCGCCCTCCTGGTCGGCTGTGCAGCCCCGTCGCCCGAGGGTGCGACCAGTGACTTCGACAGCTGGGACGAGGTGGTCGAAGCCGCCGACGGGCAGACCGTGCAGTTGTGGATGTACGGGGGCGACGACCAGGCCAACGCCTACATCGACGACATCCTCGCGCCCGCCGTCGCGGAGGAGGGGGTCACCCTCGAGCGCGTGCCCGTCACCGACACCGCCGACGCGCTCAACCGGGTGCTGTCCGAGCTGCAGGCGGGGCGGACGGATGACGGCACCGTCGACCTGATCTGGGTCAACGGCGAGAACTTCGGCACCGGCAAGGAAGCCGGCGCCTGGCTGTGCGACTGGACCGACATGCTCCCGAGCATGGAGAACACCGCCTCCGACGACCCACTGCTGACCAACGACTTCGGCACCCCGGTCGACGGATGCGAGGCTCCTTGGTCGAAGGCGCAGTTCAGCATCGTCTACAACTCAGACGTCATCGCAGACCCGCCGACCACCCTCGAGGGCGTGCTCGAGTGGGCCGAGGCGAACCCCGGGCGCTTCACCTACCCGGCGCCGCCGGACTTCACCGGCTCGGTGTTCACGCGAGAGGTGCTGTACAGCGTCTCGGGCGGATACGAGAACGTTCCGCTGGAGTACGACGAGGCCGCCTATGACGAGTTGACCCCGGCGCTCTACGAGCGGCTGAGCGAGCTGGCCCCATCCCTGTGGCGTGCCGGCGACACCTACCCCTCCACATCGGCCGAGCTCGACCAGCTCTACGCCGACGGTCAGATCGACATGACGATGACCTACGGCCCCGCCGCCCTGACCGAACTCGTCGCAGACGGCACCTTCCCGGCCGGCACGAAGATCCTCCCGCTCGAGGAGGGCACAGTGGGCAACACCAGCTTCCTCGGTATCCCGTCCAACGCCGAATCGGCCGCAGGAGCGATGGTCGTGGCGAATGTCGCGCTGTCGGTCGACCAGCAGGTGCAGAAGGCCGACCCGGATGTCTGGGGCCCGTTCACCGTGCTCGACTACGACTCGCTGAGCGACGAGGAGCAGGCGCTGTTCGACGCGCTACCGGAATCACCGGTGGTGCCGAGCTACGAGGTGCTCAGCGAGAACGCGAATCCCGAGCTCGGCTCCGCATGGGTGCCGGCGATCGAGGAGGGCTGGCGCACCAACGTCCTCGGCGCAGAGTGACGTCGCACCACACACCGCATCCATGACACAGCCGATGAGGGTCATCCTCGACTGCGATACCCAGAACGAGATCGACGACCAGCTGGCGATCGCCTACGCGCTCGGCAGCCCCGACCTCGAGGTGCTGGGCGTCGTGTCGGTACACAACACGACCGCCTCGGGTCCGGACTCCGTCGATGCCTACGACGCGGAAGCGCGCCTGACGGCAGACCTCAGCGGGCATCCGGATCTCCCCTGCCTGCCCGGCGCTCGCGGCCCGATGGAGACCCCGACCTCGCCGATCGGCAGCGCCGGCCTCGACTTCATCGCTCAGCACGCCGCGGAGGGGCCGCTCACGCTGGTGGCGACCGGGCCGATCACCGATGTGGCCTCCCTGATTCTGCTGCATCCGCACCTCGTGCACCGCGTGCACGTGATCTGGGCCGGCGCGTTCCCCGACGAGGCGACGTGGAACCGATTCCGCCTGGGGGAGTTGAACGCCCGCGCCGACATCGCAGCGTGGCGCGCGTTGTACGCGAGCGACATCCGCCTCACCCTGCTGCCCGGCTGGCCCGATATCGCCCGTGTCGCCGTGCCGTGGCGCGAGTACGTGCAGGAGCTCACCGCACTCGGCGGGCCCATGACGGACTACCTGGCGCGCATCATCGCCGAGTACTGCGCCGATCGGAGCAGCTGGTGGCTCGGCAATCCGGAGGCTGCGCGCCTGAAGATCCTCTGGGACGTGGTGAACATCGCCATCCTCCGCAATCCGGCTTGGGTCACGCTCGAGGAACGCGACCTCCCCACCCTCGACGCGGCCGGCGCGCCGGACTACACACGCCCATCCCGCCGTGCCGACGTGTGCACAGGAGTTGACCACCAGGCGATCCTGGCCGATCTCTGGTCGGTGCTCGAGTCACTGCCTCGCGACCTCGCGGCGCGCCGGTGAGCACGCGCCGGTGAGCACTCGCCCATGAGTCTCGCGCCACTTCCTACCCGTTCCGCGGCCGAGCGTCGGTCGCGGACAGCTGGCACGCTCATGGTGCTGCCCGCCCTGCTCCCGGCGCTGTTCGTCGTCGTGGGGGGAACGGGCGCCGCCGTCATCCAAAGCCTCGGACTCATGCCGCTGATCGGCCCGATCACCTTCGGTCTCGACGCCTACACCGCGCAGTCATCCGCCCTCCCCACCGCCATCGGCATCTCGCTCGGCATCGCGGCAGCATCAACGGTGATCGCCGCCGTCGTCGGATTCCTCGCCGCACTGGTGATCGTCTCGGGTCGCCTCGGTGGTCGCCTCGTGGCCCTTATCAGCGCGTCGACGGTCACCGTCCCCCATCTGGTCGGCGCGGCCGCGATCGGGCTGCTCCTCGCCGACGCCGGCGTGCTCCCGCGGCTCTTCGGCGTGCCGGCCGACGCGTGGCCGAACCTCGTCGGCGGTCCATGGTGGGTCGCGGTGATCGCCGAGTACGCCTGGAAGGAGTCGGCTTTCGTTGCGCTCGTCGTCGCCGGCACGCTCGCCACTCGCGTCGCCCGTTACGACGAGACGGCCGCGCTCCTCGGAGCCGGACGGATGCAGCGGCTCCGGTTCGTGATGCTTCCCCTGGCCATCCCGTCCCTGGTGATCTCCTGCACGATCACCTTCGTCTACACGCTCGGGTCGTACGAGGTGGCGTGGCTCCTCGGGCGGAGCTACCCCGAGCCGCTGCCGGTGATGGCGCTCCGGCTCTTCAGCTCGGTGTCGCTGTCCGCCCGACCGGAGGCGGCGGCGGTCGCCGTCGTCACCACGGCGATCTCTCTCCTCGTCGTCGCGCTGGCCTTCTTCTCGCTGCGCCGCACAGCGGTGTGGAGGTAGGTACGCGATGACCATCTCCACCCGCGCGCTCAGCGCGGATCTGCCGGAACGACCGGCAGGGCGCATCCGTCTTCCCGGCGACCCCGGCACGCGTCTCACGGTCTCGTACGGGGTGGGCCGTGTCGCCAGGCTGACCGGCGCGCTCGTGCTGGCGGTCTGGTTCCTGCTCCCGTTCTCACCGCTGCTGCTCTGGGCGCTTGCCGATCAGTGGTCGTTTCCTGCCGTACTGCCCGCGGCGTGGGGCACGGAAGGGCTGCAGACCGCGCTCGCGCAAGGTGCGGTCGCCGCGTTCGGGCGGTCGGTGCTACTCGGGCTCGTGGTCGCCGCGATCGCGACGCCGATCGGTGCGATGGCCGCACGGGCGCTGACCCGCGGTACGGTGCGCTGGCCGCGCGCGGTCAGCGTGGTGCTGCTCGCACCCATCGCCCTGCCCGCCTTCGCGGCGGTGATGGGACTCAACGTGGTGTTGCTGCGGGCGTATGTGCCTCCGCTCGTCGGGCTGGTCCTCGTGCTCGTCGTCGTGGCGCTTCCGTACACGACCTTCGCCATGCGGGTCGCCTACGCAGCGCACGACATCCACTACGAGGAGGAGGCGCGCACCCTCGGGGCGTCGCCGTTCGCGGTGCTCTGGCGCGTGCACATCCCGCTCGTCGCGCCCGCACT
>CAXTLO010000152.1:0-6863 GCA_964244965.1 uncultured Marisediminicola sp.
GTTGCGTTTTTCGCAGCAGCCAAGGAATTAACCTCCGGTGGGCACGAGGGCCCTTACAGTTAGCGTGATTGCCAGTCGGTGTGGTGAGGACGGACTCCACAAGATTCAGTCGTCGGATCGCAGTTACCGGATCCGAGCAGACGATGGCCGACCGCAATATGAAGGCGTGGGGGTCTTGGGAGCGCAAAGAGCAACCATAGTCCCATTGCCCGCGTCAAGTCCATTCAATTCTTGACCTGAATCTGAGAATCGGCTATAAGCGTGCACATGCCCTCCCTGATCCTCGAGCGGAGCGGATTCCAAGCGGTCATCCAGCCGGATCGTTTCGTGCCCGGCACCTTCACCCTGGTGGTCGACGGAACGCCGCAGTCGCACGTGAATCTCGACGATCCGACCGAGCTCTTCTTCGAATACGTCCAGCGCATCGGGCACGTGATCGACCAGCTCGGCATGCCTGGTGAGCCGATCACCGCACTGCACCTGGGCGCCGGTGCGCTGACCCTCCCCCGGTACATCGAGGCGACCCGTCCCGGATCCCGTCAGCAGGTGGTGGAGCTGGAATCCGACCTGGTCGACTTCGTGCGCGCACATCTGCCGCTCCCGAGGCGGGCGTCGATCCGCATGCGACACGGTGACGCGCGCGAGGTGGTCGGCAAGCTGCCCGCCGGGCTCCGTGGCAACGTCGATCTCCTCGTGATCGACGTGTTCTCCGGCGCCCGCACTCCCGCCCACGTGACGAGTCTCGAGTTCTACCGCGATGCGGTGGCGGTGCTCGCCCCGCACGGGATCGTCGCGGTGAACGTCGCCGACGGACCGGGGCTCGCCTTCGTGCGAGGACAGGCGGCGACGCTGATGGCCGCGCTCGAGTCATCCGGCGATACGGCGAGGGTCGCGGCTCTCGCGGAGACGCAGATCCTCAAGGGGCGCCGCTTCGGCAATGTCGTGCTCGTGGGATCCCCGACCGAGTTGCCGCTGGAGTGGATGCCGCGACTGCTCGCGGGCGGACCTCATCCGTCGAAGGTCGTCGGGGGCCGCGAGCTGACCGAGTGGATCGCGGGAGCTCCGATCGTCACGGATGCCACGGCGATTCCATCCCCACCGCCGAGCAAGAACATCTTCCAGACCCGCTCGGGCTCCTAAACCGATCCCCCTTCAGAGCGGTGGCGTCACTTTCGCGTCACGATCCGCTTTCTATCGGGGTACACGGAGCAAACCCTCGAGAGCGTCGCTCAGGATGGGATGGGGTCAGTGAACTGGCACGTCAGGGAATTCGCGGGTCGGGGGAGGCACCATGAACATTCGTCGCTCAGCGTGGGCTGCCGCACTGGCGCTCACCCTCGTCCTCGCCGGGTGCAGCCCCGCCGCCCAGACGCCGACTCCTCTCCCGCCCGCTCCCGAGCCGGGCACTGTGGTCGAACCGTCCGCGGGTCCGGTCCAGCCGGTCGGAGAACCGCAAACGGTCGTCACCGGACTCGAACTGCCGTGGTCGATCGCATTCACCGACGCCGGCTCCGCTCTGATCAGCGAGCGCGACACCGCCCGTGTGCGGGAGCTGCCCGAAGGCGGCTCCCTCCGCGATGTCGGCCAGGTGCCGGGAGTGGTGCCCGGCGGCGAGGGTGGCCTGCTCGGCCTGGCGACCCTGACCGACGGGGGGACCAGCTGGCTCTACGCCTACCTCACCTCGTCGGACGACAACCGGGTGATTCGGATGCCGCTGCTCGGCGATGCGGGCGCATACTCGCTCGGTGCGCCCGAGGTGATCGTCGAGGGCATCGCCAAGGCGAGCAATCACAACGGCGGTCGCATCAAGTTCGGCCCGGACGGCATGCTCTATGTCACGACCGGTGACGCGAGCCAGACCGATCTGTCCCAGGACCCCGACTCGCTCAACGGCAAGATCCTGCGGCTGATGCCGGACGGCGCCGTTCCCGGAGACAATCCGACCGGGGGGTCGCTGGTCTACTCGCTCGGGCACCGGAACCCACAGGGCATCGCCTGGGACGGCGACGGCCAGCTCTGGGCTGCCGAGTTCGGGCAGAACACCTGGGACGAGTTCAACCGGATCATGCCCGGCTCCAATTACGGATGGCCCGTGGTCGAGGGCATCGGAGACGACCCCGCGTATATGGATCCGGAGTACCAGTGGGCCACCTCCGACGCGAGCCCGAGCGGTCTGGCATTCGCAGGGGAGACCTTCTTCCTCGCCGCGCTCAGAGGTGAACGCGTGTGGGCGATCTACCCCGGCTCGCCCACCGACGCAGTGCCCTACTTCCAGGGACAGTACGGACGTATCCGCGACGTCGTCGAAGCACCGAACGGCATGCTGTGGATGATCACGAGCAACACCGGCAGCAACGGATCGCCGCGCGACGGCGACGACCAGCTCGTGCAGGTCCAACTCGCGCCACTCACCGAAGGCTGATCGACCGCCTCAGGGTTACCCTCGTACAGATGATGATCGAGGGCGTGCGGGAGACCATGGACTTACCTGACGCGCAGGCCAGACTCGATGCGCTCGGCACCGCCAGGAGCACCGAGGCCGTCGCCGAGCGAGCGGAGTTGCTGCGCATTCTCGGCCGGCTCGACGACGCCCTCGCCACCGCTGAGGAGAGTTATCGGCTCGCCATCTTCACGGGTGACCGGGAGGTGGTGACCGAGGCGCGGTTACGCCGCGCGAGGGTCCTGCAAGACGTCGGCACGCTCGACCGCGCTTTGACCGAGGTGCGCGCCTGCCTGCAGGCGGCACGCACGGAGCAGTGGGGCGAGCTCGAGGCATCCGCCCTTTACCAGGAGGCGAGCATCCTCGTGGATTTGGACCGGCTCGAAGACGCGCACGCCACCGTGGCGCAGCTGATCGACCTCAGGGTCGCTCAGGGGGCGCCCGATGAGCAGATCGCCAACCTCAACGGTGCACTGAACGTGATCGCGAAGCGGATGCATACCGCCTGAACGGTGGGACGGATGTCGCAGCCGCCGGTGGGACGGATGTCGCAGCCGCCCGATGTGGCAGCCGCCCGATGTGGCAGCGGCCCGATGTCGCCGGGGCGGGCTACATTCGGATCGTGGCTGAACTGAACCGGGTGCGTCTGTGGGCAGACGCGTTGATCGATCTGCATCTGGACCGGTCCTGGACGTTCGGATTCGACTCGGCGAAGACTCGGGCGGGGCTCTGCGACTACTCACGCAAACGGATCACCGTGTCGCGCCACCTCGCGGCGCGATACGCGGACGATGAGATCCATCAGGTGCTGCTGCACGAAGTGGCGCATGCCCTCGCCGGCGCGAGGGCCGGTCACGGCTCCCGCTGGAAGGCCGTCGCTCGACAACTCGGCTACGAGGGCAAACGCCTTCACGACGGTGCGATCGCGAACGAACTCGCGCCGTGGGTCGGGGTATGCCCGGGTGGACACACCCACTACCGCTATCGACGGCCGGCGAAGGTGCTTGCCTGTGGGCGGTGCTCGAAGCGCTTCGATCCCGACTTCCTCATCGACTGGACCGAGCGCACCGTCAGCGCAACCGACCGCCGTCGCGGAGAGACAGGTCTCCGCGGAGAACCGGGTCTTCGCGGAGGGACGGGCAGTCGCATCGCGAGCTGAGCCCGCCCGACGCGTCAGTCGACGACCTTGACCTCTTTCCAGAAGGCCACGTAGTCGCTCATGTCCTTGCCGATGCGCTCGAACGCGGTCGGGAACGGCTTCGGGTAGCTCCACGCGCGGTCCTGGAGGGTTGTGTCGCCGTCTTTGACGCTGAAGTACTGCGCCTCGCCCTTCCAGGGGCAGGTGTAGGGAGTGTCGCTCTTGACGAGGTATTCGGAGTTCACGCTCGACGGGGGGAAGTACCAGTTGCCCTCGATCGACAGCAGCTCCTCCTTGGGCGCCTCGGCGATGACTGTTCCATTGAGTGTTGCCTTCATGATGGTGTCCTCCAGAATCCCCGGGCGGTCGCCCGTGCTAGCGGGAACGCTCGATTGCCCCGAGCCATTCCCTCACGGTGAGGACCTCCGATGACGCGTCCAGATCCGTCGCGTGGCGCAGCGCGTCCGGAGCGGAGCGGAGAGCTCGTTCGTGTCCGGTCGCGGATGCGCCGACCAGCGGGCCGAGCGCGTGCCGCAGTCCGGTGAAGGCCGCAGACGCCGCAGCCGCTTCTGGCGAGCAGTAGTCGATGCCGAGGTCGGCGAGCGCGTCGATCAGCGCGCCGGCGGCCAGGAGATCCTCGAGAGCGAAGCGGATGCTCCCGTCATCCCGAGGCTCGCCGGCAGCGACCACGGCGACAGTGAACCGGTCGCCGCGATCACCCTGACGCGCGAGCACCCATTCCGCCACCGCACGGCGGTTCCGGAACGACGCGAGCACAGCATCGGGTGGCGCACTCTGGCCTGAGGCATCCATTGCTGATTCGGTCAGCGCATCCACCCACACGATCACGTCCGCACCCGTGCCGACGGCACGCGTACCGGGCACATCCCAGTCGAAACGCACCTGGTACTGGCTCTGAGTGTGCGGATGCTCGATCACCCCACGACGATATCGACTGCCGTCACGGCTCCCGCGTTGTTCTGCCAGCCACTGCCGGTGAGACTGGCACGATGCGCATCCTCCTCAAGCTCGTGCTCGACTGCGACCCGGATACGGCGTGGCGGGTCATCCGCTCCCCTGCCGGACTGACGCAGGTGTCTGCACCGCTGATGGAGTTCACCTCCCTCGAGGACGGCGGCTTCCCGGCGCTGTGGCCGGCCGGGGAGCATCCGGTGTCGGTGAAGGGGCTGGGGCTGGTTCCGCTCGGGCGCCAGGTGATCACCATCGGCTACCCGCCGAGCGACCAGGCCAGGATGGTGCGTGACACCGGTCACGGCGTCAGTGGCATCTTCCCCGTCGTGACCGCGTGGGAGCACACGATGGCGGTCAGCCGAACAGCAAACGGACACACCTTGTTCCGCGATCAGCTGCGGTTCCAGGCGGGCGCCGTCACGTTGCTGCTGTGGCCGATGTACTGGGCGTTCTGGCAGTGGCGCGGCATGCGGATGCGCCAGCTGGCGAGTACCTGGTGACTCTCGGCGATCAAGCCGGATGATGCTGCTACGATCGGGGTACTTGCGAATCCATCTCGGATTCCCTGCGTCGTAGAACGCTTCCTCTTCTCGTCGGAATCACTTCCGGCTCGTAGACACTTTCTTGCGGCGAACGGATGTGGCCATCGCCACCTTCGCCACTGACTGCCGATCAGATCGCGCCACATTGCGCGGCGGCAGCGCATTGCCCGAAAGGCATCATCATCACCGAGAACATCTTCGGCGCGCTCGGCGTGCCGGCACCGATCGTCGCCGCCCTCACCAAGGCCGGCATCGACTCCCCATTCCCGATCCAGCAGGACACCCTGCCCGACACCCTGAACGGCCGCGACGTGCTCGGTCGCGGGAAGACGGGTTCGGGAAAAACCCTCGCATTCGCCATCCCGATGGTCGCCAGGTTGGGCGGCAAGCTCGCCGGTGGCACCCGCCGTGCCGGCCGGCCCCTGGGTCTCGTGCTCGCCCCGACCCGCGAGCTCGCAACTCAGATCACCGTCGCGATGCAGCCGCTCGCCGACGCGTACGGGCTGAAGATCACCACGATCTTCGGCGGTATCTCGCAGCAGCGCCAGGTCGCCGCACTCAAGGCCGGCGTCGACATCGTCGTGGCCTGCCCCGGGCGCCTCGAAGACCTCATGCAGCAGAAGTTCGTCTCCCTCGACGCGGTGGAGATCACCGTGCTCGACGAGGCCGACCACATGGCCGACCTCGGCTTCCTCCCGGTCGTCACCCGGATCATGGACAAGACCCCGAACACCGGGCAGCGGATGCTGTTCTCCGCGACCCTGGACAACGGAGTCGACAAGCTCGTGCGCAAGTACCTTCACAACGAGGTGCTGCACTCGGTCGACGAGGCCACGTCGCACGTGTCCGCGATGACCCACCACGTGTTCGAGGTCGAGTCGGTCGAGGCCAAGCGCCTGCTGGTCGAGAAGCTCGCCTCCGGCACCGGCCGTCGCATCCTGTTCATGCGCACCAAGCACCACGCGAAGAAGCTCGCCAAGCAGCTGACCGACGCCGGCATCCCGTCGGTCGATCTGCACGGCAACCTCTCGCAGCCGCAACGCGACCGCAACCTCGCGGCGTTCTCCGACGGCACCTCGCGCGTGCTCGTGGCGACGGATGTCGCGGCGCGCGGCGTGCACGTCGACGACATCGAGCTCGTGATCCACGTGGATCCGCCGGCCGAGCACAAGGCGTACCTGCACCGCTCCGGGCGTACCGCCCGCGCGGGCAAGGAGGGCGAGGTGGTGACCCTCGTGCTGCCGACGCAGCGCAAGGACACCGCCGATCTGCTCCGGAAGGCTGCCATCAAGGTGACACCGCAGCAGGTGACCGCCTCATCCCCCGCTGTGATGGCACTGGTGGGCGAGGTCGCCGAGTACGTGAAGCCCGCGCCCCGCGCTGCACAGCAGGTGCAGGGTCGCGGTCGTTCCTCGTCGGGCGGATCGCAGGGACGACCGAGCCGCCAGGGCGGCTCCCAGGGTGCGAACGCTCAGCGCAAGCGGGCCGGACGCGACGCTGCTCCCACGGGTGGCCGCTCCGGCACGCGGTCTGGCGGATCGGGTCGCAGCGCGGCTCCGGCCGGAGGATCGCGCCCGTTCTACAGCAGCGGCGACGCACCGGCCGCTGCGCGCTCATCCGCTCCTCGCACCCATGCGCCCGCGAGCGCACACACCACCTCGGCGGATGCGGCTCCCGCTCGCCGCACGAGCGGGTCGCGCCGCGCGAGCGCGCCGGGGACCTCGGGCAAGCTCACCGTCGGCTCGGTCGTGCGCTCCAACGGCGGCGGCGG
>CAXTLO010000153.1:0-6845 GCA_964244965.1 uncultured Marisediminicola sp.
GGCATCGTGCTCGTGCCCGGAGCGTCCGGCGCCGTGGATGGAGACGTCGACGCGGGAGCCGTGACGATTCCGGTGCTTCTCGCCCACGCCGGGGCGACCGCACTCGGTGCGCGGATGCGAGAGGCGCTCGAGGATCCGGCCGTGATCGTCGCTGCGGTGTGCGGTGGGTCGCTCCTGCTCGCCATGGCCGGCCTCTTGGAAGGCCGCCGTGCGGTCACGCACACGCTCGGGAACGACGTGCTGGAGGCGACCGGCGTGCATGTCGTCCGCGCTCGCGTCGTCGACGACGGCGACCTCGTCACCTGTGGCGGGGTCACCTCCGGTCTCGATCTCGCGCTCCATCTGCTCGATCGAGAGTTCGGCTCCGACATCGCGCGCGCTGTCGAGACTCTGTTCGAATACGAACGACGCGGCATCGTCTCGCGGGCTCCCGCGACCGCACCCGCGCTCGCCGGAGCGGCGGCATGATTGCGACGGGGCTATGGGACCTGGTGATCTCCACGCCAATCGGGCGGCAGGACGTGGTGCTCGAATTGACCGAGCACGCCGGCTCGCTCGCGGGCGTGGCCCGCGATAAGCATGGCGACGTCGAGCTCGTCGACCTGCGACGCGACGGTGACCGACTCACCTGGGCGCAATCGATCACGAAGCCGATACGGCTGAACCTGACATTCGACGTGCGAGTGGACGGCGATCACCTCGAGGGCACGTCGAAAGCCGGCCCGCTCCCCACCTCTCGCGTGGCCGGCTCGAGAAGGTCGATGCCGCCCGCGGACGCACACGGTGGCGGGGGCTGAGCTACTCGACGGCCGTCTGGCTGGCCGGTCCCGATGCGCGATCGGCCTGTGGGAAGCGGGCGTTCCTAGCGAACGCCGCCAGTTCGCGGCCGAGACCAGCCCACTCCGGCCGCTGGAACACATCGGTGTCGATGTGCGCGACGATCTCGAACGCCGCCGCCATCCGCTCGCGACCCAGATCGGTCAGGACGACCTCCGCACGACGGCCTCGACCGGCGCCGTCGACTTCGATCAGCTCCGCGGCCTCGAGCATCTTCATTGTGGCCTGCACGCTTTGGGCGGTGATGCCCGCGCGGCGAGCGACCTCGCTGAACGACAGGCCGGGGGAGCGGCGGAGGTGACCGAGAACACCGAAGGTGCGGAGGGAGAGGCCGAGTTCGGCGAAGGAGGCCTCGAGGCGTCGCTCGAGCTGTCTGCCCTGGATGACCATGAGCATCGTCGGACTCGCCTCGACTGAAGCAGATCTGACCGCAGGTATGGTCGGTTCGCTCATCCCGTGCCTCTTCCGTCTTGGATGCGGTGTGGTCGCCTCCGGCGACAAAGCTCCGGAATGCACTCGACAGTACTGCCAAGCACTCAGTTTCAGTTAGACTGAAACAGAGATGATGAGACATTGGATGTCGCGCACCGCCACGATCGGCGTGGCGCTGGCGACCCTCGCCCTGATCGGATGCGCCGGAGAGTCCGCCGACAGCATCGCCGCCCGCGCAGCGGCCCTCGAGACAATCGAGCTCGATGACTGGGGCAGCGCGCTCGTCGACGCCGAGGGATCGGTGCTCTACGTGTTCGAACCCGATGCGGCCGAGGCCGTCAGCTGCACATTCACGTGCGCGACCAACTGGCCACCGTTCACAGCGGTCGAGGGAGAACTGCCGCAGGCGGGCGACGACGTCGATCCCGACCTCATCGGAACCGTGCCGAATCCCGGCGGCGGCGAGATCGTGACCTACAACGGATGGCCCCTCTATCGCTACGCCGCCGACCGTGCTCCCGGCGACGTCCGCGGGCAGGACACGAATCTCAACGGGGGCCGATGGCACGTGATCGCCCCCGACGGAGAGCCGGTCATTCCGTGAACGCACTCGCCTTCACGCTGCTCATCCTCCATGTGGGCACTGCGATCGTCTTCATCGGCGGCCTCACCGTGGCCGCGAGTGTCTTCCCACGCTTCGTCACCATCGAGGCGGCCGCACCCTACGCCGATACCGGAGCGCATCCCGCAGCGATCGCGCTGCACCGCATCACCCGCTTCTACGGACGACTGGCGATCGTCCCGCCACTGCTCGGTCTCGCGCTCGCCATGCTTCTCGGGCGCCTCGACGAGTTGTGGATCCTCCTCGCCATCGCTCTGGTGATCATCGGAGGCGTCGTCCTGACCCGCGCGGTGATTCCGCAACAGGAGCGCTTGCTGCAGAATCCGCATCCTCAGGGCAGGCGGCGCGCGGGCGCGATGGCCGGCATGGTCAACCTGATCTGGTTCACCGTGCTCATCCTGATGATCACCAAACCCGGATCGGGCGGATGACGCCGCCCGAACGCTGACGCCGCCCGAACGCTAACGCCGCCCGAACGCTAACGCCGCCCGAACGCTAACGCCGCCCGACGAGACGCGTCCGCCCAGCGCCGAGCACTCAGGAGAGCAGGGCGCGGCCGAACCAGTCGTGCGAGTCCTGCACGCCCGGCAGGATCGCGAACAACGCACTCGAGGTCGCGACCGTGAAGCGACTGAGCGCGTCGGATTCCGCCAGCCGCTGCTGCACCGGGATGAAGCTGGTGGTCGGATCGACCTGGAACGAGGTGAAGATCAGTCCCGCGTCCTCGGCGCCGTCGACCTCACCCGCGGAGTAGGAGTACGAGCGGCGCAGCATCTCCTCGCCCGCGTCCGGCCGCGGGGCTGCGAGCCGGATGTGCGAGTCGACGGGGATGACCGGACCGCCATCGGACGCCACGGCGTCGAGGTCGACCGGATCGAATTCGTTGCGCTGTCCGAGCGGCGCCCCCGTGCGGATGTGACGCCCGAGGCTGGCATCGCGGGTCGACTCCGCGGCGCCCTCCCACTCCGTGAGCCGCATCCGGAACCTCCGCAGGGCGAGGTAGGTGCCTCCGGTCATCCACGCGCGATCGCCGCGATCGACCCACACGGCCCCGCCGTCCGACTCCCGGCTCACCGCGATGTTGTTGGTACCGTCGATCTGCCCCATCAGGTTGCGCCCGTTGCTCGCGCTCGTCGAGGCGGCGGCACCGCGAAAGCCGGCCAGCTGCCATCGCACCCGCAGCACGCCTCGCGCCGCGGTGCGCATCGCTCGCGCCGCGCCGGCCGCGTAGACGGCGTCGTTCGAGCACAGCTGCAGCACGACGTCCCCGTGGCTGTCCTGCGGCACGAGCTGATCTCCGGGGAAGACGGGGAGATCGACCAGTGCGGCAGGCCGCGGCAGCGCGAGCCGGTCGAGCAGACCGCCGCCGACCCCGACCGTGGTCGTGAACATCGCCGGGTTCGATCCCGCCGTGATGGAGGTTCGGTCGCCGCTCGTGTCGCCCTCGGCGAGGGACTCGGCCAGCGCTGTCCACTCCTGAAGAACCGCGCCGACCTCGTCCTTGCCGTAACCCGGTTCGAGGTCGAACGCGAGGAACAGCGCGTGCGCGGGTGCGACGTCGGCGATACCCGCCTGATGCCGGCCCAGGAACGGCACGGTGGTCGGGGCGGTTGCACCGGCGGTGCCCGGAGCGGATGCCGATGAGCGACCGTTGGCCGCGGTCGCCGATCCCGCCGCGGCTGCCCCCAGACCCGCGGCTCCCAGGCTCGCGGCTCCGCCGACCAGGAATCCGCGCCGACTGGGACGATGATTCTCCGTCGTATCGGGCTGCCCGTCTCCGGAGGGGACGTCGGCGCCGGGGGGCTCAGTCGGTGACATCGCGCTGTGAGATGAGGTAGCCGACGCCGGTCATCACGACGGCGAGGAGCACGACCGAGGCGATGAGCGACTGGGAGTAGATGCCGCCGGTAGCCGCCGAGGTGGCGACCGTGCTGAACGCGGCGGCAGGAAGCAGTCCCTGCCCGAACGGAGCGGCGGCGTTGAGCAGATTCTCGAACAGCGCGTAGCCGAGCGCGACCGAGAGGGTCACCACGGCGGATCTGAGCCATACCGCGAGCGCGCTGCCGGCGATGGCGAACGCCACCATGCCCAGGGCGAGGTTGCCCGTCGCCTGGAGGACGCCGGGCACCCCACTAAGCCACTGGGACGTGTCGACGCTCCAGATAATTGCGCAGATCCAGGCAGTGGCGACCGACACACCGGCCGAGACGATGCTGAGCACCGCGGCGCCGCCGGCCAGCACGGTCCAGGTGCCCGCGAGCCACACGCGGCGGCGCGGTTGGCGGATCAACTGCAGTCGGATGAACCCGGACGCGAACTGCCCCGCGACGTGCAGCGCCGCGACCGCGAGCACCACCAGGCCGAGAATCATCACCGGCCGCCCCACCATCAGCGCGGGAGTCGAGGAGGCGGCGAGGTCCGCGAGCACGATCGGTGGATCGGTCAGTCGCGAGCCGCCGGGAGCGGCGGCGGTCGCGAAGGTGAACGCGATGCTCATCACGGAGAAGAGGAGGACCGCGGCGACCGCCGGCCACAGGATCGTCGGCCTCGCCAGCAGCACCCAGGCGGCACGGATCGCGCCGATCATCGTGGCGCCCCCGCGGTCTCGAGCACGGGATTGAGTCCGATCCCGGTATCCGGACGGCCGGTCAGCTCGAAGAACGTGTCCTGCAGGGCGGGACGCACGGTGCGAAGTTCCGCCAGCACCACCCCGAGGTCGATTGCGAGGCGGTTGATTGCCGTGCTGTCCACGCCGGGTTCGGCGATGAGCGAGTACTCACCGGCATCCTCCTCTGTCACCGTCAGCCCACGTGCTGTGAGCGCCTCGCTCAGCCGGGTCGACCCTCCGGTGTCGTTCGGCGCGAGACGGTAGCGGACCGTCTGGGGCCGAAGCGATGACAGCTCGTCGGGAGCGCCTTCGAACACGACCCGGCCAGCCGCGAGCACTACGAGGTGGGCGCAGACCTGCTCGATGTCGGTGAGGATGTGGCTCGAGACGATGACGGTCGTTCCCGCAGCAGCCAGCTCGAGCAGGAGCCGTCTGAGTGCCTCGCTCCCCTGCGGGTCGAGGCCGTTCGTCGGCTCGTCGAGGATCACCAGCGCGGGATCGCCGAGCAGCGCGGCGGCGAGCCCGAGCCGTTGCCGCATCCCGAGCGAGAAGGTGGATACCCGTCGCGACGCCAGGTCGGCGAGGCCTACACGTGCCAGGGCACGCTCGGCCGTGTCGTCGGGCCACTCCGCCAGTCGGGTGAGCACCAGAAGGTTGTCGATCGCGGAAAGCGAGTCGACGAAGGCGGGCCCCTCGATGAGTACGCCGACCGATTGGAGCACTCCGGGATCGGTGTGCGGTGACCGCCCCCGGATGCTGATCGACCCCGAGGTCGGGGCCACGAGCCCGGCGATGGCGCGGAGGGTGGTCGTCTTGCCTGCGCCATTGGGTCCGATGAGCCCGCTGATGCGGCCGGCCGGCAGGGCGAAGTCCAGCGGACCGATGGTCACGGTCCGCGATAGCTCCTTGATGAAGCCGTCGGAGTGCACGACGGCATCCAAGCCGGTGGAGGTCACGTGGCGCTCGACGGCAGCTCCCACCGGTGCGACGGCCGCGGTTGTCCTCCGCCGCCGCGCGACCGTCAGGGCCAGGATGCCGCCGAAGCCGGGAACTACGGCGAGCCACTTCGCGGGCCGGGGAAGGGGTAGCAATACCGCCAACAGGATCGTGGAGATATAGAGCAGCCCGTGCACCGGCCCCCCGGTGGAGGTGATGGCTGGCGACTGGAGCATGAAGCGATTCGTCAGGATGACGACGAGCGATAGGAGCTCGAGCGTCGAGACCAGTTGGAGTATCCGGTAGCCGGTGCCCGGGGTGCTGGCGACAGAAGAGGAGCTCACACTCACAACATACAGTCTGACTGAAAGTAGGACTCTGGCTGATCCGTACTTCACAGGGAACGCTGATCGCCGGACCTGATCACGATATGGACGGCGGCGCTGTCGAGGGGTCGCTCGCGAGGTTCCATGCGCAAGACCTCACGAGTCGGATGGCACTCGCTTGACCCTGCCCTGAGGACATGGTCTGTAGTGGTCCTCATGGTTCTCGCGCAATCGCTCGAATCTCAGGTCGAGCAGAGAGCTCGCCGAACCGATGCCACTCGCGGCGTCACCTAGATCTCGAGGAGAACAGATGTCGGTCAACCCTTACCAAGGACTTCAGGATTTCGTCGATCAGCTGCCGGAGCTGGTCCAGCCACTCCTGGTCGCTCTCGTCGGAGCTATCCCCTTCATCGATGAGGCTGCAGCCGGTATCGGGGTGGTCGCCGGAGTCCACCCGCTGGTGGCCTTCATTGCAAACGTCGTGGGGAGCGCCCTCACGGTCGTTCTCGTAGTCCTGCTCGGCTCGCGCGTTCGCGAAGCCATCGTCGTGCGCCGAGCTCGGCGCTCCGCCCCAGTGCCGGCGCCCGTACTGGTGTCGGCGGTGTCGGGAATGACGGATACAGCTCCCGTGGCCGCCACGTCGGCTGTGCCGCGACAGCAGGCAGTGGAGAAGGAGCAGTCGAAGGGCAAGAAGCGGCTGGCACGATGGCTGACCCGGTTCGGTGTGCCTGGGGCGAGCTTGCTGGCCCCATTGGCCCTTCCGTTCGCGCTCACCGCGTTGTTCTTCGTCGGGGCCGGCGTCAACAGGTCGTGGGTCCTCCTCTGGCAGATGATCGCCATCGTGGTGTGGACCGCGGCCGTGACCATCTCGGCGACCGCGGCCGTGGCCGTGCTCTTCGGCTGAACCTGCTGCGGAGAGAAGCGATGACCACGTCCCCTCATCCTGAATCACTGTTCGACACGACGACCCTGGTCGCCGAGGACCTGCTGTTGCTGCTGTTCGATCCCGCTTCCGGCACCATCCGAGGCGAGGGCACCACACTGTTCAACGTCCTCGCCGGTGCAGTGCTGGTCGACCTCGCCC
>CAXTLO010000154.1:0-6841 GCA_964244965.1 uncultured Marisediminicola sp.
TCGGCCTCACGGTGCGGGAGGTGGTGGAACTGGGACGCATCCCGTTCCAGTCCGTATTCGGCTCGACATCGGCCGATGATGCGGAAATCGTCGAGGACTCGCTGGCACGCACCCGACTCGGGTCGTTAGCCGACCGGGACATCACGACCCTCTCCGGCGGAGAGCGTCAGCGCGTGATGCTCGCGAGGGCGCTCGCCCAGCAGCCGCGCCTCCTGCTGCTCGACGAGCCGACCAATCACCTCGACATCGCCGCCCAGCTCGACGTGCTCGCTCTTCTCGACGGACTCGCGCGCGACGGGGTGACGGTGCTCGCGGCGCTGCACGACCTCACGCTGGCGGCAGCGTGGAGCGACCACGTCATCGTGCTGTCCGGCGGACGCGTGGTCGCTGCAGGTCTGACGGCCCAGGTGCTCACCCCGCAGCTGGTCGGCGACGTCTACGGCGTCGACGCCACGATGCTCGAGCATCCGGGCACGGGTCGACCGCTCATCGCGTTCTCGCGACGCGGTTGACGGTCGGTCGAATCACCTGTTCTGCTCCTGGGCCCGTGGCGTCTGCATCGCCGCACCGGGGCCGATCGCATGATTCCGCACGTGCTCGTAGACGATCGACGTGCGTACGTCGGCGACCTCTCGGCGAGTGGTCAACTCGTCGACGACGAATGAATACAGGGCTTGGTTGTCGACGACGGCGACGTGAAGAAGGAAGTCCTCCAGCCCGGAGGTGACGAACAGCCCGAGCATGTCGGGGCGCTCCGCCGCCCAGTTGCGGAACGCCTCGATGTTCTCTCGCGACGGCGGCCGGATGCGGATCGCGATCAAGGCCTGCACCGGCCTGCCGATGGCCAGGAGATTCACGTCGAGAACTGCGCCGCGAATGACCCCCCGTTGATGCAGTGCGCGAGTTCGGTCGAGGGCCGTGGTCGGAGAGACTCCGGCTGCGCGAGCGACCTCTCGATTGGTCATCCGTGCATTCGACTGCAGTTGCCGCAGTATGACCGTGTCTAGTTCGTCCAAGTTCGCTGGTCCTTTCGTTCTGCCGTACTAAGTACGGATACCCCGGAGCTTTTCGGTGCTTCGTTCTACGATCATCGCTCGACCTCCGACCAATCGACAAGGACCCTCATGCCCATCGGCTTTGCACCGGACGAGATCGATATCGGCGCACCTACCAGGCAGGCACGGCTCAAATGGGTCATCGTCGTCGATTCCTCCCTTCCCGCCGGCCGCGCGGTCAATGCCGCTGCCTGCGTCGCGGCGGCGACAGCGCGCGGCGTGTCAGAGCTGCTCGGACCCGACGGTGTGGACGCGCTCGGATCCCGACACCTCGGGCTGCCGTGGGCCGGGTGTTCGATCCTCGGCGGAAGCCCCCAGCAGCTGGTGACCCTGCGTGACAAGGCAGACCGGTCCGAGGACATCCACGTCGCCGACATGCCGACCGCAGCTCAGCTGACACGGGTGTACAAGGAGTATCTCGACACTCTCGGCGGCGAGGACGCGCCCTCGTACTTCGCCGTGAGCATTGTGGGCCCCAAAAACCGGATCGACCGGCTCACGAAAGGACTCGAGCTGCTGCCGTGACCTACGGGCCGGTTTCCCTCCCCGAGGGTCCCGCAAGCGTCCGTCCGTCCGTCCGGGTGCACGACGGGCGACTCGAGCGCGCTCAGGCCTGGCGGCTCATCGGATGCAGCATCCGCCGCCACACCGAAGCGGGATAGAACGCCGCCAAGCGCCGGGTCCGAGCGGGAGTCGAGTCGGCGAGTGCCCGTCGCACTGCGTGCAGATCATCGACGAGCATGCGCGGATCGGTCAGGGTCGTGGATGCGTATCCGGTCTCCTCGGTCGCCGACAGGATGCGGGCGAGCGCGGGCGTGCCGATCCCCAGGGTCGCCGCGGTCTCCCGCGGCGTCTGCGTGCGCACGACGGGACTGCCGAGGTCGACGGCGGTCCGCCATACCTCCGCCCAGGCATCCAGCGCGCTGGCTTCCCGGCTGTTCAACGCGGCCGCGAGCCTGCGGCGTTGCACGACGCGGATGCCGGCGGGCACGAGTGACAGGAGGACCACACCGAGCACTCCCAGTGCGATCCACGGCAGAGGGCTCGCGCTCTCCTCCACGATGGGCGCTCCATCGCCCGCGTCCAGCCCGGCATCCGGCGCTTGAGAAGCCGAGGGCGCAGCCGCGTCGCTGGGTTGAGGCGCGGGCTCCGCCTCTCGAGGCGGCGCGGGCACACCCGCAACGGTGGTGTCGGCGTAGGCGCCGAGCGATCCGCGGCCGGGAGTGGGCTCGAACTGTACCCATCCCACCCCGTCGAAGTAGAGCTCGGGCCACGAGTGCAGGTCGTGCGTGTCGACCTCGTAGCTCACGGTGCCGTCGGCGAGCTCCTCCTGCGTGCCGGGCAAGAAGCCGACCACCACTCTGGAGGGGATGTCGAGGCTGCGCGCCATCACGGCCATGGCGGAAGCGAAGTGCACGCAGTACCCGGATCCCGCCTCGAGGAACCGGGCGATGATGTCCATCCCCGTCCCGTCGTAATCGCCCTCGACGGGCGCGTCCTCCGAGTACTCGAAGGCGGCCGACCTGAAGTACTCCTGCAGGGCGAGCGCCCTCTCGTAGTTCGTCGGAGCAGCGGATGCGACCTGCGCCGCGGTATCCGAGATGACGACAGGCAGGTCCGCCGGCAGATCGAGGTATCTGGCGAGGTCGTCGTCGACCACCGTGCCGGCGGCGAGCAGCTGCTCCGGGGTCGGCTGGAGCAGCAGCGACTGCACGACGTACTCCTCGCCACGCGGTGAGTCCTCCTCGTTCGAGACCGAGAATCCCTCCGCGTCCCAGTACCACTCGTCGGACAGACCCTCCACCGATCGTGCGGGGTACGGCACCGGCGCCCACCGCGTAGTGAGGTTGCGCACGTCGACGTCCGTGATCTCCTCGGCGGTCTGCACCGAGGCATCCAGCCCCGGCACGGGTCCGAACTCGTCCAGACCGTTGTCGGGATCGACCTCCCGCGGAGTCGGCGCCCATTCGTCACCATCGAATTCGTCCAGGGTGACCAGCCGCAGGTAGAGCGGTGCCCCCGTCGACGTCGAGTAGTCGAGTACCGTCCGGGCCGACGCACGCCTGAGGTCGTCGCCGAGGTCGAGCACCGGGTTGACTCCGGATGACGGACCGGCCGGTCCCCGAGTCAGGCTGGGGTCGACGGCAGGCAGGAACACGGGCAGCACGAGGGTCGCGATGATCGCGACGGAGCCGATCGCTGTCGCCAACCCGGACTGCCGACGCGTGCTGCCGAGCACGAGTAGAAGCAGGAAGGCCGCAGCGGTGATGACGAAGACGACGGGATCGGTGATGTCGGGAAGCGTGAACGCCGGAACGGAGAGGATGCCGAGCACCAGCACACCGGTGAGCGCGGGCATCCTGAGGGTGATGGCGAGCGTGTCGCAGATGATCGCGATCACGCCGACGCTCAAGCACAGCACGAAGACGATCGACGGATCGGCGGCCGCGGGGACTGCCTGTCGGTAGATCGAGTCACTCGCCTGGACGAAGAGCACTCCCGCCCGGGAGAAGGTGTCGAACGTGGGGATGACGCCGAGGATCGCGGTCTCCGCTGTGAAGAACAGCGTGACGAGGCCGACGAGGATCGCACCGCCGGCGATCGGGGGGACCCAGACCCTGCGGGTCAGCGCGCGCGCTCCCGCTGCCGCAGCGAGCACCGCACCGGCGACGAAGACGAGCAGCAGCCACCAGGACTGTTCGTCGAACAGCACGTGCAGTCCCCCCAGGGCGGCCGACAGCACCAGCAGCAGCGCAGCGCTGGTCTGCCACGGCGTCTCGGGGCGACGGGAGACCTCGGGGTCGCGAGCGGACTCGCGAGGGCGACGGTGCGAGCGGTCACGTCGGCGGCGGTCCGCGGTGGGACGGCGGATGTCACGGGTGCGGCTATCGACCATGTCGAGCTCCCTGGATGACGGCGACGGAGTCCCACACCCGCTCGAGGTCGTCCCCGAGCCGCACGGGCACGACGGTCCAGCCCGCATACCGGAGTCGCTCGAGGCGCGGCGATTCCATCCCGACCATGAAGACCACGGCGAGATCGAACGACTGGCCTTGCACGATGAGGCGGTCGATCGTGTCGTCGTCCGGATCGGCCACGACGGCGAACACGGAGCCGTGCGCGCGATCGGGGCGCGGTGACGCGTGCAGCGCGGAGTCCGGCGCGTATCTGCCCGTCTCGAACCGAAGTCGCGTGGTGGCGAGGCTACGGAGGAAGGGCTCGAGCGGCATCACGGACGCGATCTGCTCTGTCGCCGTCTCGATGATCTCCGCTTCGAATCCGCCGCGCGCGAGGTGGAGCGCCAGCGATGCCGCGAGGGCGAGGGCTAGCTCGAACGCCTCGCTCTCTGCTCCGTTCCGCGACGTCGAGGCATCCGGGTAGCCGGAGACGCGGGTGTCGATGAGGATGCGGGCCTCTGCATGGCTCCGTGGCTCCTCTTGGCGCACCATGAGTTCGCCATGCCGGGCGGTCGCCTTCCAGTGCACGCGTCGCAGAGCGTCGCCGGTGCGGTACTCGCGGGTGGACAGGTCGTCTTCGCCGCCGATCGCTCGCCGCACCAGCATCGAGGAGCCGTCACTGGCGAGGATGGCAAGGCCGTTGTCGCCGAGAACGGAGATCCTCGGGGTGACGACGAGCGTGTCCGTGCCGCTCACCGTGACCTCGCCGCGCGCGAGCTCGAACGGGTCGCTGAGCACGACGGACATCGGACCGATGTCGTAGACACCGCGCCGCGGAGCGACCAGCTCGTACCGCAGTCGCACCGGGTAGCCGTGCGTGGCGACACCTCGTTGCGGAGGCAGCGGTGGAAGCGTGCCGGGCAGGTTGCCACCGGTCGACCACGGACGGTAATCGCGCCAGGTGAGCGGCGGTGTCGGCACCGCAGAAAGATTCGCCACGGACAGCTCGACGGTCGTCGGTTGTCCGACGGCGACCACGGCGGGCACGAAGGCCCGGGACGAGTCGATCCCCAGCCGCCGGTAGCGGATGAGCAGCACCGCCAGCATCGGAAGCAGCACCAGGAGCAGGCCGAGGTAGATGAGCTCGGTGCGGCCGCTCGCGTACGCCGCGACGAGGCTGACCGCGCCGAGACCCGCGAGGCAGCTCCCTCGCCCGGTCAGCCGGGCGCTCCGCAATGATGCCCGCCGTGCCCCTGTCACGCTCAGCCCTCGGTGGCGCCGAGCGGCACGGGCGTGGCGCTGATGATCCGGTACACGGTGTCGGCGAGCGAGCCGGATTGCAGCGCGCCGGCTCCACCCGACACCCGGCTGGAGGGGATCAGCCGGTGGGCGAGAACCGGTACGGCCAGCGCATCCACGTCGTCGGGGAGCACGAACTCGCGACCGTCCAGAGCCGCCCGTGCCTTCGCGGCACGCACGAGCTGCAGGGTGGCTCGCGGGCTCGCGCCGAGGCGGAGGTCGCGGTCGCGGCGGGTGGCCTGGGTGATGGCGACGGCGTACTGCTCGACTGCTCGCGACACGAATACGCCTCGCACGGTGCGGATCATCGCGAGCAGCTGCTCGGTGCTGACCACGGGCTCCACCGCGTCGAGCGGGCTGCTCGTCTCCCTCTGCTGCAGCATGGCGAGCTCGGCGGCGGCATCGGGATACCCCATCGAGATGCGGATCATGAATCGGTCGCGCTGCGCTTCGGGGAGAGGGTAGGTGCCTTCCATCTCGACCGGGTTCTGCGTCGCGACGACGGTGAACGGCATGGCGAGGGGGTAGGTGACGCCGTCGACGGTGACCTGGCGCTCCTCCATGCTCTCGAGCAGTGCCGACTGGGTCTTCGGACTGGCGCGGTTGATCTCGTCGCCGATGACCAGGTTTGCGAAGATCGGGCCGGGCTTGAACTCGAACTGCCGATCTGCCTGATTGAAGATCGAGACGCCGGTGATGTCCGACGGGAGGAGATCGGGGGTGAACTGGATGCGGGTCACAGAGAGGTCGACCGAGCGGGCGAGCGCCCGCGCGAGCATGGTCTTGCCGACGCCCGGCACGTCTTCGATGAGCAGGTGACCCTCGGCCAGCAGCACCGTGAGCGCGAGTTCGACCGGGGTGCGCTTGCCGTCGATGACCCGCTCGACGCTGCGGATGATGGCGTCGCTGAGATCACGGAATCCCGCAGGGTCGAGCGTGGGCCTGCTCAGGTCGGCATCGACGCCGCCGGGGATGCTGTTCACCTGTGACCCTCGCGATTCCTACTCGGTCCGGTCGCAGTCTGCCAGATGGGGGCGACCAAGCGCCTGGGAAAACCGTTCAGCCGGCGGAGGGCGACGCGGCGAGCTCGTCCGGGCCGCTCGGAGTCCAGCCGTACCATCCATCGTCCGTGGCGACGACCGTCCATTCCCCGCAAGCCCAGACACGGTCGAGGAACGCCCACGGCGACCACTCCCTCGTGAAGGCGGGTCCGGACTGACGGGCGGCCTCGGCGCACAGCGCCGGGTCCAGCGCGGTCGGGCTGGTCGCCCCTAGCACCGCCTCGTCACCGTCGAGCGCATGATGCACCCGGATGTGCGTGGCGTCCTCGGGAAGCCAGGGCACCTGCCGGTCCCACCCATCGGCAAGCGCGGTGGTCGATTCGAATTCGCGAGAGGCCTCCCCCGTCCACTCCTCGACGAGATCCGCGCATCCAGTGAGGAGCAGCAGGGCGGATGCCGCCACGAGCGCGACAAGGGACCGTGAGTGTGCCATCTGTCGATCGTCGACCTGTGGCATGCGCCGCGGCATCCGCCGTCGGTTGGCTCGCCGTCGTCCGTGCGGCTGATCTATTCGGCGCTGATCTATTCG
>CAXTLO010000155.1:0-6795 GCA_964244965.1 uncultured Marisediminicola sp.
CCGCCGCAGATCTGGTGTCCGGCCTGGTCTTCTTCGCTCTCGGACTCTGGTTCGCCGTGTCGTCCTTCGGATATGAGTTGGGCAGCCCGCTGGACATGGGCCCCGGAGCGTTCCCGCTCGGCACCGCCGTCCTACTGATGGGCCTCGGTGTGGCTGTCATCATCAAGGCCTGGGTTGCCCCTAGCCGCCGAGAGACCCTCCTAGAAGAGCCCGCAAGCGGCGAAGACCTTGCCGGGGGGTCGACGCTTGACGCGCTCGTCGATGCGAAGGCTTCACAGGTCGCGCCGGGGCCCTTGATGACTCGACCGACTCCGGTCGCCAACGGCCAGAACCGGGAGGACCCGCTGCCCTTCGGGCGAATCCCGTGGCGGCCGCTCTTGATCGTGCTGAGCGCGATCGTGTTCTTCGCGCTCACTGTTGACGGGTTGGGTCTCATCGCGACCGCTTTCGTGTCTGTCGCGGCCGTGTCGTTCGCACGGAAAGAGACGACGTGGAAGCAGGCGCTTCTCACCAGCGCTGCGCTCACCGCGCTCAGCTGGGTTGTGTTCTCCGTGCTGTTGCAACTGAACGTGTCGGTCCTCGGCTCATGGATCGGCGGGTGAGATGGAACTCTTCGACAACCTCCTCCTAGGACTGTCCACAGCCTTCCAGTGGGAGAACCTGCTCTTCTGTCTCATCGGCGTCGCACTCGGGACCGCCGTCGGCGTCCTGCCGGGGATCGGCCCAACCGCGACCGTCGCCATGCTGCTGCCGCTGACCTTCACATTCGATGAACCGGTCACGGCGATCATCATGCTCGCAGGCATCTACTACGGCGCACAGTACGGCGGATCGACCACGGCGATCCTGATCAATCTGCCGGGGGAGTCCTCGTCGGCCGTCACAGCCATAGACGGCCACAAACTGGCCTTGACGGGCAAAGCGGGAACTGCGCTGGCGGTGGCCGCGCTGTCCTCGTTCTTTGCTGGGACCGTCGCCACGCTGATCCTGGCGGTTGCCGCACCGCCACTGGCCGCAGTTGCGCTGAGTTTCGGAGCCTTCGAGTACTTCGCACTGGTCATCCTCGGACTCATCGCCTCCATCGCGCTCGCGAGTGGGTCGACGATCAAGGCGCTCGGGATGATCGTTCTCGGCATCCTGCTGTCTACCGTCGGGCAGGACAGCTTCAGCGGGGCAGCGCGCTTCACTCTCGGCATCCGTGAGCTCGACGGAGGGCTCGACTTCGTCTCGCTCGCCGTCGGTGTCTTCGGAATCGCGGAGATTCTCCGCAACCTCGCCAACCCCGAATCACGCAACCCGGTTCTTGCGAAGCTGTCGCGGCTGTGGCCGAACCGAGAGGATCGTCGGGCGATGCTCTTGCCGACGGTGCGCGGCACGGCACTCGGATCCGCGCTAGGAGTGCTGCCGGGAGGCGGCCACATCCTGGCGTCCTTCGCTTCCTATGCGATGGAGAAGAAGATCTCTCGAACGCCGTGGCAGTTCGGCAAGGGAGCCATCGCAGGTGTTGCCGGTCCCGAGTCGGCGAACAACGCGGCCGCTCAGACCTCGTTCATCCCGCTGCTGACCCTCGGCATCCCCGCCCACCCCGTGATGGCTCTGATTCTCGCCGCGTTCATCATTCAGGGCATCCAGCCCGGGCCGACTGTGATCGAGAGCGAGCCGGTGCTGTTCTGGGGGCTGATCGCCTCGATGTGGATCGGCAACCTGATGCTGGTGGCGCTGAATCTGCCGCTCATCGGCATCTGGGTCAGAATACTGCGGGTTCCCTACTGGGCGCTCTTCCCCGCGATCGTACTGTTCGCGGCCATCGGAACGTTCTCACTGAGCGGGAACATCTATGACGTGCTGATGGTCGCGGTGTTCGGGCTCTTGGGCTTCGTGCTTCTGCAGGCGGGTTGCGAGCCCGCGCCGCTGCTCCTCGGATTCGTTCTCGGGCCGCTGCTGGAGCGCAACTTCCGGCGATCGATGATCCTCGCACAGGGCGACGTGACCGAGTTCCTCACCCGGCCGATCTCGGCGTCGCTGCTCGTCATCGCAGCGGGCATCCTGGTCGTATCGGCGCTGCCGTTGATGCGTAAGCGACGCCAGATCATCTTCGCCGACGCCGAGTGAGGCCCTTCTAATACGAGACGTGCAGCCCGCTCACCCGCTCCAGGCGTAGTCGATCTCGGGTCGCCCGATCCCCCCGGGGCGGTTCGTGCGCACGCACAAGCCCACATCGGCGAGATGCTCCAGATAACGCCGTGCCGTCACGCGCGACACCCCGCAGGCCAGCCCTACCTCCGTCGCCGACGTCGGGCGGGCGTACTTGCGCACGTGCTCGGCGATGCCGGCGTAGGTCGTCCGGGTGAGGCCTTTCGGCAGAGAGGATGGAGCCGTATGCCGCAGGGCGAGAAGCGAATCGATCTCGTCCTGCGTCGTTCTCCGCTCGAACGCGACACTGCCGTGGCGGTAACGCGCATAAGCGTCCAGACGCTCCTTGAAGGTGCGGAACCCGAAGGGTTTGATGAGGTACTGCACGGCGCCGAGCGCGAGACATCGGCGAACGGCATCCACGCTTCGATCTCCCGTCACGGCGATGAAGTCCACGTCGATCTGGTTGGCCCGCAGAAATCCTGCGACATCGGTACCGCGTCCATCAGGGAGTGTCAGGTCGAGGAGCACCAAGTCGAGAGGCTGTCCGCGCAAAGAGTGGGACATCACCGTGCTCTGCGCGACTCGGACTGTGTCGGCTACGCCCACGACAGCGAATCCGTCCAGCCGCTTCAGATACGCCACGTGCGTGGCCAGGGCGCGGGGCTCGTCGTCGACGACGAGGGTGCGGATCATGACGCGCTCCTTGTCGGCAGCCGCACCTGAACGGTGTTGGGCGCCCTAGCCAGGAAGTGAACTTCTCCGCCGCGGCGGCTCACGATCGACCGTACCAACGCGAGTCCGATTCCCCGGTTCGCGCCGGGCTTGGTGGTCACGCCTCGAGAGAAGACATCGACCACCTTCGGGCCCGAACCGCTGTCACGCACTGTTATCTCCGCCCCGGCCCCGTCCGAAGAACACGAGATCGACACCGCGGGCTCAGGCGACTCTCGCGCCGCCTCGAAGGCGTTGTCGATCAGGTTGCCGACGACCGACACGAGTTCGGTCGGCGTCAACGGGACAGCGAAGGCACTCTCGATCGTGATCGAGAACGAGATCCCCTGTTCATGCGCGGTGGCGGACTTACCCAGCAGCAGGGCGGAGAGCACCGGCTCGGACCGCGCGCCGACGATCTGATCGGTGAGGTCTTGACTGAGCTGACTCGACTCCTCGATCAGCTCGATGGCCTCGTCGGTCTCTCCCGCTTCGAGCAGACCGACGATCGTGTGCAGCAGATTGGAGTGCTCGTGGGTCTGAGACCGCAGCGCCTCGGTCATGGTTCGCACCGAATCGAGCTCGCCGGTCAACTCGGTGAGGACACTCTGGTCGCGCAGAGTCATCACCGCACCGGATGCAGCAATGGCCCGATGCCTGGTGTGCGTCGACGTCATGGGTTCCTGATTGACCAGAAGCACACGGTCTGCTCCGGCGTGGATCTCCTCGACAGCCCGGGTACCGGTGGACAGAAGATCAGCGATGTCGGGAGCGATACCGAGATCGGCGGGAGGAACGGGGGTGAGGCCCTCGCCTGGCGAGGGGGCGAGCCCCAGCAGATCCGCGGCCTCGTCGTTGTATAGGACCACCCCACCGCGCTCGTCCGTGATCACGACGCCCTCTCTCACCGAGTGGAGCACGGACTCGTAAAAGGAGACCATGCTGCGAAGCCGTTGTGGAGCGATGTCGCCGGCCACGCGACGCACGACCCGACGGGACAGGGCAGCAGCAGTCGTGCCGATGGCGACGAGCACACATGCGAGTGCGATGATGACGGGAAGTCGTGGCAACACCGCGTTCTCAATCTCGCGGGTCGTCACACCTGCGGAAACGATCGCGACGATTGAGCCGTCATCATCGCGGATCGGAACGACGGCGCGGACGGACGGTCCGAGGGTGCCGGTGAAGGTCTCGGTAATCGACTCCCCCCGCTGCGCGGGTGCGATCGTACCCAGAAAGGCCCTGCCGATCTGGTCGGGGTTCGGATGCGTCAGCCGCGAACCATCCAGCGTCATGATCGTGATGAAGTCGACTCTCGAGGCGTCCATCGCCGACAACGCCAACGGCTGGAGGCGCGCCGACGGATCCGGCTCACCGAGACCTTGCAGAACCGCGGGCGAGGCCGCCATCAGCCGACTGACAGCGAGACTCAGATCTGCGGCTTCCCTTTCGGCATCCCATCGTGCCTCGAGGCCCAGCACGGTCACGAGAAGGCCGAGCGCGCTCAGGACAGCGGCCATCTGGATGCAAAAGACGCGTCCGGCGATGCTCCACGATCGTCGGGTCGCCATTGATATTCCGTCCTTCTCGAACGCGGCAGGCAGCGTGTCCTAGCTCTGCGCCGTACGCACCGTCATTGTGTCCGCTACCGCTCCAGTCGCCAAGCTTCGTTCATAATGATCGCGACGCGGCTTCCCCGGCAGGAAGACTCGGCTTCCTCGGCTTCCTCGGCAGGAAGAGGGACAACCTCGGCGCCCGTCTCTCGCTCGGCGCCGCCCGTTCCCACAGACCGGCGGTGCGGTGTAGCCGACCGAGCGCGACATGTCTTCTTCTGTCCGAGAGTTCCGAAGCCCCACGATGCCCGTAATGCGGCGTTCGGGTCGGTGCCGGACGTGGCGGATGTGGCGGATGTAGCGGATCCGCGTTCTGCCGTCGCGGCCGGGCCCACCGCCGGTCGCGCTACCGAGCGGGCCGCCGGGCGGAGCCATGCTGACGGCCAACGCTTGCGCCGTGGCCCGGGCTCGAGCGCACCCGAGCAGCAGTGACTGAGCTGTCGGACGACCTCGACTGGCTCCGACGAGCGCTCGGAAATCCTCTCCTCCACAACCAGCTCTGCATCGACTTGTCCACAGGGATAATCCCAGGTCAACGTCACTTTCATTGATGTCGGTGGTGCGTTGTTCACTTAGTGCATGACCAACCTCCGTGACTCGACAGCACAGGGCGCTCTTGCCCTCGGCTGGGTCGCGCCGACGGACGACGATGTCGCCGCGCTCAGCGATACGGCGCTGCTGACCGCGGTGTCCGAGCTTGAGGAGGCCGGGCGGCAGATCGACGTGGTGAAGGCGCGGTACTCGGCGGAGGTAGCGCGGCGCTCCCGGCGAGAGCTGGGCAACGCGGGGCTCGCAGCGCAGCAGGGCTTCCTCAGTGCGGAGAATCTACTGCGGTCCGTCACCCGCACCGGACGCCAGGAGGCTTCTCGCCGCATCCGCGTGGGCGCATTGCTGTCGGATGCGGCGGCAGCCGGCCCAGGGGAACCGGCGCCTCTATCGCCGGTCGCGACGGCGGTCCTCGACGGCCGGCTCGGTCTCGACGCCGCCGACCAGGTGATCAGAGCTCTCACTCCCGTTGTGGATGAAGTCGACGGCGGGCAGCTGACCATGGCGGTGGCCACCCTCGCGACAGAAGCGGCCGCACATGATGCCGACGAGCTGGGTGCGATGGCGCGCGAGGTGCGAGACACGCTCGACCGGCTCGGGGTCATCGATCGCGAGCGGCACCTCCGAGATCAACGTGCGCTGAGGCGCGGCCCGGTCGTCGACGGCCTGCGTCGCGTGTCGATGGTGCTCGACCCCGAGAGCGACGCGATCATCATGGGAGCGATCGACCACGCGATGAGTCCGCGGCTCGGTGGGCCGCGCTTCAGCCACGGCGACGGCAAGCAGCGCGCCGACCGGCTCGTCGACGATCCGCGCACCAACGACCAACTCGCGCTCGACACTCTCGCCGACCTGGTACGCATTGGCGTCGACCGCGACGACGGAACCGTACTCGGCTCGCTCAAGCCCGCGGTGCGGGTGACGATCGCCCTCGACGACCTCACCCGCGCTGTCGACTCCGACGGCGTCGAGCATCCGGAGACCGACACCGGTCTCTCCTGGCTCGAGGGATCGACCGAGCCGCTCTCAGCGGCGACCGCTCGGCGATACCTCTGTGACGTCGGCGCGCTCCCCATCGTGCTGAGCGGATCGAGCGAGCCCCTCGATCTCGGACGACCGCGGCGACTGTTCTCCGGTCCGCAGCGCGTGGCGCTGGCGACTCGGGATGGCGGGTGTCGCTTCCCCTCCTGCGACCGACCCCCGTCGTGGTGTGAAGCGCATCACATCGTGCCCTTTGGGCAGGAGGGGCGCACCGACGTCGGGAACGGCGTTCTGCTGTGCCGACGACATCACCTCCTACTCCACGATCAGGGATGGCAGATCGTGCACGGTCTCGACCCTGGTGAGCTCGTGCTGATCCCGCCAGCCACAGTCGATTCCGACCGCACTCCTCGGGCGATGCCGAGTAAGCGGCCGCGATGGCTGAGACGGACATGAGAGCGCGGGGGAGAGCTCTGCCGTCTTATACCCGGCCCTTCGGTACCCGGCCTTCCGAGATCCGGCCGTCATGCAGTGGCGATCCGCCTGAGCACAGCCGCCAGCCGAGAAGCTTGCCGCCAGCCGCGAGCCGTGCCGTGACCTCGCATTCCTCAACCCACCTACGCGTCGGGGGTGACCTCGTCAACCGCTGTGCTCCCGGAAGCGGCATCCGCAGACTGGTTCACGACGCAAGACCGGAGTGACGACGACTGCATCATCAAGTCGCCGAGCTCCCACCCAACCGGCCCGCCACGTGGGCCGCCTGCACAGAGCGGAGTTGCGCCATGGTGAGTGTCGGCAGAATCGTCGT
>CAXTLO010000156.1:0-6718 GCA_964244965.1 uncultured Marisediminicola sp.
GTCATCCGTCGGCGATCCGTTCACGATGAGCACTCCACCGGTCGCACCGTCTGCCGCGAGCTTCTCGACCAGCGAGGTCGCGATCAGGTTGCCGATGCCCTCGTTGTCGAACGACACGTAGTAGTCGGCCGGAGTGTCGACGATCGGGCGGTCGTAGGTGACTACCGGAATGTCCTGAGACTGCGCGTTGACGACGATCGATGCCGCGGCCTTGGTGTCGACAGCGTCGAGCACGATCACATCGACGCCCTGGGCAATGGCGGAGTCGGCCTGCTGCTGCTGCTGCGGGTCGCCGTCGGCGTTCTGATAGAGCACCTCGCAATCGGGGCACAGCTCGGCGATCTTCGCGGTGAACAGCGGTGCGTCCTGCTCCTCGTAGCGGGTGGAGGCGAGGTCGGGCATGAGGAAGGCGATGGTACCGCCGTCTTCACTGCCGCCACCGCCACCGCCGCCGCCTTCGCCGCCGCCACCGGCCGCGCAACCGGTGAGGCCGACTGCGGCCACCAGGGAAGCGATCACTGCTGTGCGCAGATGGGTCTTCTTCATTGAATCTCCTCATTGAGTACCGCCCGCGTTGGGGTGGTCTGCTTGGTGTGGGGGTCCGGTGACGGAGTTGTGATGCCGACGTGAACCGTTAGGGGACTATATCAAGGGTCTCGTTATAAATGTCAACGGGAATGGTAATTTGTGTCCTGACCGAGACCAAGCAAGTCGAGCCACCGGGCTGAGACGCACCCGTTGGTAGAGTGCGCTGACCTTCTGGCAGGATTCTCGACCGGCGGAGCGGCCCGGCCGGAAGGAATCCCGACCGGTCATCACATTGAGGAGATGCGTTCGAAGTGGCATATCGCCCCGACACGACCTCCCGATCCGCCCGGCAGCGGCAGATCCTCGATCACGTGCTGAGCGTCGGCACGGTGAGCGCCGGGGAACTCTCCGATCTCACCGGGCGCAGCCTCATGACGGTGCACCGCGATCTCGACGACCTCGCCGCGCGCGGCCTGCTGCGCAAGTACCACGGCGGGGTCTCGGCACTGCCCACGAGCGTCTTCGAGTCGAGCTCCGATTTCCGGATGCAGCGGCGCACGGAGGCGAAGGAAGCACTCGCTCGTCAGGCGCTCACCTTCATCGAACCCGGTATGTCGGTGATGCTGGATGATTCGACGACCGTGCTCGCACTGGCTCGACTCCTCGATAAAGCCGGGCCGCTCACCGTGCTGACGAACTACCGGCAAGTCGTCGAGCTCCTGATCGAGGCGCCGGACATCCGGCTCGTGGTGGTCGGCGGGCAGTATTCGCGCACCCACGACTCATTCATCGGGCCGCCGGATCAGACCGGCCTGGACTCGTATGCCGTCGACATCGTGTTCCAGTCGACCTCGACCATGGACGAGAAGCTGACCTATCACCAGGAGCAGGACGTGGTGACGATGAAGCGGGTGATGCTTCGCGCGGGAGCGCGCCGGGTGCTGATGATGGACGGTTCGAAAGTCGGGCAGACCTCGCTGCACCGGTACGTCGCCGTGAGCGACTTCACCGACGTCATCCTCACCGACGATGTCGACCCGCCGTTGATCGAGCGCATCTCCGAGCACGCTGCAGTGCGTATCGCCCCGCTCTGAGCAGGAGTCGGCAGCATCACGGACGCGGTCGCCGTGGCAGCTTGATAGTTATAACAATCAGGGTGTTAGAATCGGCGAGCCAACGGCGCCATGACATCGAGTCGACGCCTCTGCAGCGTAGAAAGGCTCGCAATGACGCACATCCTCTCCGCAGGAGATCACTTCGTGACCCCCTCCCTCTTCGTCTCTGCGATCCGGGAGCGCAGCGGATCGCGTGACGGGGTGCGGTTCTCGGAGCTGACCCTGCCGTGGCCGCTCGAACCCTTCGGCGACGTGGGCACCGTGAGCGAGGCGAGCGACCGAGTGGACGACCTGATCGCCGCTCTGGAGGGCGTCGACATCGCCGTCACCCAGATGGCGCCCTTCACTCCCGAGGTGTTCGAGTCGGCACCCGACCTGCGCATGATCGGCGTGTGCCGCGGCGGGCCCGTCAACGTGGACCTCGAGGCGGCCACCCGCGCGGGTGTCGTCGTCTCCTTCGCACCGGGGCGCAACGCTCAGGCCGCAGCGGAGTTCGCGGTCGGCCTGATGCTCACTGCGATGCGTCGGGTCGTGAGCAGCGACGCCGAGTTGAAGCGGGGCGTGTGGCGCGGCGACTACTACTCCTACGACAACGCCGGGCTCGAACTCGACGGATCGACGGTCGGACTCGTCGGCTACGGCGCGATCGGGCGCATCGTCGCCCGCGTGCTCGTCGCATTCGGTGCCACCGTCGTCACCTACGACCCCTTCGCGGATGCCGCGGCGATCGCCGCGGACGGAGTCGAGTCGGTCGGTCTCGACGATCTGCTCCGCCGCAGCTCCGTGGTCAGCCTGCACGCCCGCCTCACCGCGGACAGCCACCACATGATCGACCGCGCAAAACTCGACCTGCTCCCCCACGGCGCGGTACTCGTCAACAGCGCACGCGGCGGACTGCTCGACTACGCGCCGCTGCCCGAGCTCCTCTCCAGCGGACGACTCGGCGCTCTCGCCCTCGACGTCTACGACATCGAGCCGCCCCCAGCGGACTGGCCGCTACTGGCCGCACCGAATGTGGTGGTCACCCCGCACCTGGCCGGCGCTACGAAGCAGACCGCTCAACGCGCCGCCGCGATCGTCGCCGACGACGTGGAGCTGTTCCTCGCCGGGCAGACGCCCCGCAACGTAGCCAACCCAGACGTGCTCGCGCGGCTGCTGCCGCACGCGAGCTGAGGCGTCCGATGTCGGACACCCTCGATTCCGCGTCGCCCGGTCCCCTGCGATCGGATGGCGAATCCGTCAGAAACTCCGCGCAGACATCCGCGACGCTCTGCATCGACGCGGGAACCACCCTCATCAAGGCTGTCGTCTTCGACCACTCCGGGCAGGAGGTGGCGATCGCCCGCAGGCCCACCCAGGTGACGTCACGCTCGCGGGGGTATGCCGAGCAGGACATGCTCGAGGTCTGGAACGCGGTCGTCGACTCGGTGGCCGAGGCCGTCGCCGCGTCGCCGATCCCGATCGGACGGGTCGCGCTCACCGCGCAGGGTGACGGCGCCTGGTTCATCGGATCGGACGGGGAGCCGATCGGTCCGGCGATGCTCTGGAACGACGCCCGCGCCCGCAAGGTCGTCGACCGGTGGGAGTCGGACGGCACCCTCGACCGGGCGTTCGCCATCAACGGCTCGCTCGGGAACATGGGGCTGCCGCACGCCATCATGTCGACCCTCCTCGCCGACGACCCGACCGCGCTCGACGCGGCATCGGCCGTGCTCACCTGCGGCAGCTGGCTGTTCTCGAAGCTGACCGGGACAGTCGGACTGCATGCATCCGAGGCATCCGCCCCCTGGCTCGACATCGCCGAGGGCGGGTACTCGCCCGAGCTGTTCGAGCTCTACGGTCTCGCCGACCAGCGTCACCTGGTACCTCCGGTGCTCTCAGACGCCGAGGTGAACCAGCCCGTGCTCGCCTCCGTCGCGCGGCAGCTGGGCCTCCCGGAGAAGACACCGGTCGTGCTCGCCCCCTACGACGTGGTCTCGACGGCCGCAGGAGGCGGAACCGTGCACGATGGCGCGGCCTTCTGCATCCTCGGCACCACGCTGTGTACCGGCATCGTCACGTCGGCAGCCGACACCGCGGGAGCCGCAGCCGGACTCACCCTGCGGGTGTCGAACGCCGGTCCGTACATTCGCGCGTACCCGACTCTCGCCGGAACCGGTGTGATCGACTGGATGTCCCGCATGCTCGGCGTGACGGATGCGGCGGCCGTCGTTCGACTCGCCGCCGAAGCGCCTCCCGGCTCGGGCGGACTGGGCGTGTGGCCGTACCTCTCCCCTGCGGGGGAGCGCGCACCGTTCCTCGACGGCGACGCGCGCGGCGTCATCGCGGGGCTGTCGTTCGAGCACGGGCGCGAGCACCTCGCCCGCGCCACCGTCGAAGGACTCGCGCACGTGGTGAGGGACTGCCTCGACGCATCCGGCGTGCGCCCCTCCGAGCTCACCATCTCCGGCGGCGGCTCGGCGAGCGACCTGTGGTGCGAGACCATCGCCGACGTCACCGGCGTGACCACGGTTCGCACGGGCGACAGCCAGCTGGGCGCGAAGGGCGCGATGATCCACGCCGCGGTCGCCACCGGCGAGTACGCATCGGTAGCGGATGCCGCGGCAGCGCTCGTCGTGCCTGCGGACCGATTCGAGCCGCGGCCGGAGCTCGTCGAGCTGCACCGCGTCCGGCACGACGACTTCATCGCATCGCGCGCCGCGTTCGCCGAGCGCTGGTCGACGTGGACCGCCAACGCCGCGTCTGCCCCCGCGCACCGCATGGCAGCGAGCGACTGACCGCGTGGCCTCCGACGTAGAGTCCGCCTGGATCGGCATCGACCTCGGCACCCAGAGCGTGCGGGTGATCGCACTCTCCGACGACGGGGTACAGGTGGCCGCGGCATCCCGCCCCCTCACGAGCCGGCGCGACGGGGTACGGCACGAGCAGGATCCGGCCCAGTGGTGGTCGGCCACCTGCACCGCGCTCCGCGAGGTCACCGGCGCGCTGGCAGCGGGAACCCGCGTGCGAGCCGTGGCCGTCTCCGCGACATCCGGCACCGTGGTGGTGGTCGATGACCGTGGGCGTCCGCTTACCGCCGGCATCATGTACGACGACGCGCGGGGAGCCGCCTTCACCGACCGGGCCAACGACGTCGGAGGAGCGGTGTGGTCGCGGTTGGGCTACCGCATGCAGGCGTCGTGGGCACTACCCACCATCCTGTCGCTGCAGTCCGACGGCATCCTCACCTCCGACCGCCGCATCGTGCACCAGCCCGACCTGATCACGTCGCGGCTGACCGGCGAGCGCGCTCCTTCGGACAGCAGCCACGCCCTGAAGACGGGCCTCGACCTCGACACCCTGCAGTGGCCGGTCGACGTGATGGGCGCCCTCGGTGTGCCGCTCGACTGCCTCCCCGAGGTCGTGGCGTCGGGCACGGTCATCGGAGCCGTCGACGCGCTCGCCGCCGAGGAGACCGGACTGCCCGCCGGATGCGCTGTGGTCGCCGGGATGACCGACGGATGCGCGGCGCAACTGGCCGCCGGCGCGATCTCCCCCGGCTCGTGGAACTCGGTACTCGGAACGACCCTGGTCATCAAGGGAGCGAGCCGGGAACGACGCCAGGATCCGACCGGTGCCGTGTACGCCCACCGCGCCCCCTTCGCGGCGGGCTGGTTCCCCGGCGGCGCCTCGAGCACGGGCGCCGGCGCATTGACGCATTGGCTCCCGGGCCGCGACCTCGACGCCCTCACCGCGGCCGTACCCGACGGAGTTCCCGTCGCCTATCCGTTGGTGGGCACCGGCGAGCGGTTCCCGTTCGTGTCGGGTTCCGCCAGTGCCTTCTTCGAGGAGGCGCCAGCGGATGACGCGGCGCGGTTCTCGGCGATCGCCCATGGCACCGCGTACGTCGAACGGCTCTGTTACGACCTGCTCGACCTGTGCGGGTACGACGTGACCGGTGAGGTGAGCTTCACCGGAGGGGGATCCCGCAACCCATGGTGGAACCAGGTGCGGTGCGACGTACTCGGGCGACCGGTGCGCATAGCCGACCACGGCGAGGGGGCGATCGGCATGGCGCTGCTCGCCGCCGCGGCTCTCGACGACACCACGCCTGCCGACCGGCGACTCGCCGTTGCCGCGGAACGTCTGCTTCCCGGCGGCGCCGGGATCGAACCGAGCGATGCCGCATCAGCCCGGGCGGACGGATACCGGGCCTTCCTCGATGCGCTGGACCGCCGGCGCTGGGTCGATCCCGCTCTGCACGCGCATGCATCGGAGCGGGCATCATGACCGTCGTGCACTTCGTGCGGCACGGCGAGACGGTGTGGCACGCGGAGAACCGCTACGCAGGTGTCAGCGACATCCCGCTCACCGATCGCGGGCGCGGTCAGGCCGACGCACTCGCCCGATGGGCCGCATCCGCCGAACTCACGCGGGTGCTGTCCTCCGATCTGAGCCGCGCGGTCGAGACGGCTCGGCTCAGCGCGAATGCCGTCGGCGTGCCCCTCGAGGTCGACCCCCGGCTGCGCGAGGTGGACTTCGGGTCGGCGGAGGGACTCACCTCCAGCGACATGGAACGGGACTTCCCCGCCGAGCGCGCGGCATTCGAGCGCGCTCCCGCGAGCGCTCCGCTCCCGGGCGGCGAGGCCGGTCGAGCCGCCGTGGACCGCGCCGGAGCCGTGCTGGTCGAGCTCGCCGCATCCGGATCCACCGCGCTCGTCGTCGCCCACACCACCCTCGGGCGGCTGCTGCTGTGCCATCTGCTCGGGCTGCCGCTGGACTCCTACCGACGGGTGTTCCCCCGCGTGGGCAACGGCACCGTCACCACCTTCGAACTACCGGCGGATGCCGCATCCGTCGCCGACCTGCGAGGCGCCGCCGCCCTGCTGAGGTTCAACGCGCCCGTCTGACGCCGAGCCCTGGCGGGTCGTTCCGACCGAGGTGGCTCTTTCCGCCCGGGGTGAGCGGCGCGCCGCGGGTGCGGCTCGTCCCACCGGGCTGAGCGTCGCGCCGCGCGTGTGGCGGAACTTTCGCCCGCCCAGCAGCTATGGCGGAACTTTCGGCCGAGATCCGCCGGTTCTTCCGCCTCCGTCGCC
>CAXTLO010000157.1:0-6686 GCA_964244965.1 uncultured Marisediminicola sp.
CGAGGGTAAACTCGGGCGGTCCGCAGGCGTAGGGAAGAGGTGAGCGTGTCCGTCCCTCCCGACGACGCCACCCAGCGGGCCGCCTACTGGCCGCTCCCCATCGCTCGCGCCGTGCCGGCTGCGGCGCTCGCGATCTTCATCACCTTCTCCGCTGATCACTCGGCCAGGCTGGGGCTCCTCACTTTCGGCGGGTTCGCCGTGTCGACCGGCGCGATCGTCGCTGCGCTCTCCTGGGTACGACTGCGCGGGACCGCCGCGCGTCCGTACCTCGTCGCATCCGGCATCATCTCGCTCGCCGTCGGCGTGCTCGCCCTTATGCTCACCGGCGGCGGCATCCCCGCGCTGCTGCTCGTGCTGACGGCCTGGATGGTGCTCACCGGAGCCCTGGAGCTGTACAGCGGCGTGCGTGCGCGCCGCCGGCACGTGGCATCCGGCGATTTGATCGTCGTCGGCGCGATCACTCTCATCGCCGGTGTCGTCTTCGCGGTACTGCCCCCGGATCTGGCTGATGACTTCGTCAATGGAGACGGCTCGACCGGGGTGCTCGACTCCGCCGTGGTCGCCGTCGGTGTGCTCGGGGCCTACGCCGCGGTCATCCTCGTCTTCCTCGCGATCGCGGGCTTCTCCGCCAAGTGGGGCACGTCGCGGCACCCCACGGATGCGAAAGGACACGCATGAGCACCGACCGGCCCACCGGACCCCCGCCGGAGCGGCACATCCCGAGCCTGCGCGACCGGTTCCGTCCGCTGGAACTGCTCGGTCTCTCGGCGGTCGTCGCGGCGTTCACCGGCCTGATCGTGCTGCTGTCGACCCGGAGCATCGACATCGCGGTGATCTTCGCCGGGATCGCCTTCGTCGTCTCACTCGTCGTGTTCGCCATGCTCGCGCTGACCAGCACTCCGACGGGCGAGGAGCGCACCGACCTCGACGAGCAGGACCGTGGCCACTAGTCCGGCTGCGCTGGACAGCCGCGCATGTACCCATTTGCCGCGTAAGTAGCCCCGCACATGCCTACGCGTGCGGCATGTGCGTACATCGGCGGTGCGGGCGGGACCCTCGCTAGCTCCTGAGTTCGTCGACCAGCGAGTCCGCGAGCCCGATGTACGTCGCTGGCGTCAGTGCCACGAGCCGTGCCTTCGCATCGTCGCCGATGTCGAGACCCTTCACGAACGCGATCAGCTCGTCGCGTCCGACCCGGCGTCCGCGGGTCAGTTCCTTCAGCACGGCGTACGGGTCGGCGATCGAGCTGCGGCCGGCGACGATCTCAGCGCGCACCACGGTCTGGATCGCCTCGCCGAGCACCTCCCAGTTGGCGTCGAGGTCCTCGGCGAGCCGGGTCGGGTTGACCGCGATCGCTCCCAGTCCCCGGAGCAGGTTGTCGAGCGCGACCAGGCTGTGCCCCAGGGCCACGCCCACGTTGCGCTGCGTCGTCGAGTCGGTGAGATCGCGCTGCAAGCGGGAGGTCACCAGGGTCGACGCCAGCGAGTCGAGCAGGGCGTTCGAGAGCTCGAGGTTGGCCTCGGCGTTCTCGAAGCGGATCGGGTTGATCTTGTGCGGCATGGTCGACGAACCGGTGGCGCCCGCGGTCGGGATCTGGCTGAAGTAGCCGAGTGAGATGTAGCTCCACACGTCGGTCGCGAGGTTGTGCAAGATGGCGTTGGCATGACGGATGCCCTGATACAGCTCCACCTGCCAGTCGTGCGACTCGATCTGGGTGGTCAGCGGGTTCCAGGTGAGCCCGAGCGACTCGACGAATCCGCGCGAGATCGCCGGCCAGTCCGATTCGGGGGCGGATGCCACGTGGGCGGCGTAGGTGCCGGTGGCGCCGTTGAGCTTGCCGACCGCCGGTACCGCCTCGACACGCGCCAACACCGCGGAGAGGCGGTGAGCGAAGACGGCGAACTCCTTGCCGACGGTCGTCGGGGTGGCCGGCTGACCGTGGGTGTGGGCGAGCATCGGCGCCGCACGATGCTCGTTCGCGATGCCCTCGAGGGCGCCGAGCACCGAGCGAGCGGCCGGCAGCCACACGTCGTGGACGGCGGCTGAGATGGTCAGGGCGTAGGCGAGGTTGTTGATGTCCTCACTCGTGCAGGCGAAGTGGGTGAGCTCAGCCACATCCGCTCGCCCGATCGCCTCGAGGCGGGAGCGGATGAAGTACTCGACTGCCTTCACGTCGTGGCGGGTCGTCGCCTCGAGCGCGGCGAGCTCGTCGATCTCGGCCTGTCCGAAGTCGTCGACGAGCGCCCGTAGGGAGACCTTCTCATCGTCGGTCAGGGCGTTCGCGCCGAAGATCCGGCGGTCGGTGAGCAACACCAGCCATTCCACCTCGACGTGCACGCGCGCGCGATTCAGGCCCGCTTCCGACAGGTGCTTGCCGAGCGGCGTCACAGCGGGTCGGTACCGCCCGTCGAGTGGGCTGATCGGCTGGTCCGCCAAGTTGGTGCTGCCCAAAGTCGTTGTGTGCAGGGTCATGATGCTCCCGGTCTGATTCCCGGCTTGATCTGCCGGAAGAGGGCGGCCGCCGCGTGCTCGACGGTGGCCAGCACCGTGTCGAACATCTCCGCGTCGGAGTAGTAGGGGTCGGGGACGTCGATCTGCCCGTTCGGATAGTTGTCGAATCCGAGAAGGAGCTGCACCTTCCCCCGGTCGTCCTCGCTGCTCGCCCACGACCTGAGGATGCGTTCCTGGCTCCGGTCGAATACGACCACCAGGTCGAGTGCAGCGAACCACGCGGGATCGAATTGACGGGCGCGGTGCCGGGAGCCGTCGTAACCCCGCGCGGTGAGGGCCGCGATCGTGCGCGAATCGGCCGGCTCACCCACATGCCACTCGCCGGTGCCCGCGGACTCGACGGAGATCGACGAGCCGTACCCCTCGCGAGTGGCGAGCTCCTGGAACACGATCGCCGCCATCGGCGACCGGCAGATGTTGCCGGTGCACACGAAGCAGATCCGGAACAGCACGGACTCCGCTCCGGTCCGATCGAAGCTCATGCCCCCATTCTGGTGCAGCCTCCCTCCCCAGCCGCCCGCCGATCTCTCTCACCACGGATGCGGCGGCTCCCGCGCCGGGGAGGTCCGCCTTTCACCAAGCTGTACCCGAGCCGGTGAGGAGGAGACGATGAGCGTCGCGCTCGCGGCGACGACGGGACTGGATCCGGCCGCCGCCATCGCGCTGGCGGGGCTGCGCCGACAGGCCGATTCGCTCGCGGCGGTGTGCCTTCGCCTCGACCACGCCCTCGGTGAGATTCCCCGATCGACCGACGGCACCTGGCGGGGGCCGGCCAGTTCGGCCTATGACGGCGGTCTCCTGCACCTGCGGCGCCTTACGGATGCGGCGGCCTTGGCCGCCCACGAGGCGCTCGCGGCGACGAGGCTGGCGATCTCGGTCCTCGCCGGAGGTGGTTCGTGAGCACCGGTGTGATGATGCACGCCGATCCTGCCCGCGGCGGGGGTGCGTTGATCATCGGCGGGGGTGGCTCGGCGGCGGTCGCAACCGACACCCTGTTCAGGCATGCCCAGCGACTCGATGATCTCGCGGATGAGCTCGCCGGGTGCTCGCGCAGCGTCGCAGTGATCGATCGTGCTCTGTCGACCGCCCTCCTCGGCGTCACGCAGGCTCCGCCGAGCGCTGCGCGGGCCGAGTTGGCGATGGACGACGCCCTTCGGGCCATCGATGACGCTCGGCAGGCGAGCGCTTGGCTGTCGTCGGCTCTTCGGATCAGCGCGGATGTCTACGGGCGGGCAGAGGACGGCGCCGGCCGTATCCTGCAATCCCTCGCCGCTCAAGTCGGCTACGCGCTGGGCTTCGTCGGTACCACGGTGGGGCTGGTGATGCTCCCGTACGTGCTCGGCGGGGTGGCGGTGGTCGGTTCGGGCTACCTGCTCGCACGGCTTCTCGACCCCGCGGGAACCGATCGGGCGCTCGAGGGGCTCGGCGAGCTCGTCGACCGTCATCGCGGGATTCTCAGCGAGCCGGCGATCGTCGAGCTCCTCCGGCTGACGGTGATGAGCTCCGACGATGCGCTCGCCGGTGCCATGCACATCCCACCCGGCCTGGCCCGTTCCCTCGGCGACGAGGGGACTGGGCTGCTGGGCACCGACACGGTGGCGCTCGGGCTGGTGGGCGCCGGTGCTGCCGCCGGGATGCTGCGGGAATCGCCGGTGAGCGTCCGAGCGGGAACGCCGGTGCCGGTGTCCCCGGCGACGGGTCTGTCGGACCGGGTCGCTCGCATCCCGGAAGGCGACGCGCGGATCAGGGTCGACCGCTACGTCATGCCTACCGGTCCCGACCGCTTCGAGGTGTACCTCGCCGGCACGACCGACTTCGATGCCCGAGCCACCGATGATCCCTTCGATCTGACCAGCAATGTGGCGGCGTTGGCCGGCACCGACTCTGGGTCGTATCGCGCTGTCGAGGCGGCACTCGCCGACGCGGGCGCCGACGGCGACTCGGAGATCGTGCTCACCGGACATTCCCAAGGCGGGCTGATCGCGTCCCAACTCGCGGCTTCTGGCGAGTACGAGGTGAAGCAGTTGTACACGGTCGGGGCGCCGGCCGCGCAGATCCCCGTCCCGGAGACTGTGCCGTGGGTGGCGATCGAGCACACGGATGACGTGGTGCCGGCCCTCGGCGGCACCTGGACCAGCGCCGATCCAGTACTGCTACGCCGTGAAGCATTCGAGGGGAGGCCGCCCGATCCGGATCACACCTTCCCCGCCCACCGGCTCGAGGAGTACCGGGCCACCGCCGCACTCGCCGACGCGTCGGAGGAGGGTCGCCTGGTCGCGACCCGTGGCCGCATGGACGAGTTCGGGGCCGGCGCCGTGCGGGTGGAATCGACTCTCTACGACGCGGAGAGGGTCAGCCGATGATGTGATGAGCCGGTGAGATGATCAGCCCGTGCTGCGCTCGACGGCTCGCCGCCGGGTACTGCGAGAGTCAGCGGCGGCCGTCGTCTCGCCCGACGACGGGTCGCACGATGATGCCGATGAGCCAGCTCAGCAGTGCGAGCACCAGGGCGCCGAGCACGCCCCACCAGAAGCCGTCGACGAACAGACCGAAGCCGGTGAACTGAGTGATCCAGGCCACGAGCAGCAGGAGCAGGCTGTTCACGACGAGCGCGATCAGTCCGAGGGTGAGGATGTAGAGCGGGAACGCGACGATCCGGATGAAGTTGCCGATGATGCCGTTGACCACACCGAACACGAGCGCCACGAGCAGGTAGGTGAGCACCGTCGCGAGGATCTCCCCCTCCTGATAGGAGACGACGCGCACCCCGGCCACGATGATCGTGGTGAGCCACAGGGCGAGGGCGTTGATGACCAGACGCACGAGGAAACGCTTCATCGCACCATGATGGCATCGCACCCATGCCCCCCGGGGCATGGGTGCGACGCCGTTCGGCGCCCCGGCGACGCGGGCATCGCGGACTCTAGACTCGAGCGGTGACGACCAATTCGCCTTCCCGTGTGCGGCTGCGCGAGGAGATCCTGGCGCTCACCGCCTACCGGCAGGGCAAGCCGGCACCGACCGACTCGTTCAAGCTGTCGTCGAACGAGAACCCCTTTCCCCCGATCCCCGCGGTGCTCGACGCGATCGCCACCTCCTCCGTCAACCGCTACCCCGACGGGTCGGCGCTCGCGCTCCGCATCCGGCTCGCCGACCGACGCGGCGTCGAAGTCGACCGGATCCACGTGGGCGCCGGATCCGTCGCGATCCTCGCCCAGCTCATCCAGGCCAGCTCCTCGGTGGGCGACGAGGTGATCTATGCGTGGCGGTCGTTCGAGGCGTACCCCGGCCTGGTCGCCGTAGCCGGCGCCACGAGCATCCGCGTGCCGTTGACCGCGGGAGCAGAACACGACCTGGCGGCGATGGCGGATGCGGTCACCGAGCGCACCCGACTCGTGCTCGTCTGCTCGCCGAACAATCCGACCGCCGCCGCTGTGACGGATGCCGCGTTCGCCGCGTTCATGGCGCGCGTCCCGACGCACGTTCTGGTCGTACTCGACGAGGCCTACGCCGAATTCGTCACCGATCCTGCGGCCGTCGACGGCCTCCGGCTCATCGATCGGTACCCGAACCTCGTCGTGTTGCGCACCTTCTCGAAGGCGTACGGGCTGGCCGGCCTCCGCCTGGGCTACGCCATCGGCCCCGCCTACGTGCTCGACGCCGCACGCACTACCGCGATCCCGCTCTCGGTGATCGAACCGGCGCAGCGGGCGGGCCTCGCCGCGCTCGACCACGAGGCGGAGCTGCTCGACCGCGTCGCGCGGCTCTCCCACCTGCGCGACGAAGTGTGGACCGCACTCGTGGCTCAGGGTTGGAGCGGACCGGCGCCCCAGGGCAACTTCGTCTGGCTGCCCACCGGCGCGTCCACGGGAGCTGCGGCCGAGACCTTCCTCCGACACGGCGTCGTGGTGAGGGCTCTCGGCGACGACGGCCTACGGGTGTCGATCGGCGAGGGCGAATCTGTCGAGAAGCTACTGGCGGCAGCCGGCGAGGTTGTGCGGAACCTACCGGTCGGCCGCGTCGGCCGGGGCTAGATTGGAGGGCGGGTGCGCCCGCCTGCACCCGCCGCATCCGCAGTCCGGCCAGCGCCGAACGCTTCCCCGTCCGTATCGCCCGCCCCCATCGCCCGCCGGAACCGAGACTGCGAGGTCCCCGTGCCACTGTCCGACGATCAG
>CAXTLO010000158.1:0-6684 GCA_964244965.1 uncultured Marisediminicola sp.
GGACGACCGATTCGGTGATGCCGATGAAGTTGATGACGCTGAGGATGACGACGAATGCAATGGTGACGATCAGTGCCGGTGACGCCTCGAAGACGGACCCGAAGTAGCGCGCGAATCCGTTCGACAGCGACGCGGTCGCCGCGAAACTGGCCGAGAGCATGCAGATCGTGACGAGGAACGTGAGAATCGGTTTACCGAAGGCCCTGTTCACGTAGAGCGCGGCACCTGCGGCCTGCGGGTATTTCGTCACCAGTTCCGCGTAGGCGAGCCCGGTGATCGTCGCGACCGACACCCCGACCGCGAAGGCGATCCAGAACGCGCCGCCCACCTCGCCCGCGACGGCGCCGATGAGCACGTAGATCCCGGAACCGAGCACGTCGCCGAGTACGTAGAAGAAGAGCAGCCTGCCCGTGATCGACCGCTTCAACTCGCTGCTGGGAGTGTTCACCTGGCCGTCCGCGGTTGTGCTCGACATCTGCCGAGATTACTCCTGTGGATCTTTCGGCGGTATGGATTGTTATCCGTAGCGTCAGGCCCTGCCCCGGCCGGCGAGCAGGGCGTGAAGGAGAGGAACGACGGACGCGATCATCAGCACGTTGCCGAGGGCGAGGTCATCCGTGCGCAGGAGGACACCGGCGATCAGCAGGCCGCCGAACAGAAGCGCCGACACAGCACGTGCCGTGGTTCGTTCGAGCCGCGTGACCCTCCGCTCGAGGCTCGGACTGGTCACCGCGACGGTACCGTCCTCGAACCGGTTCACGAGGGCGTCCAGTCGTCTCGGCAGGCGAACGGCGACGCGAGCGGTCTCGAGGGCCTGTTGCGCGATGTCCTGCACCACATTGCCGCGCTCGTCGCGCACCAGCTGCGCCGCGTACGGCTCGACGGAGTCCCACAGGTTGAACCGCGGATCGAGTGCACTCGACACCCCGGAGGTGAGCGACATGGCGCGGATGACGAGCAAGAAGTTCTCCGGCAGCTGGAACGGCAGCGACCGAACCACGCCGCCGAACTGATCGGCGAAGTCACGGAACTCCCGGGGGTCCACCTCGCGGAGTTCGGCGAATCCCATGCCGCCGAAGCGGGCGAACAGCTTGGTCATCGCCCGTTCGAGCTCGAGCGTGTCTGCGGTGGCCAGAAGGACTCCGACGTCGCGCATCGCGTCGACCAGCCCCCTGCCGTCGCGCGAGGCCGCCGCGATCAGCAGCTTTCGGAGGCCGCTGCGGGTGCTGGCAGGCACCTCGCCCATCATGCCGAAGTCGATGAAGGTCAGCTTCCACCCGCGCCCACCCGATTCGCCCGTTTCACCCGCGGCAGGCGTGACGAAGATGTTTCCCGGATGGGGATCGGCATGGAAGTAGCCGTTCGTGAACAGCTGGTCGAACATGACCGCGGCGAAGACGGGAGCCACCTCGGCAGGGTCGATCCCTGCAGCGACGAGCGCCTCCGCATCCGTGACCTTGATCGCGGTGACGTCCTCGAGTGTGAGCACGCGGCGGGTGGTTCGCTCCCACACGACGGTCGGCACATTGACCCGGTCGTCGCCCGCGAAGTCCGCCGCGAAGCGTTCGGAACCGGATGCCTCGTGCAGGTAATCGATCTCCTCGAGGCTCGTCTGCGCGAACTCCTCCACGAGCGCAGGCATGTCGACCCGGTCGTAGACCAGCCGCACCCGGCTGAGCCATCCGCCGACCCTGCGCAGGGCGGCCAGATCGACGGCGACGATCTCGTCGATGCCCGGCCGCTGCACCTTGATCACGACCTGGTCGAGCCCGGTGTCCGCCGCGTCGAGCGGGCCGAGCGTCGCCCGGTGCGCCTGCCCGAGGGAGGCCGCGGCGATCGGGACCGGGTCGACCGACGAGAACGCCCGCTCGAGTTCGACGCCGAGTTCGGTCTCGGCGAGAGCGCGGATGGCCGCGAACGGCACGGCCGGCACCTCGTCTTGCAGGCCTTCGAGCTCGTTCGTGATCTCCGGCGGCAGCACGTCGAGCCGCGACGACATGAACTGGCCGACTTTGATCATCAGGCCGCCGAGATCCATCGCGAGCACACGAAAGCGCTGCGCGAAGCGTCGCATCCTCTTTGCGCGGGTGCGATCGGCCACCGTCTGGAGGCCGATGCGCGGCAGGAACAGTTCGAACCACCAGGTGATCGCGAGATACCAGGCGGCGAAGCGCAGGATGCGGCGGTAGCGGGCGCGGGTGTCGTACGCGTCGGGGATCGAGTACTCCCGACCCCGACGAGCCGACGTCACTCTGGTCAGACCTGGGCGAGGATCGAATACAGCCGGCGACGCGCGTCGTCGAGCACCTTGACCGCCTCGTGCACCTGCTCAGGGGTTCCGGTCCGTCCCACCTGGGCCGCTGCTTGAGCGAGCTCGACGCCCGCCTTCGGAAGGGCGGTGAACCCGCTCGTCGTCGAACCGGCGGTCTCCCACGGAGCCGACGCGTCGCTTCCCGCGACCGCCTCCCGACCGATGTCGGTGAGCGAGTAGATCTTGCGTCCGTTGGACTCCTCGACGCTGATCAGACCCTCGTCGGTGAGGAGTTGCAGTGTCGGATACACCGATCCGGCGCTGGGCTTCCAGTGCCCACCGGTGCGCTCGTCGATCTCATTGATGATCTGGTAACCGTGCATCGGCTTCTCAGCGAGCAGGGCGAGCACGGCTGCGCGTACATCCCCGCGGCCCGCGCGAGAACCGCCGCGCTTCTCGAACCTGGAGCGCATCTGCTCCATCGCCTGCCACATGCCGTCCATGCTATTGCCGGCGCCGAAACCGTTGGATGGATATGAACCCGCCATGATGACCTCCCGTTGTATATCGCTGACGATACACAACGATACTGAACGATATAGGTGAGAGATAGTGGGGAGCGAGCGTCGGGAAACCCGTAAGGGGGCCTGCGGGGTCGAGCGCCGGCTTCGCGGCTACGGTGGACGAATGAGCGTCTCACCGAACGCCGAGATCGCTGATCTCCGGATGGACGGTCCGCCAGCCCGATCACCGAACTCCGACATCCAGATCGCGGTCTTGTTCTTCGCCCTCTGGCTGACGGCGATCGCGGTCGCACGAGCGCTCGGGTGGTATCCGATGGCGTTGGCGAACTACGTCGGCGTCGGGGCCGTCGCCGCTGTCGCCCTGCTCGTGTGCCGAAGGGCACCGCTCACCGGGTTGATCGTGGTCGGCGCGCTCTCAGCCCTACTGGCGTCGGACTTCTCCCAACTAGAGGTTGCCATTCTGCCGCTGGTGATCGCGGGATTCATGGCCACCGCAAGCGGTCTCCATATGGCCATCGCGATCCCGGTCGGCATCGGGTTCGCCGTGATCACCATCGTGCCGGTCGCACAGTTGTTCGTCTATCCGCAGGGGTCCTGGAGTTTGGCGGTTTCCGATTTCTTCACTTACTACGACCCGTCGTCGCAGGCACTCGCACTCGCGGTGGTCGCATCGGCTCTGCTTCTCGGCCGGTCTATCCGACGCCAGCGCATGGCGATCGATGGTCTTGCTGAGAAGAACGGCGAACTCCTGCGTCTGAGAGATGTCGACATGGCGAGGGCGGCATCGGAGGAACGGGCCGCTGTCGCTCGCGACATCCACGATGTCGTCGCCCATCATGTCGCGGCGATGGTGATCAAGGCGCAGGCTGCTGAGCGCGTCGCCGACACCAAGCCACACGAACTCCGTTCCGCCGTGAGTTGGATCGCGTCGAGCGGGCAGGAGGCGCTCGCGTCGATGCGCCAAGTCGTCAGAGTGCTCTCGAGCTCGCCGCCCGGTCTTGCAGAGATGACCTTTCGAGCGGAAATGACCCGCCTCGCGTCGCGCGTCGTCGACACGGGAGTCACCGTGAGCACCGAGCTCGACGTCGACGGCGTCCTCACAACGGATCAGGAAGCGGCCGTGATCCGCATCACACAGGAGGCGCTCACCAATGTGATGCTGCACTCCGACGCGAGCAATGTGAAGATCGCTGTCCGCAGCGAGGCCGATTGGGTCGTCGTCTCGATCGATGACGACGGATACGCACGGGAGGCGCTCGAAGCCCCCTCAGGCGGCAACGGACTTCAGGGAATGCGTGACCGAGTCGACCGCTTGGGCGGCACGTTCCGCGTCGGTCCGGTTGAACCGCGCGGGTGGAGCGTGCAGGTACGGCTACCTGCTGCGACCTCGGTGCTGACATGACAGCCGAGTCGATCTCCGACGCGATCTCCGTGCTGGTCGTCGACGACCAGCCGGTCGTTCGGGCGGGCCTTCAGATGATGCTCGACGAGGAGCCCGACATCACCGTCGCCGCCTCGGCGGTCGACGGAATGGACGGCGTGCGCCTGGCGCGGGAGCACCGACCAGACGTCGTGCTCATGGACATCCGCATGCCGAACCTCGACGGCGTGGAGGCGACACGCCGCATCCTGTCCGAGGCGACCGCAGGAGCCATCGTCATGATCACGACCTTCGATGACGAGGAATACCTGCTCGAGAGCGTCCGTGTCGGTGCGAGTGGATTCCTGTTGAAGGATGCCGGACCCGACCTCCTCGCCGCCGCCATCCGTGCTGCGCACCGAGGTGACTCGCTCATCGACCCGGCGATGACCCGTGACCTTCTGCAACGCCGGCTCGACGAATCGGGATCGACAGCGCTGAATGCCGCCGACGAGCGAAGAACCGCCATGCTCGACACCCTCAGCGCGCGGGAACGTGAGGTGCTGATGGCATTGGCCCGCGGGTGGAACAACCTGGAGATCGCGTCGCAGTTCTTCGTGAGCGAGGCGACGGTGAAGACCCACGTCAGTCGAGTGCTGTTGAAGACCGAGTCTCGGAGCCGGGTGCAGGCGGCAGTGTTCGCCTACGAGTCGGGGTTCGTCAGGCCGGGATGGCTGATTCCGCCGGCCGCTCCACGCACTGATATCTGACCTGTCACGCGCGCCGACGAACGATCGACGCACGATCACGGTCGGTCGACCATCGAACACATCGACGGGATGGTCGGGGCCGACAGTCCGACCTTCGACCTACAGACCATGGCCGACAGGCTGACGCCAGCGGCGCGGTCGCCTTCGTAGGCTGCTCGCATGTATCGCATGACATCGCAGGTCCAGGCGCCGGCGAGGTCGATTCCGCTGATCGAATCGGTCGTCGATCACCGTGCGCTCGCCCACAACCTCGAGGTGGTGAAGCGAGTCGCCCGCACCCCGGTGATGGCGGTGGTCAAGGCCGATGCCTTCGGGCACGGTGCTGTGGAGGTCGCGAGTACCTTTCTGGCTGGGGGCGCTGACCAGCTAGGGGTGGCGACGATCGACGAGGCGCTCGCGCTCAGGGCAGCCGGCATCACCGCGCCGGTGCTCGCGTGGTTGGTCGATCAGCACTCGCCCATCGGGCAAGCGGTGCGACAGCAGGTGACCGTGTCGTGCTCGGACCTCGCCACATTGGCAGCAGTGGCGCGTGCCGCTGGGCGGACCGGCAGGCGGGCGCTCGTGCACCTCGAACTCGATACCGGGATGCGGCGCGGCGGCGCGACCGACTCCGAATGGCCGGCGCTCTGCCGAGCGGCCCGAGCGTTCTCGGAGAGAGGCTACATCGAGGTCGAAGGCATCTGGTCGCACCTCGCGTCGGCGTCCCGCTCCGGCCACGAGAGCGTGCAGCCGCAACGCCGCGAACTGGTAGCCGGGGTACGGGTGGCGCGGCGAGCCGGCGTGACCCCGCGCCTGCTCCACCTCGCGAACTCGGCCGCCGCGTTCATACATCCGGAGTGCCGGTTCTCACTGGTGCGGGTCGCGGCGGCACTCTATGGGATCGAGACCGTGGTCGGCGCTACCTTCGGTCTTCGATCGGCGATACGTGTCACCTCTCGCGTGCTGCACGTGCGTCGAGTTCCGGCGGGTTCTGCGGTCGGCTATGACGGCGGCCATCGCACCCCGCATCGGACGTCGCTCGCGCTCGTGCCGGTGGGCTACGGCGACGGCGTGCCGCGATCGCTGTCGAACGGCGGCTCGGTGTCGATCCGCGGATGGCGTCATCCGATCGTCGGATCGATCTCGATGGATCAGCTGGTCGTCGACGTCGGAGACCGGCACGTGGTCGCCGGCGACGAGGTCGTGCTACTCGGATCTGCGGATGCGGGCGAACCACAGCCGCGCGAGTGGGCGGATCTGACCGGTACCGTCCCGCACGAGATCCTCACCGGACTGGGCGGTCGGATCGCCCGGACGCACGTGGGCGCGTGCTGACCCGAGTCGGGATCGTCTTCGGTGGAGCGAACTCGGAACACGAGGTCTCGAAGGCGTCGGCTAAAGGTATCGCTGCGAACCTCGACGCGGAGCGATTCGTCCCGGTGTTCGTCGGAATCGATCGACGTGGCAGTTGGCATCGATTGGACGCGGTCGACGAGCTCGACGGTCTCACAGGCGGCAGCGCGGGAATCGACCTGCGCGATGTCGACATCGTGTTCCCGGCGCTGCACGGCCGCTTCGGTGAAGACGGGACCGTTCAAGGTGTGCTCGAACTCGCCTCCATGCCCTACGTGGGATGCGGGGTGCTCGCCAGCGCCCTGGCGATGGACAAAGCCATGACGGGGAGGCTGCTCTCGGCCAGCGGGATCCGCACCCCGGAGACGCGGGTCGTGACCGCCGCGACCAGCGCTTACGCATCCGACCTCCCGTTTCCGGTCTTCGTGAAACCGAATCGAGCCGGCT
>CAXTLO010000159.1:0-2320 GCA_964244965.1 uncultured Marisediminicola sp.
GCTGATCTATTCGGCGCTGATCTATTCGCGCTGACCTGTTCGGTGCTGATCCAGTGGGCGCATAGACTGACCGGGCGTCTCATAGGACGCCGCATCACGGAGTGCCGGGAAGTCTGGTCGGCGATCAACTCGCCGACCCCGAAGTCCATCCGGAGGACCCCGTGACCCAGCCCGATCCGCCGTCCACCTCCGCGGTCACCCCCGCCCCCGGTCCCGGGCGTCTGTTCACTCGGGGCTCGTTCGGTGAGGCCTCGCGGATCGGCGAGGTGCTGCGGCGGGAGACAGTGGGCGGCGCGTTGCTGCTGATCGCCACCGTGATCGCGCTCGTCTGGGCGAACTCGCCGGCGTCGGACGGCTATGCCGCGGTGCGGGACTTCGAGTTCGGCCCTGAGGCACTCCAGCTTCACTTGAGCGTCGGCGAATGGGCGGCGGATGGGCTGCTGGCGATCTTCTTCTTCGTCGCGGGACTCGAGCTCAAGCGCGAATTCGTGGCCGGCGACCTGCGAGACCCTCGTCGCGCCGCGCTTCCGGTCGTGGCCGCCTTGGGCGGGATGGCGGTGCCGGCGCTGATCTTCGTCGTCGTCAACCTCGGCACCGGCGACGGCGCTCTGCGAGGGTGGGCCATCCCGACGGCGACGGACATCGCGTTCGCGCTAGCGGTGCTCGCGGTCATCAGCACCCACTTGCCCGTCGCGCTGCGCACGTTCCTCCTGACGCTCGCCGTCGTGGACGACCTGCTCGCGATCACCATCATCGCCATCTTCTACACCGACGACCTGGAGCCCCTGTACCTGGGGCTCGCCCTCATCCCTCTCGCCGTCTTCGGCGTGCTCGTGCAGAGGCACATCAGGTCATGGTGGTGGCTGTTTCCTCTCGCGGCCGTGACGTGGGCGCTCGTACACGCATCCGGGGTGCACGCGACCGTCGCGGGGGTGCTTCTGGCTTTCACGGTTCCCGTGCTGAGGAGCCGAGCGGCGGGCGGGCCCGACGCCGGACCTGGGCTCGCGGAGTACCTGGAGCATCGCGTGCGACCCGCCTCGGCCGGCGTGGCCGTGCCGGTATTCGCGTTCTTCGCCGCCGGAGTCACCGTCGGCGGACTATCGGGCCTGCTCGACGCTCTACTGAATCCAATCGCGATCGGGATCGTCCTCGCGCTCGTGGTCGGCAAGACGGTGGGGATCTTCGGCGCCACGTGGCTGGTGGCGCGATTCACGAAGGCGTCCCTCGACGCCCATCTGCGATGGGTCGACGTGCTCGGGGTGTCGGTTCTCGCCGGCATCGGGTTCACGGTCTCCCTGCTGATCGGCGACCTCGCCTTCGGCCTCGGCTCCGACCGGGACGACCAGGTGAAGGTCGGCGTGCTCGTCGGCTCGGTGCTTGCGGCCCTACTCGCGTCGGTGATCCTCGTCGCCCGCAACCGGGTGTATCGCAAGATCAGGGAGGAGGACGAGCGTGACGACGACGCCGACGGCGTCCCCGACGTGTATCAGCCCCTGCCGCCGCGACGGGAGTCGGGCGGACCCGTCACGCCGGGGTTGAACCCACCTGCCCCGTAGTGCTGCAACGGGCGTGGGATCGGTTTCCCAGCGAGCGGAAGAACCGGTGCCACCGAGGCGGGAATCCTCGATCGGCCACTCAGACGCCGGAAGTTCCTCCAAGCGGGCGGCGGGTGTTCTGCGCCGCGACGCCGGCCGCGAAGCCCTCCGCGTACGCTTCGGCACTGCCGACCCGAAACATGTCACTTCCGGCCTTACGCACGAGGGACGCCGCGCCGGGGAGATCGATCGGTCCGAGGAGATGCCCGAGGCCCCGCACGACGGCGAGCGGGGTGCCGGATGCCTTGCCCTTGACCAGGTCGGCGGCCGCGGCGATCTCGTCCGCGACTGCGGCGGCGGTGACGACCAACGGCCGCCCGACGGCGTCGACGGACCCCCGCAGGTCGTCGATCACCCGTAGCCCTGCGGCGCCGATCGCGGCATCCGTCTGCCCCTCACGCCACGGTCGGCCGAAAGTGTCGCTGACCACCACACCGAGCTCCATCCCGAACCGCTCGCGCCAAGCGGCACACAGGGCGCACGCCGTGGCATCCGGATCCTCGGGGAGCAGGAGAACAGTTCCCTCGGCGACGTTGCTCGCGTCGACCCCCGCGGCAGCCATCACCAGCCCGAGCGGGTTCTCGACGATGCGAGTGATTCCTCCGGGGTGCGAGCGGCTGGCGACGAGCCGCACGGTCTGGCTGGTGATCGCCGCCTCGCGGTCGGTGGCCGGAACCTGACGCCCCTCGGCTTTGCTCACGATCTTGCTGGTGACCGCGCTGACG
>CAXTLO010000159.1:2330-6662 GCA_964244965.1 uncultured Marisediminicola sp.
CTCGGGGAGTCCGTCGATTCCGAACGCGGTGAGCTGCACCCCTCGATTCTCGCCCAATCGGGGCGCCGCATCGTCCGGCTACGGGCCGCCCATCCAGTGCTCGATGCGGTGGTGGTCGGGGGTGAATCCGTGCCGCACGCCCCACAGCACCGCCTGGGTGCGACTGGTGACGTCGATCTTGCGGTAGATGGCGCGGATGTATCTCTTGACCGTGTTGGGGCTGAGGTAGGTGAGGGTGGCGACATCCGCGTTGCTCTTGCCCTGCGTGATCAGCGCGAGGATCTCCGACTCGCGATCGGTGATGCCTTCCCGTCGCCCTGGCCAGTCGAGGCCGAGCGCGCTCCCCGCCCGTCGGGGGGGATCGCTCACGATGATCTCCCCCGCCTGCACGGACTCGAGCGCGGCCACGAGTTCGCGAGCCGGAAGGGTCTTGGACAGGTACCCATGCACACCGAGATCCAACGCGGACCGCACCAATTCGGGCTGGAAGTTCCAGGTGTAGACCACCACGTGGGTCGCCCGTGGATTGCGCACGAGGAGCTCGATCTCATCGTGGTCGGACTCCGGCTGCGCGAAGGAGTCGTACATGACGATGTCGATGGTGTCGTCGAGCGTCTGGTTCGAGTCGATCTCGGCGACGACGACGCGGTCGCGGTACTCGTCGAACATGTGCGCGAGCCCGACCAGGACGACGTCGTAGTCGTCGACCAACGCCACGGTGAGAGGTCGCGCGGCGGTCGGCATGAGAGGCACACTACCCCCCTAGGGGTGTAGCTAGCACACCCCCAGGGGTGGTTGGCTGGCACCTCCATCGCATGACGACGCTCATGCACGATTGAAGGAGCACCCCATGATCGGCCTGATCATCAGCATCATCGTCATCGGTCTCATCGCCGGAGCGGTCGCACGCCTGCTCGTCCCCGGCAAGCAGAACCTGTCCATCGCCATGACCATCTTGATCGGCGTCATCGGCTCATTCGTCGGCGGGCTGCTCGGCTTCCTGCTCTTCGGCGCCGACGCGCAAGACGGCTTCTTCCAGCCCGCGGGCATCATCGGCTCGATCATCGGCGCGATCATCGTGCTGCTGATCTGGCTCCGCGTCGGCAACCGTCGCTCCGTGCGCCGCTGATCCGACTACTTCTCGAAGGCCCGGCCACTCGCTGATCGCGAGGGCCGGGCCTTTCGTCGCCCGCGCTGACGGTGGCGGGACCGAGAGTCAGGCATGCGGGTTGGTAGGGTCACCGGGTGAGATCAGTGCTCGTGACCGGCGCGACGGGCGGGATCGGCGCCGCTGTCGCTCGACGATTCGCGAGGGCCGGCCATCGCGTCGCCGTGCACTACCGGGCCGACAGCGACGGCGCAGCGCAGACGCTGTCGTCACTCGAGGGCGACGGCCATGTTCTCGTGCAGGGAGATATCGGCGACCCGGACGAGGTGACCCGGATCGTTTCGACGGCGGTCCACGGGCTCGGCTCCATCGACGTCCTTGTAGCGAACGCGGCGGTCGCTCCGTCGACATCTAATCGGCACCTCATCGGTGAGGTGTCCTACACCGACTGGCGCGCGGCGTTTCGCCACATGGTCGACGTCAATCTCCTCGGGGCCGCCAACCTGGCGTGGGCCGTCGCCGACCATCTGATCGAACGCACGGCGACCGGCGCGATCGTCAATGTGGGATCTCGCGGTGCGTTCCGGGGCGAACCGGAATATCCCGCCTATGCCGCGAGTAAAGCCGGCCTCCACGCTCTCGGGCAGTCGCTTGCGGTGGCGCTCGCGCCTCACGGCATCGCCGTCACGTCGATTGCACCGGGTTTCGTCGCCACGCCGAGACAGACCGCGAAGCTCAATGGGGCGGAAGGTGAGGCGTTACGCGCCCAGAGCCCCTTCGGGCGAGTGGGGACGCCGGAGGAGGTCGCGGAGGCGGTGTTCTGGCTGGCGTCGCCCGACGCCGCGTGGTCGTCGGGCGCGATCCTCGATGCGAACGGCGCGTCGTACCTGCGGAACTGACACCGCCGGGAAGTCCCGCCGCGCTGGTCGGCTCGCCGGCGATCGGGGTCTGGCTCCTGGCCGATCCCGGTGGCAGAATGGCGACGGATGCTCACGGCTACCGGTGATGATGCGTGGGAGGGGGCCGGATGACGCGCGATGACGGATTCGCCGATCTCGCCGCCCTGCTCGCCGATGTCGACGACGATGACGAACCCTCCACTCGCTCCCGGTCACGTCGACGACGGCGGATCGCCTGGCTCGCGGTGCTGCTCATCCTGCTCCTGGCCTGCGGCACGGTGGGCGGGTACGTCGCAGCCGTGTTGAACGCCCCCCTGCCCCCGGCGACCGTGCAGCTGAACGATCCGGTAGTACCGGTACCTCCGCCCGTGGCACTCGAACTCCCCGAGGCTGGAGCAAGCGCGGTCAGCGTCGTCGGCGCCACCGCATTCGCCGGCACCGCCGGGGTGGACGGTATCCTCGCTTCGAGCGGCAGCGGCGATCCGCTCCCGATGGCGAGCATCACCAAACTGGTCACCGCGCTGGTCATCCTCGATGCGAAACCCCTCGCGGTTACCGATGCCGGACCGGCCATCACCTTCACCGAGGCGGATGAGGACCTCTACGACGCCTATTACGTGCGCGGCGCGACCATCCAACCCATGAGCGGTGGTGACCGGATGTCACAACGCGATGCGCTGGAGATGATGCTGGTCGCGTCCGCGAGTAACTACGCCGAGGCGGTCTCGACGTGGGCGTTCGGGTCGCAGTCGCGCTTTCTCGACGCGACCAGGCGGTGGCTGTCCGACCGCGGTCTCGCCAACACATGGGTCGTCGAACCGACCGGACTCGACGCGGGGAACGTGAGCACGACGACCGACCTCATCGCGCTGGGGAAGATCGCGATCGCCGACCCGACCGTGGCGGAGATCGTCGCGTCCTCCCGCCTCGATGTGCCCGGGTTCGACTCGGTGCCGAACAACAACGAGCTCGTCGGCGCGAACGGGATCACGGGGATCAAGACGGGGACCCTGGATGCGGCGGGCTCCTGCCTCCTGTTCTCCGCCACGGTTGATCCGGAGGAGGCGCCGGCCTTCAGTGTGATCGGAGTAGTACTCGGAGGCGTCGACCGGCAGGCCGTGAACCAGGCGGTGCGCGCGATGCTGGCGAGCATCGAGTCGGGCTTCACGCTGGTGCCGCTGGTGCAGCGGGGCAGTCCGTACGGCACCTACTCCACGCGCTGGGGGCAGCAGGCCGAGGTCGAGGCGGCAACGGATGCCTCGATCCTGTCGTGGTCGGACACTCCGATCACGGCGACGATGACACCCTCTGGCGCGCAGTCGCTCCGGGCGCGTACGGAGATCGGCAGCATCACCTGGGTCGCGGAGACCGGCGAAGCGACCGTGCCGCTGCTGCTGTCGGAGGAGATCGAGGAGCCGGACCAGTGGTGGCGGCTGACGCATCCGTCCGATCTCCTCGACTGGTGGCCGAGCTGACCACGTAGCATCGGATCGCATCTGGCACCCGAGCGGAAGGCAACGATGCGGATCCAGCTCCCCTTCGACGAAGCTCTCGCCTTCGCGCGGTCACGCGGTCCGCTCCCCGACATCGTGCAGTCGATCGGATGCGAGGGCTCTACCATCTCGATCGAACTCGACCTCCGCACGGTCGAGTCGTCGTCGCTGGGCATGCGGATCGCGCTCGCTGCGGCCGGCGCCGTGCTGGTATCCGTTCGCGTCGCCGACTACTCGGAGGGGATCGTGAGCCTGGCCGTGACCGCGCACGCGCGCGGCCTTCCGGCGCACAAGCTGCTCCCCTACCTGCTGCGCCCCATCGACGACGCGGTGGTGAAGGCGGGCCTCCCCTCCGGCACGGTGACCGTCGCGGACACCGATGGCGACCCGATAATACGGGTGGACGTGCAGCGCGCTGTCGAGACCCGCGTCGAGGGGATGACGATCACCGCACTGCATCTGACGGACGCCGTCATGCAGCTCAGCGCTGACGTCGGCGACTTCCGCGTGCTCTGACGATCTCGCCCAGCCGGCCCGCGTCAGCCGGATTGCCGCGTCAGCCGGAATGCCGCGTCAGCCGGACCACTGCGTCAGGCGAGTTGGCGGAGGCGCGGCGCGAGGTCCCGCTCGAACAGCTCCAGGAAGCGGCGTTGATCGTGCCCTGGCGCGTGGAATACCAGATGCGTGAGCCCGGCATCCGTGTACTGCTTGACCTGCTCGACCACGGTGTCGGGGTCGGAGCCGACGATCCATCGTGACGCGATCTGCTCGATGGGAAGGGCATCGGCCGCTCGCTCCATCTCGATCGGATCGGTGATGTCGTGCTTCTGCT
>CAXTLO010000160.1:0-6529 GCA_964244965.1 uncultured Marisediminicola sp.
GTTCTGGCTCAGGGACCGCTACTCGGGAAACGGCACCGTGGTGCGCGAACCCGAGTCGCCGCCGACGAGGTGCGGTCCAGGCAAGCGGTACCGGGTGCCCCGAGGTACACGCGTCGACATCGGCGAGCAGTTCTTCGTCGTCAGCTGACTCACCCTCCCTTCCCAATCGGGTGATCGGGTGGCGGCTCGACAGAGCAGCTGCTTCTGGCTCCGACCGCACCGTACCGGTGATTGCATCCTCGTGTGCGCATCGACGACCGACCCGCTGTCGAGGGTGTCGGTGATGGTCCGCTGTCGCTCCCGACACCGCCCGGGCGCATCGTGCGCCCCGGCTTCCCGATGCTGGCGACGGTCGCGCCCGTGGTCCTGTCGCTCGCGCTGTTCGCTGTCACACGATCGCCGTTCGCCCTGCTGTTCGCCGTCCTCGGTCCGGTGGTGGCGCTCGCGTCGCTCGGCGACTCTGCGCGGCACGGGCGCCGCGCACGACGTCGCGAGCAGGCCGACTTCGAAGCGGACTGCGCTCGGGTGGAGGCGGAGATCGCCGAACGTCATCGCCGCGAACGGGAGCGATTGGATGCTGCATTCCCCGCCCTCCACCTGAAATTGGCGCACCCGACTCAGCTCTGGATGACCGCCGGAGCGCGCGGGCTGCTCCTCGGGCGCGGTACGGGGCCCAGTGGGCTACGCGTGGAGCGGGCGGGGTCGATCCGTACCGGCGCACGCGCCCGCGCGAGGCTCGAGTCGCTCGCGACATCCGCAGATCGACTGGAGAATCGGCCGATCATCGTCGATCCCGCAGCCGGCGTCGGCTTCCGAGGGGACACCACGGCGGAGGCGGCGGCCAGAGCTGCAGTCCTCCAGCTCGCTGCGTCGCTGCCTCCGGATCGCTGGTCGATCACCGTCCGAGTTGCGTCGACGCCGAGTCAGTGGTCCTGGATCGCGGGCCTTCCGCACGCGTCCACACTCACGACATCTTCAGTCAGCGGCACACTGATCGATTTCGTCGACCGCTCGAACGACGCGGCGACCACTCGCAGCACGGCTGTCATCCGCGTCGCTGTCATCGGCGCGCAGGAGACCACGCCACGGGGAATCGGACACGTCGTCGATTCCCGGACCGCAGCGCTCCAGCTCCTGTCGCCCGGCGAACCGGACGTCGTGGTCCGCGGCGCATTCGTCACCCTCGGCGAGGCGAGCTCGGTCGCCGCCCTGCTACGTCGGGCGGCGGATGATGCGGGGCTGGTGCCGGCCGGAGATCGGCTTCCCCACTCCGTTCCCTTCGGCACCCTCCCGCAGCGCACCGGCGACCCTCGGTCGCTGGCCTGCGCACTCGGGCGAGACACCGGGGGGATCTGGACGGTGGACCTGGTGGCCGACGGTCCGCACGCGGTGATCGGCGGCACGACCGGAAGCGGGAAGAGCGAGCTCCTCGCCTCGTGGGCCCTCGCCCTCGCGCGCGGGTACACCGAGCAGCAGGTCAACCTGCTTCTCGTCGACTTCAAAGGCGGGGCGACCTTCGGGCCGCTCACGACGCTGCCGCACACCGTCGGCCTGATCACCGACCTCGACGACATCCAGGCGAGGCGAGCCCTCGAGAGTCTCCGTGCCGAGCTCCTGTTCCGGGAGCGGACCCTCGCCGAGGCCGGCGTCGGCGCGGTCGAGCTCCTACCGGCGGGCAGCACGCTGCCGCGTCTGGTGATCGTGGTCGATGAGTTCGCTGCGGTCACCGGCGGGCTCCCCGACCTGCACGGGCTGTTTGTCGACCTCGCGGCGCGGGGACGGTCGTTGGGCATCCATCTGATCCTGTGCACGCAGCGACCCGCCAGCACGCTGCGGGATTCGATCCTCGCCAACTGCACTCTGCGGATCTCGCTCAGAGTCAACGACCCGGCCGACAGCGTCGCGGTGATCGGCACGGGGGATGCCGCCACTCTGTCGCGGGGGAGTGCGGGAAGGGCACTCGTGTCGATCGGGGGCGACCCACCGGCGACGGTGCAGGTCGCGATCGCCGGTCCTGCCGACATCGCTTCCGCAGCGGCGATGCCCTCGATCGAGCTCCGCCGGCCGTGGTGCGATCCGCTTCCCTCCGTGCTCACCCGCGCGGCACTGGACGCGCGCGTGCTGGCGCCGGCAGCGCGCGATGCCTTCGGTCTCCTCGACCTGCCAACCGAACAGCGCCAGGAAGCCGCGTGCTGGGATCCGCTTCGACACGGTCATGTGCTCGTGCTCGGCGGGTACGCGTCGGGTCGGTCGACGGCGGTACGGGCTCTCGTCGGCTCGGCGGGCCCTGTGCTCCCTGATGACCATGAGGTCGTGTGGGACACGGTCATGTCTGCGCTCCGCTCTCTGCGGACGGGATCGGCCAGCCCGCGAGTGCTCGGGATCGACGATCTCGACGCTCTGGTGGCCCGGCTAGGACCCGAGCACCGGATCGAATTCATCGACGCGCTCGCCGCCGTCCTGCGGGAAGGACCTGCGGCAGGTGTCTTCGCAGTGCTCTCGGCTCGACAGGTGCCGTCCGCGCTGCAGGCGTTGGCCGCCGCCTGTGACAGCCGTCTCATCCTCCGGGTCACCGATCGCGCCGAGCATGTGGTCGCCGGCGGACGTTCCTCCGACTTCGACGAGCGGATGCCCGCCGGCGGCGGGTTCTGGCGCGGCGATCGGGTGCAGGTGCTCGCGATCGCCCCCGCTGCGCGACGAGTGTCGCCCCGCACCGCGATCCGATTCGACGCCGGCGGCCTCTCCGCTGTCGTGACGCCGACCGTCTCGGCACTACGGCGGCGGCTCGCCGGCCCTGGCGTGCGCGTCATCGAGCTCGGAACACTCGCCACTCCGACGGCCTCGTCGGCAGGTGCGACCAGCGGTCTCGCGGGCCTCGTCGTCGCGGAGCACGACGAGCACATCGTCCTGCTCGGCGACTCCGACGCATGGCAGGCCGCGTGGACGCTGTTGCCCGCCGCTCGTGCCCGCGGACGACTGGTGTTCCATCGGTGCAGCGTCGCGGACTACCGGGCGATCACTCGCTCTCGAGACATCCCGCCGCCGCTCGGCGCACCTGACGATCAGGTCTGGGTCCTCGGTGCGGACGGCACGCCCGTCAGGGCCGACCTCCCACCGCGGGATGAAGCAGAATCGGTCGGATGATCCGCCTCAGGCGAGGACCTCTGCCAGGATGCGATGCGGGAGGCCGTGAGCGATCGCCACCGGCTCTGACACCACTTCACCGGCATGGGTGTTCAGGCCGAGCCCGAGCGCGTGGTCGCTGGCGAGCGCGTCTCGCCAGCCTGCTCCGGCGATCGCCCGTACATAGGGCATGGTCGCGTTCGTGAGCGCGTAGGTCGACGTGTTCGGCACCGCTCCGGGCATGTTCGCCACGCAGTAGAACAACGAGCGGTGCACGGTGAAGGTCGGATCGGCGTGCGTTGTCGGCCGGGAATCCTCGAAGCAGCCACCCTGGTCGACCGCGATGTCGACAAGCACGCTCCCCGACTTCATCCGCGACACCAGGTCGTTGCTGACGAGCTTCGGAGCCCTCGCGCCGGGTACCAGCACTGAGCCGATCACCAGATCCGCAGTCAGAAGTGCACGCTCGATCTCGAACGTGTTCGAAGCGACCGTGCGCACGCGACCGGCGTAGTGCGCGTCCAGCTCGCGGAGACGCTGGAGATTGGTATCGAGCACGATCACCTCGGCGCCCAGCCCCACCGCGACGGAGACGGCGTTGGTTCCCGCGACCCCGCCACCGAGCACCACGACACGCGCCGGGTAGGTACCGGGTACCCCGGGAACGAGCAGACCCGGACCGCCGTTCGGTTTGAGCATGGCGTTGGCTCCCACGATCGGCGCCAGTCTCCCGGCGACCTCGCTCATCGGCGCGAGCAGCGGCAGTGCGCGGGTCGGCAGCTGCACCGTCTCGTAGGCGATCGAGGTGACCGAGCGGTCGACGAGCTCGCGGGTGAGGCCCGCCTCGGCGGCCAGATGCAGGTAGGCGAACAGCACGAGCGAGTCGCGAAAGTGATGGTATTCCGACTCGACCGGTTCCTTGACCTTGACCAGCAGTTCGGCGACATCCCAGGTGCTCTGCGCGTCGGGCGTGATCGTTGCGCCGGCGCGCTCGAACTCCTCGTCGCCGATCGACGAGCCCTCGCCTGCCCCCGACTGGACGAATACGTCATGGCCATGCGCCACCAGGTCGTGCACCCCCGAGGGGGTGATCGCAACCCGGAACTCGTTGTTCTTCACCTCGGCTGGAATGGCGACTCGCACACGTACTCCCTGGTCGGCTTCGCCGCGGCAGACGGGACGCGGACCTCGGGGACGGCTCTGTCTCCCGCGCTCAAGCGTACCGATGGTCGGCGACCGAATCCGCAGTGAAATCGACTCCGACGCGCGGATTTCGTGAAATCTATGTTTCGGCATGGGCGATCTGCCCCCCGATGCGCGGTGAACCGGTCGGTCGTATGTCAGGATCGGCTCACCCGCACGACGCAGTGCGGCGTCACTGTTCTGGCCCGAGAGGAAGCCATCACCATGACCAGGGAACTGCCCGACGACCCGATGATCCGCCAGCTGGTCCTGCAGGCCCGCCGATCTCAACTGAGCAGGCGCACCCTGCTCGGCGGAGCGGGAATGGGGACGGCGGCCATGATGCTCGCCGCGTGCGCGAGCGGCGGCGGCGAAGCACCGCAGGCCGCGACCGACTCCTCGGACACCGACAAGACCCTCAACTGGGCCAACTGGGCCGCGTACATCGATGAAGACGACGACGGGAACTACCCGACCCTGCTGCGCTTCCAAGAGGAGAGCGGAATCTCTGTCAAGTACGACGTCGCAGTGGATGACAACAACACCTACTACGGCAAGGTCCGAGACCAGCTCGCGCTCGGCCAGGACATCGGTGCCGACCTGGTCTGCTTCACGGACTGGATGATCAACCGCGTCATCCGCCAGGGGTACGTGCAACCCCTCGATCGCGGCAACATCCCGAACGCGACCAACCTCATCTCGTCGCTCCAGGACCCCGACTTCGACCCCGGTCGCGAGTACTCCCTTCCCTGGCAGGGCGGCTTCGCTGGCATCTGCTGGAACAAGGAGAAGGTGCCGGGCGGCCTGGAATCGGTCGGCGACCTGTGGGATCCGTCTCTGAAGGGCAGGGTCGGGGTGCTGTCGGAGATGCGGGACACCATCGGCCTCATCATGCTCGAGAGCGGGGTCGACATCAGCGGCGACTTCACCTCGGACGAGTTCCTCACCGCGATCGAGGCGTTTCAGGAGCAGGTCGACAACGGCCAGATCCGCAACATCAAGGGCAACGCGTATCTCGAGGACCTCAAGAGCGAGGACACCCTCGCCGCGATCTGCTGGTCCGGCGACATCACCGTGATCAACGCCGAAGCCGGCGATAAGTGGGAGTTCGCGATCCCGAGCGGTGGCGGCACGCTGTGGAACGACAATTTCGTCGTCCCGATCGGTTCGACACGCAAGACCAACGCCGAGACGCTCATCGACTACTACTACCAACCGGAAGTGGCCGCCGAGGTGGCCGCGTGGGTGAACTACATCACTCCTGTCGCCGGAGCGAAGGAAGCTGCGGCGGCGATCGATCCTGCTCTGGCGGAGAATCCGCTGATCTTCCCCGACGATGACATCCTGTCGCAGGTCAAGATCTTCCGCGGCCTTACCGGCGCCGAGGAGAACGAGTTCGGATCGGCGTTCCAGGCCGTGCTGCTGGGATCCTGATGGCCGGCACCGGCTTCGCCTCGTCCGGCGCGGATCTGGAACTGCGGGGGGTCACCAAACGCTTCCCCGGGTTCACTGCCATCGAGGAGCTCGACCTCACCATTCCCGCCGGGTCGTTCTTCGCGTTGCTCGGGCCGTCCGGCTGCGGCAAGACCACGACGCTTCGGCTGGTGGCCGGACTGGAGGAGGCGACGTCCGGCCGCATCCTCATCGGCGGGCGTGACGTCACCGACACGAAGCCGTACCAGCGGCCGGTCAACACCGTGTTCCAGAGCTACGCGCTGTTCCCGCACATGTCGATCCTCGACAACGTCGCGTTCGGATTGAAGCGGCGTCGGATCTCGGATGCCGACGCGAAAGCGCACGAGGCGCTGCAACTGGTCGAGCTCGACCACCTCGCGACGCGCCGACCCGCCCAGCTGTCGGGTGGGCAGCAGCAGCGGGTCGCCCTCGCGAGGGCGATCGTGAACCGTCCGGCACTGCTGCTTCTCGACGAGCCTCTCGGCGCTCTCGACCTCAAGCTGCGTCGGCAGATGCAACTCGAGCTGAAGTCGGTGCAGGACGAGGTGGGGCTGACCTTCCTGCACGTGACGCACGACCAGGAGGAGGCCATGACCATGGCCGACACCGTCGCCGTGATGAACAAGGGCTCCATCGAGCAGCTCGGCGCGCCGGAAGTTCTGTACGAACTGCCCCGCACGGTGTTCGTCGCGAACTTCCTCGGGCAGTCGGACCTGTTCAGCGGCCCGGTCGTCGGGTCGACTCCGGATGCCATCACCGTCGACGTCGC
>CAXTLO010000161.1:0-6491 GCA_964244965.1 uncultured Marisediminicola sp.
GCTCAAGCCCGAGATGTATGACGGGGACGCATTGTTCAAAGTGCCGTTCCCGCGGGTTCAGCGCCACGAGTTCCCCGAGGGGCGTGGCATCTTCGTGGAGAACGGTCAACTCGTGACCGTGCAGATGCCATTGATGCCGGTGAGCGAGAGCGTGCTCACCCCCCGTTGATGGGTAGCGCTGCCCATTCCCCGGGCTGACACACCTGCGTAGTGTCAATGCCGAGTCCTAGACGAGGACTCATCACAACCGAAGGAAAGGGTCGGACATGGCTGACTTCAAGGCGACTTACGGCGAGATGGAAAACATGGCGGGCAAGCTGGAGGCCGGCCGCGACGAGATCGGCGACACGCTGCGCCGTCTCAAGACCGACGTCGATCGGCTCCTCGGCGACGACTTCAAGACCGAGCACGCCTCTGGCAAGTTCGGCGAGGGCTACACGGAGCTCACCACCGGACTCGAGACCGCGATCGACGGCATCCGCGACATGGGCGACGCCCTCCGCAAGATGCAGCAGGCGATCAAGGACACCGACGCCGCACTCGCTGGCAACTGACCACATCGAGATGGGGGAGGGCGCTTCGCGTCCTTCCCCGGCGACCGGAACCATACGGGGTCGCCGTGATCAGCCGGGTGGCTGGGACAGGGGAACGGCATGTCTGACGTGTATGTCAAGGTCGAGCACCTGAACGAGCTCAACGGATCCCTGAAGCAGATCCTCGTCGAGTTCGCGGATGCCGGCAGCCGCACCGACCGACTGCAGAACATGATCGGGAATCCAGACGGGCGAACGAGCCTGAAGGACAAGACGCATGACTTCGAGGGTGGCTGGGACGACCGGCGAAACGCCCTCATCGAGAAGTTGACGGCCATCCAGGCGCAGGTCGAATCGACGTGCACGGGTTGGCAGGGGTTCGACCTCGACGCAAGCAAGCAACTCGAATTAGACGAGAACGCCGGATCGACGCTGCCGACGCGGCCCTGACTGAGAGACGACCATGGAGACCAAGAACGGCCACAAGGTCGAGGTGATCGAGGGGGACGCAGACGGCATCGTCGCCCGCGGCCGTGAGATCGAAGACCTCGGGGATCAGATGATCGGCGCTGCCGGTGTGCTCAAAGCCATCGGCGACGGGGCGACCGAGCAGCGTGGACGGTCGATCGAGAGCATTCAGAAGGAGGTCGGCGACGCCCACGAGGAGCTCAAATTAGCGGGTGAGCGCTATCAGCCGACCGGAACCGTGATGAAGGACTACGGCAACAAGCTCGCGCTCGTGCAGGCGGCGATGCGCACCATCGTCGCCGACGCGGAAGCCGCAGAGACGGCCCTCCGACAGAAGCAGGCCGCGGCCGAACAGGCGGCGACGACGGCGGGTGCGGCGGATGAGCCCGATCCGACGGACACCACGGAGGTCGAGCGGGTCCGACAACTCGAGGAGGCCGCCACCACCGCCGGCACAGCTGTCGGCACCGCCGAAAGCGATCTCGACGACCAGTTCGCACTGTTCGACACGCAGTGGGACACCTGGGACCGCGCGTACGACGACGCGCTCGCAGGCATCAATGATGCGACCGATGGCAACATCAGTGACGGATGGCGCGACAACGTCTCCGGTTTCGTCGAGGTGGCCCTCGAAGTGCTCTCCTGGGTCGGCGTGGCGCTGCTCGTTCTGGCGCTGGTCATCGGCGGACCGATCATCGCGATTCTCGCCGTGATCGTCGGAGTGCTCGCGCTCATCGGTACTCTCTATCTCTACAGTCAGGGTCGTCGGGGCCGCGGGGATGTCGGGCTTGCGGTCATCGGAGTGCTGCCGTTCGGCAAGCTGGCGAAGGTCTTCAAGGGCGGTGATGAGATCGCCGCAGGGCTGAAGGGCTTCCTCAAGGGACCCTTCGGCGAATTCGCCGAGAACTTCGGACGCGTCCGATCGCTGAGCGGACTGGTGCGCGGCTCCTACTCCGCCGCTCGAGCGGGCGGGCAGGGGCGCATCAGATCGCTGGTGCACTTCGGGCGGGTCTTCACGCGCTTCTCGAACTTCGGCGGCGCGGGTGTCCGTAATATCCCGCTGCGCATCGTCGGCGGATCCAACCGCGCCTACACCGAGGCGTTCGCCGACGCGTTCGCGAGCTTCCCGGCCAGCGGTCAGGCCGCCCTCACCGCCCAGCTGAAGAACCTGCCCAGACTCTCGTCCGTGCTGTCGACCGGTCAGGGTCCACTGACCACGGCCGACAAGATCTTCAACACCGGTGAGTTCGCGATGGACCGCATCATCCAGGGGTACAGCCGCAGCAACGCGATCCGCACTCAGGTGCAGAGCGGCCCGGTCGACACCTGGCGGGCGCAGCTCCAGTGACGACGGCGCCCTCGATCCTGGAGCAGAGCGTACCGCCGTACCGGATGCTGCTGCCCGCCGGCTGGTCGAAGCATCCGGCCGACCGCGCCTCGCTAGCCAAGCTCACCGACCAGGCGAGGAGCGTCTTCCGCGCACAGCACCGTCCCGACCTCGACAGCGAGTTCACCCGCCTCATGGAGGGCGCCGCCCGCAGGATGAAGCGAGCCGGCGTCGTCGCGATCTACCTGCAGACCTCGACGCCAGAAGACGAGATCCTCCCGATGTCGCTCACGGCGTCGATCGTACGGGGACCGCTCGGCGGCTCGCTCGATCGCCAGGTGACGGCGCTGTTCCGGGACCGCGGCGCGGTGTTCCTCACCGACGATCGCCGCATCATCCGCTGGCGTGCCGATGTCGACCAGCCGGGAGAGCTCGCAGGCACGTCGACCCGCCTGCTCGACTACCTCGTGCCCATCCCCGGCACGAATCGGCGTGAAGCCCTGCAGCTGACCACGACGCTGCCCTACCCTACGGGAGACGACACCGTCACCGAGTTCCTCGACCAGCTGACGCTGCTGAGCGACACCGTTGTGAGTACCTTCGAGTGGGAGATCCCCGGTGAGTGACGGCCGACCGGTAGTCGTGGCGGACTACCGCCTCGACTACGACAGCAGTCTGTGGCGGCCGATTCCGGCATCCTTCCCGTTCGCCGACTGGCCCACCACGGAGTCCTGGATCGGCGAGCTGGTGGATGACTTCGAACGCGACCTCGGCGCGCTGAGCGACGAGGGGCGTGATGCCCTGGTGGAGTTCGCGCGCGCGGCGCTGCTCGATCGATCGCCCGAGGTCACCGAGTCCCTGCTGTTCAGCCCTCGAATCCTGCCGGTGCTCGCGATCGGGAACGTGCTGATCGTCGAGGTCGACGACGATGAGGAGGTCGACCTCCACTCGGTCACCTCCGACGATCCGCGAGCACAGTCGGCCCCGGCGGTCGAGGACTTCGCGACCGAATTCCTCGGCACAGGCGCTCGCGCAGCCGTGATCATCGAGTCGAGCGACGACCGGTACGCCGGTGGATCCTTCAACTACGCCTTCCGGCGCGACGGGCTCGTCGTTTTCGTCTCCATCGCCACTGAACGCGTCGCCGACGCCGGGCTCATGCTCCCCTTCGCGGACCAACTGGTGCGGGGCATCCGCCTTCCCCCACGGTGATCTTCCGCAGAGCGCGCCCGAAGGCAGCGGTAGACGGCGCCGGCGATGCAGCGGTCGACGCGGCGGTGGTCGCGGCGCGGGCATCGTCATTTTCCGACTCCGGCACGCTCGTCAGGATCATCGAGGACGCCGCGCTCGCCCGGATCGATCCCGCCGCAGCTCGGCGGGTGAGAGACGTCGACCAGAGCTTCGATCGCCGCTTCGCCGAGCTGGGCCGGGACTACGAGCGCCGCCTGGACGCGCTCGAGACCGAGCCCGCCGAGCGCCCCGTCTCGAGCGCTGCCGACGTCATGGGCATGCTCGCCGCGCTCACGGGGTCGGCCGTGCTGCTCGCGGGAGGATCGGGCGGCCCCGCCCTGCCGCTCGGGGCGGCTTCTCTCACCGCGGTCTCGCTCACCATCTTCGCGACCGCAGCCCACTCGATGGCCCTGCTCCTCGCCGGCCGACCCGGCCGAGCGGTATCGCACGGGTGGTCGTTGACGGTGGCGTCCGCACTCGGGGCCATCGCGTCGGCGGCCTGGATCGGGGTGCGCACGAGCACCGTCGATCAAGGTCTCGACGGAGCGCCGGTGATCTTGATCCTCGGCGCGTCCGCTGCCGTGCTATTCGTCTGCTCCGCCGTCGCCGGACGCGCCGCCCTGCGCGGGAGGCGAGGGGGTGCGACCACCCTGCAGCGGCAACGCGCGCTCGCCGAGGAGTTCGCGCCGGCGCTCGCCGAAGCCAGGGCGGACGCCCTGAGGCGCGCCGAGGTCATCCGCGTCTCCCTCCGGCCCGACTCGCTCGCGCGCCTTGATGACGCCGTCCGCGCCGGCGTGCGGGAACTGAAGAAGAAGGAGATCTACGAGGGAGCGACCTTCGCCGAACCGTTGTCGGCGCCTCGGTTCTCCAGTAGGTACGACCGGCGACTCTGAGCTCTGGCTGCGCCTGGACCGCTCGAACGGCGGCAACCCCTGGTCGGGGGTGACTCGAAGTGGGGCTGTCGAGGGGTGCACCCGTCGAGTGTGATGGTGTTACTCGCTCGACGCGGGCACCGACCGTCGCTCCGCTCTTCCAGGGAGTCATCAACACCGTGAGAGAGCTGAGGCTTCCGTATGTCCGAACTCGTCATCCTGTTCGCCGGCCCCATGGGTTCCGGGAAGACCACCGCGATCCGCAGTCTCAGTGAGATCGAGGTCATCAGCACCGAGGCCGTCAACACCGACCGGGAACAAGCCGACAAGGCGACCACCACCGTAGCGCTCGACTACGGCGAGATCACCCTCGGTGATGACGCGAAGGTCCGTCTGTACGGAGTGCCCGGCCAGAAGCGGTTCAAGTTCATGTGGCAGATCATCAGAGAGCGCGCCATCGGTTTGATCCTGCTCGTGAACAACGATGCCCCGCGGCCGATCGAGTCCATGCTCGAATTCATCGAGGAGTTCGGCGAGCTGCACGACCGGGGCGGCATCGTCGTGGGCGTCACCCGGTCGGACGTCGAGTCCTCGACCACCCTCGCCGACTACACGAGCGCCCTCGCCGGGGTCGGTCTCGACCGGACCATCCCAGTCATCCCGGTCGACACCCGGCAAGCGAGCGATACGCGGATCGCGCTCATGACGCTCGTCATGGCCATCGAATCGCGTTCGCACTCGAGGCTTCGGGCAGTGGTGGCGGCATGAGCGGCGCACTGCACAAAGACGACCTCGTCATCTCGTTGGCCACTCAATCTCTGCGCGAGCTACGAGACTCCTGCAGGTCGCTGACCTACGGCACCGTCGTCACCGACGATGGGTTCGTGGTGGCCAAGCTCGCGACCCGCGAGGTACGCGACTCCAGCATGGCCAGCATGGCCAGCTCGATGCAGGGCCTCGGCGACGCGGTCACCCGCGAACTCCAGCTCGGCAGCAGCGAGTACATCATTCTGGCCGCCGAGACCGGCTACGTCATCCAGATGAGGGTGTCGGGGCACGGCCTCGTTCTCTCTGCAGTGTTCGAGGCCGCGGAGACCGTGGGCAAGGCTCTCTCCGCATCGCGGGTCGTCGCCCGCGACATGGCGTCACTTCTCATGGCCGCCGCGGCGTAGCGGCGGCTCACCATCTCTTTTCTTCTGAGGCGACACAAGTCCGCCTCTCCGTCACCCACCGAACCACCAACTAAGGAAATCAATATGACGAACATCTCAGATACCCTCACCGCGCTCATGGCTGTCGACGGCACCAAGTGCGCCGCCGTCGTGGACAGCTCGTCGGGCATGATCCTCGGCCAGATGGGTACGGGAATGGATCTCGACATCGCGGCTGCAGGGAACACCGAGGTCGTGCGCGCGAAGCTCGCCACCATGAAGGCGCTCGGCCTCAACGACACGATCGACGACATCCTGATCACGCTGACGACGCAGTACCACATCATCCGCCCGCTGAACGATACCCCGAGCATCTTCATCTACCTCGTGCTCGACAAGACGAGGGCGAACCTCGCGATGGCGCGCATCAAGACCGCTCAGGCGGACATGTCGCTGGTTCTCTGACCGGCCGGCACGACCTCCACCCGCGTCGACAACGCCTCCTCGGCTCCCGCATCTTGGGCAGCCGAGGAGGCGTTCGTGCTCTCCCGCCGTTTCCCCGTTCTGGGGTATGGCTCGAGAGAATCGGTTCGACTTGACTGACATCAGGCCCGGGGGACGGGCCCTTACTCACCGCCCGGGGCCCGAATCCTCGTGCGGTCCCAGCCCGAGGGGGATCAGTGGCTTTCCTCACCGACATTCTCATTGTGCGTGGCGTCCTGCCCATCGAGACACTCGACAGGATCTCCGCAGATGAAGACGACGAGGCATCCATCCGCGCTCTCGTCGAGCAGGGGATTGTGACGGAGCTCCAGTTCGCGTCCGCTCGCGCCGAGAAGCTCCGCCTCCCGTTCGTGGAACTCGTCGACTATCCCGTCGACCGGATGGCTGTGGCTCTGGTGCCCGCCGC
>CAXTLO010000162.1:0-3420 GCA_964244965.1 uncultured Marisediminicola sp.
TTGTTGTCGAACTTCGACTTCGTCACCGAGTCGTTCACGTTGATCGCCGGGAACAGCAGCTTCCCGCTCCGGGCGAGCTCGTACAGCCGGTGCACGCCCGTGGTGGTTTCCTCTGTCACGCCGCGGATCTCGTCGCCGATGCGGGTCCACCGATCACCGCTTCCCCGCAGAGAGTCGCGCAGCGTGTCGAGGACGACCCGCCACTCGTGGGAGTCGGATGCCGTCGCCTCGGGCACGGCGCCGGCGGCTTCGAACTCGCGCCCCTTGTGCACCAGGATCGTCGCGTCACCGCCGTCGTCGAGGATCATGTTCGGTCCGGCCCAGTCCTGACCCGCTGCGGACGCCTCTGCTGACCAGTCGAAGATGCGGCTGGTGCACCACCAGTACTCCTCGAGGGTCTCGCCCTTCCACGCGAACACCGGGACGCCTGCGGGTGCCTTTGGCGTACCCGTCGGCCCCACGGCAACGGCCGCCGCCGCCTCATCCTGCGTCGAGAAGATATTGCAGCTGGCCCAGCGCACTTGCGCGCCGAGTGCGACGAGTGTCTCGATCAGCACCCCGGTCTGAACCGTCATATGCAGGCTGCCGGCGATTCGTGCGCCGGCAAGTGGCTGCGACGCGCCGAACTCCTCACGGAGCGCCATCAAGCCGGGCATCTCGTTCTCCGCGAGGCGGAACTGGTGGCGCCCCGACTCCGCCAGGGAGAGGTCGGCCACCTTGAAGGCGGGCGTGACGGATGTGGGGGGCGCGATGGTCATGTCGTCATTGTCTCAGGCGGGGGTGACAATAACCCCCGCGCGGTCACGCGGTGTATCCGAGATCGCGAAGGACCTGGTGTCGCACCACCTGCCACCCCTGGGGTACCGACAGGCGCTCGGCGTGCTTGTCGCAGAGGTCGTAGCTGTGCGGCTCGTTCGAATAGCTCAGCGGACCGAGCACCGCCATCGAATCGGCGTAGTCGTACGTGAGTGTCGACACCGCGTGGTTGACGCAGGCGACCTTGCTGCAGGGGCGACCGTCCATAGGCGGCCACCCTATGCCGCACCTCGGACGTCGGCGGGGCAACTCACCGGGAATGCGCGCACAGTCCGTCCGATGCCCAATGCCCGATGCCCGATGCCCGATGCCTAGACTGATCGAATGGCTCGATCACCGCGTCGCGGGGGAGCGGATTCGGCTCGTGGCCGCTCACGCGACCGGCACGGCCGGGGCATCCGTGGGTCGGTGACCGGTCCGAATCTGCCGGTGCTCCAGACCCGCACGGAGTCGTTCGAGGCGAGTGTGGCCACCACGGCGGAGTACCTCCGCGACATCTGGGTCGACGAGCTCGCCGACGTCAGGTTCGAGGTCGCCGGACTGCCCACCGATCCGAGCGAGCGCGGCGTCGACCGGTGGCGGGCGCTCCGTGACGAGCGCCGCGTCATCCTGTTCCGACTCCCGATCGAGCGTCTTGCCAAGCTGCACCGGGCCGATGAACTGCATCGCCGGATGCTCATCGAGAGCTGCGTCTTCCGAGCGGTCGCCGAGTTGCTCGACAAGGACCCGTGGGAGCTCGCCCCCGACCGGTACCGTCACCTCTGACGGCGGTCGCTCAGCGGTAGACGACGATGTCGCCAGCGGCCGGGCCCGGGGCGGCGATCCCGAACGCCGCTGTTCGTCCGGGAGCGGAGTAGGTGACGGCTGCCCGGATACCCTCCGCTCCCGCGAGTGTCACGTCCGCACCCGCTTCGACTGCTGTGGAGGCCGCGGTGCCCGCTGCTACCTCGACCGTCGAGCTTCCGCCTTCTCCCGAGACCTCTATCGACCTGGTCTCTCCGGTGGGGTTGGCGAGGTGGAGTACGGGGCTCGGGCCGGGGGCCACGCTGACGAGCGCTGTCGGCGGAAGCGGCAGGGCCGCCGCGATCCACGCGAAGTCGGATGCGCCGCCATCCGTCAGAGTGCTGACCCTGGCGGCCGCCACGATCGGCACATCGGAGTCGATGCCGATTGTGTAGGCGCCGTCGGCGAGCCCGGGCACGGCCAGCTCGGTCACCTGCCCCGCAGGCAGGTCCACCTGGAATCCGGCGGGCGACGCGGATGCTCCAGGGACGGCCTCGAGCGCCGCGTCGTCCACTGCTCCCGTGCTCCCCGCCTCGGGCAGGATGGACACCGTCGCCGTGGCGGCGGTCTCCCCCGGCACGAACATGCGGACGGCGGTCTGCAGGTCCTCGAATCCCGCATCCTGCTGGGCGGCGGCGATCGCCGCAGAGGTGCTGACCGCGACGCCCGGGATCACCACTTCTCGTGCTGGGCTGTCGCTCGCGCCAACGATGTCGACTCCACCCGGCTGGAGGGTGCGGATGATGCTCTGCTGGAGGTTGGCGACGATGAGGCCACCGCGGCTCTGGACCCGGATGACCGGAGCGACGAGCTGAGGCGCGAAACCGGCGAGGGACAGAATGCGTTGAGCGCCCGGGGGCACGACGATGCCGTCGGTCCCCGGCGCGACGACCTCACCCGCGGGTCCGAATACGTCGATCTGCACCTCGGCGATGACCGTCGTGGGATTGCTGAGGGTGATCAACGTGGTCCGACCGACGTCCGTCGAGCCGCCCACGAGCCAGGTATCGCCGCTGGGCTCCGCGCACTGCGCGCTCGCGAGGCCGACGAGTTCCCCCGATGCCGCGACCTGCGACTGGCTCCCGGCGATCGCCGCGGATCGCCGGGTACCGTCGTCATCCGGCGGGAGGGTGAGAACCAGCGGCGCGAGCCCGGAGGCGTTGTCAGTCTGCTCGAGCTGCTCCGCCTCTAGGGAGCCGGGTGCACCCTGGGACTGCGCAGTGGCGCGTCCGATCGAGGTCGCGCTCGTCGCGCCCTGCCCCTGATCGTCGCCGAGGCGCAGGAGCGGGCCGGGGCAGACGCGCTGCTGCGCCGCCGAGATCGGGCTCACGGTCACTCGTGGAGGAGTGACGGAGTATCGCGGCTCAGGCAGTGCAGTCGCACCGATCACCAGGGCGGCGGCGACCGCGAGTGCACCGGCACCGGCGAGCGCTCGGCCCCCGACGACGAGTACGCCGCGCCGGGTAAGCGCACGCCTCGCGCCCGGCGGCTGGTCGAGCGGCACGGGCGCTTCGAGTGAGGACGGTTCGTCAGGGTCGTCCTCGGCGATGACCGGCACGGCGTCGGTCGGGGGCGCGGTCTCCAGCGCTGCCGGCTCCGCAGGTTCGGATGACTCGTCGCTGTCGTCCGTCCCGTCGGTACCGCCCGCTGCGTCTGCGCCCTCTCCCCTCGCAGGGATCGCGCCGACGGCCCGCGGCATGACGGGGCGGCTGCGCATCGGAGCGACGGCGTCGTCGTCGCTCTCGCCGCGTGCGGCGAGAGTCTCGCGCAGAGCGTCCGCCAGCGCGCGGCGCTCGTCGTCACCGGCTGGCAGGTGATCGT
>CAXTLO010000162.1:3520-6389 GCA_964244965.1 uncultured Marisediminicola sp.
CCGGCTGGCAGGTGATCGTCGCGCTCAGTCATCGGTGTCCTCGTCGAAGGTGGCGGCGCGGTCGCCCACCACATCGCCGGTCTGGGTGACGCGCTTTCGCCGACGGGTCGTCGGCACCGCGAGGAGCACCGTCACCAGGAGCACCAGTCCCTGCCCGATGAGCACCGCGACCCCATAGGCGGACGCGGTGTTGGCCGGGCCGGATGGTGCGTCGATCGACGGGACCTCGGATGCGCGCCACAGCAGACCGTTCGGCGTCTCGCCGACCGGTACAAGAAGTCGGTTGCCGTCCAGCGCCTCTCGCGCGCGGACGAACACGTCGTTCGCGTCATCCGTCGCTGGACTCTCGAGCACGACGAACTCGACGGCGAGCTCCGCGAGGTCGCGTTGGAAGTCGTAGCCGCTACGTGAGACCAGGTTGCCCGCGAGAGTCGCAAGGCGCTCGTCGAGGGGGCTGAACCCCGTCGCGGTCGCGTCGAGCGTGGACTGGTCGTCGAGCGTCGCCCCCCGCCCGCGCTGCAACTCGGCGGAGATGGCGCTGTCGGGCATCGGGTGCACGATGAGCGTGCCGACGCCCGGCCGCGATTCCGCCTCGGCATCGACGAGCGCGGGAAGGATGCGCTCGGGACCGCCCTGCACCCGTGAGACCTCGAGAGCCGACGCCGAGAGGAGAGGTAACGCGACCAGCACGGATGCGACGCCGAGCAGCACCCCAGACCCGACAGCGGTGCGATCGAGAGCGTCGAGCGTAACAAGCGCCGCCCCGAGCAGGCCAAGCCAGAACATGCTCAGAGCGGGCCCCGGCCATACCGTGCCCACGTCGGCGCCGACGGCGACCAGATCGAGACGCGAGCCGACGACGGCGGAGACGAACCCGATCAGCGCGAGGGCGAGGGCGGGAATCGCTCGGCGGGTGCCGCGTACGAACAGCGACATCACGGCGAGTGCAGCGAGAGGCAGCAGCAGCGCTCCCATCACGAACGGGCCAGCCGGACCCGGAAGCTCCAGGGCGGAGAGCAGGGCAGTCCACCCGTTCGACCCGCCCGTGGGCGACGCGAACGCGAGCTGGATGCCGGAGGTCGTGACGTCGATGGACGAGGGAACCCCGGGGGCGGCGAGCAATCCGATCGGGTTCGCGCGCCCGAGCTGATCGACGACGAGCGGCGCGAACATCACAGCGGCCGGAATCGGTATCCCGGCGACGCGGTGCGCGCTCGTCGGCCTCACCACCAGGAACCCGACCCAGAGCAGGAGCAGCGCGGGGGCGATCAGTGGCGCGGATGCCGCGATTGCTGCGAACAGCAGCGCCGCGGCTGCGGCGGACGACCAGGACCGCACCCCGTTCAGCATCGCGACGATCAACCACGGCAGGAGCAAGTGTGCGGCCACCGCGCCCAGCTGGCCGCCGTCGAGCGAGGCGAGGAACGGCGGGGCGACCGCCCACAGAACGGCCGCCAGCGCGGGCAACCATGCCCGGTCGGTGAGTCGACGGGCGCAGAACCACGCACCGACCGAAGCAAGAGGAAGCGCGACGAGATAGAGGACCACGACCGAGAGCGAGGGCTGCCAGAAGGTCGTGGTGCCGAGCAGCGCGAGGAGCGCGGCGAACGGGTCGGCGGCGCCCGTGAAGCCCGCGCCGATCTCCCGCCACCCCCATCCGACGTGCGACCAGAGCGTCGCGACATCCGAGCTCAGCGGGAGCAGACCAGCGGCGGCGACGGTCGACTGACCGAACAGCGTCGCGAAGGCGATGAATCCGAGCACGCCTGTGACCGCGATCGCCCACAACCCGCCTCCGGTGACGAATGCGATCGGCTCGGGACGATAGACCATCGACCCTGGCTCCTGCACGAGGAGATCACGGCGCTCCGCGAGCTGTTCGCGTGCTTGTCGCCGCGTGATCCGCAGCGGCGTGATCGCCCCCCATCCGACACGTCGGGTACGAGCGATCCGGCGTCGGGCTCGCGCGACCGAGCCGATGCTCACCGCGGTACGGAACGCAGCGCGGAATTCGGCTCCGATCGACCCCGGATGCTTCGCCAGCAGGTGACCGATCGACCGGAGCACGGCGAGCGGAACGAGAGAGAGCCAGTGTCCGAGCACGGCCACCGGCGGAGAGTAGACCAGCCGGCGATGCAGCTGCGCCGCTCGCGCGATGCGGGCACGACGGGCCTCGCTCACTGAACGGCGGCCGAAGTGCTGCGGTCCCCCGGCGCTGGCGACCTTCGCCTCGGGCACCACGACCACCCGGTGCCCGGCCAGCCTCGCGCGAACGGAGAAGTCGAGGGCGGCATCGGTGGAAGGCAGGGCGCCGTCGAATCCGTCGAGTTCGTTCCACACGGAGCGACGCACGAGCATTCCGCCGGCGGCGACTCCGAGCACGTCGTTCTGCACGTCGTGCTGCGCTTGATCGAGCTCCCCCTCGACCAGCCGCACCGACGCTCCGAAGCGGGTCATCGACTCGCCGAATTCGGCGATGACATCGGGCTGACGCCACTGCATCAGCTTCGGCCCGGCCACCGCGACCGATGGCGCGATCTCCACGGCGCCGAGGAGCCGCGCCAGCGCATCCGGTTCCGGCGCGTTGTCGTGCGCGAGCAGCCACAGCCATTCGCCGTCCGCCGCCGCCTCTGCCTGGTCGAGTGCTTCGGATACGCCGCGACCGAATGTCGCATCGGCCGGGGCGCCGACGAGGAGGTCGGACCGCGCTCCGGCGAGAACATCCCTGCTGCCGTCGTCGGATCCCAGATCCACGGCCACCACGGCCTCGGGCCGTCTGGTCTGCAGAGACAGCGCGGCGAGGGTTCGATCGAGATACTCGACGCCCGACCGGACGACGAGGATCGCTGTCACTCGCTGCTGCATCCTG
>CAXTLO010000163.1:0-4706 GCA_964244965.1 uncultured Marisediminicola sp.
TCTCTCCCGACGACGGAAGCGCCGACGTGTTCGCGCACTTCTCCGCCATCTCGGGTAGCGGATACAAGTCGCTCGACGAGAACCAGAAGGTCGAGTTCGACGTCGCCCAGGGTCCCAAGGGCCTGCAGGCGGAGAACATCCGCTCGCTGTAGATCTTGTGACGAAGAAGCCCGGCTCCTCAGGAGCCGGGCTTCTTCCATTCTCGGTGCGGTTCGACGTGAAGTGCGGCCAGCGTCCTATTTCGCGGCGTCGCCGACATCCTGATGGTCGACGTCGGTGCCGTGCTTCTCGAGCACTTCGTCACGTGGCGCCGGGGGTGCGTCCTCAAGCTCCACTTCACCGGCGACGATCGCATCCGCGTACTTGCGCACGTCTGGACCGGGCTCATAGTCGATGAAGCGCCCTTCCATGCGGGAGTTGATCTCCGCGTAGAGCTCGTCGGATGATGCATCGGACCGTGAGCGAGCGAGCTCGACCACCGCCTCCCTGAGCACACGGTCGGAGTCCTCGAGGATCTTCGTGCGTGCCGGCTCGTTCCAGCGGATATCGGTCGCTTTCATCGTCACTGCTTTCCTCTGCCGGTCTTCTCCTGGAGCCGGTCGATGTGCTCCGACGCCTGCGCCTTGGTGAGGTCGGCGGGCAGCTCCTCCCCGGCCTCTCGCGCCAGCGTGTCGAGATAGCTCTTCTGTGCCCCGGTCATCGCCTCGTCGCCGGTGACCCACTCGGACGGGTCTTTGACCGCCGTGTTGCCCGGTTCGGCCGAGGCGTCTCCGAGGGTCTCGTCGGCGGGAGAGCCGGCTTCCTTCTTCTGGCTCGCGGCCAGGCCAATTGTGGGATCGTCTTCTGCCGTGGAATTGTTGTCTGCCATGGTTTCGACCCTAGGCGGCACCCCTGACAGTTTCGAGGGGTTGTGAGTGGGACCGGACCCGCGATGAACTCGACGGTCGAGCTGCCGGACGGCTACGGAGCGAGGCGCCACGACGCCGCGAAAGTCTGCGTGATCGTGGGGAGGCGGTCATCGGCAACGTGGGTGACGACGATCGGATCGCCTGTCTCGACCTCACCGGTCCGGAGCACCCGGAGGTAGGCGCCGAGGCGTCCCGCAGCAGCGAACCGCTTCACCCACCCCGATTCATCCGGTCCCCCCACCCAGCGGGCGAAGGTCTGGCATGGCGTCCTCGCCATGGTCACCTCGAGCTCCACGGGGCGCGTGCCGGAGCCGATCGTCCACCGGTCGCCCGGCCGCGATCCTGACACGTCGATGCCGTCGATGCGGAGGTTCTCCCCGAACCAGCCGCGTCCCAGATTCCTCCCCAGTTGCTCGCTCCAGTAGTCCGCATCGACCTCGGCATAGGCGTAAACCGCCTTGTCCAATCCGCCGTGGTCTGCGCGGTCCGCCTGCACGTCACCACGGAGTCCGAGCCTGCGTACCCGCACGGGTCCGGTGACCGGCCGCTTGTCGATCGCGGTGCGCCCGACGGAACCGGAATCCTCGCGGAGTTCGTGCGCGATGCACGCAGCGAGCAGGGTCGGCACGGTCAGCCGTCGACCCGCTTCAGCAGGTGGAAGGGGATGGCGATGCTCGCGCTGATCGCGAGCACTCCCCCGACGAACAGGAACGGGAAGAAGGTCGTGCCATCCCACGAGTAGGCGAATGCCACGATGCCACCGAGGAACAGGACGATGCCGACGACGAACGCGACGATGTTCATGGTGATCCTCCGAGGTGTTCCGGTCGGGCGCAGTCGGCCGGAGTCCACTTTACCCGGGCACCACGGTGCTCACCGGCAACCCGTTGCGAGGTGCAGCCTCGCGTGACAGGTTCGGACGATGACACGTTTCGGATACACGCTGATGACGGAGCAGAGCGGGCCCAAGCAGCTCGTGGGATACGCGGTCGACGCGGAGGAGGCCGGTTTCGATTTCGAGGTCTCGAGCGACCACTACTCGCCCTGGCTGGTCTCGCAGGGCCACGCACCGCACGCGTGGACCGTCCTCGGCGCGGTCGCGCACGCGACATCCAGGGTCGAACTGATGACCTACGTGACCTGCCCGACGTTCCGCTATCACCCCGCGGTCGTCGCACAGAAGGCGGCCACCCTGCAGCTGCTGGCCGACGGACGCTTCATCCTCGGCCTCGGCGCAGGTGAGAACCTCAACGAGCACACCGTCGGCGAGGGCTGGCCCGCGGTGGCCGTGCGGCAGGACATGCTCGAGGAGGCTGTGCACATCATCCGTGAGCTCCACTCCGGTGAGCTCGTGACCTGGGAGGGCGACTATTTCCGAGTCGACTCCGCCCGGGTATGGGATCTGCCTGACAGCGGCGTCCCGATCGGCATCGCCGTCTCTGGCGACAAGTCCATCGAACGCTTCGCTCCCCTCGCCGATCACCTGATCACCACCGATCCGGTCCCCGACCTCATCGAGGGGTGGGATGCCGCTCGCGGCTCCCTGCCCGAATCGCGGAAGATCGGTCAGATCCCGATCAGCTGGGATCCGGATGAGGGTGCGGCGATCGCGAGAGCCCACGACCAGTTCCGCTGGTTCGGCGGCGGCTGGGACGTGAACGCCGATCTGCCCACCACGAAGGGTTTCGCCGGTGCGAGTCAGTTCGTGCGCCCCGAGGATGTGGCGGCCAGCATCCCCTGCGGGCCCGACCTCGACGCCATCGTCGACGCGGTGAAGCCGTTCTGGGAGGCGGGATTCACCGACATCGCGCTGGTACAGGTCGGTGACGAGCTCCAGCAACGGTTCCTCGACGAGGCGGCCGGTCCGCTGCTCGACAAGCTCCGCGCCGCAGCACCGTGACCACGCCATCGGAACCGCGCATCGAGCGGGTCGATGCGCGCCAGCGTTACACCCTCAGCATCGACGGCGTACCGGTTGGCATGTGCGTCTACCACGACGAGGGCGACATAAGGGTCATCACCCACACCGAGGTTCGCGAAGAGTTCGAAGGGGAGGGTCTCGGCACCAGGCTGGTGCGCTTCGCGCTAGACGACGTGCGGGCATCCGGACTGCGCGTGCGCCCCGTGTGCCCGATGGTCGCCGCATACATCGAGCGTCATCAAGAGTACGCCGACCTCGTCGAGTGATCCCGAGGGGCCGGTCAGCGTCCGCCCTCGAGCTTGCGGAAGCGCTGCTCAGCACCCGCCACACCGTACGGGTAGTCCTCGAGTTCGGGCGCGCTCGCCGAGCTCAGTCTGCGGAGTTCGTCCTCGGAGAGATCGAGTTCGACTGCGCCGAGGTTGTCGACCAGCTGCTCGACGGTGCGCGCCCCCAAGATGATGGACGTCACCGCCGGCTGCTCGCCGAGCCACGACAGGGCGACCTGCGACGGGGATGCGCTTCGAGCTCGTGCGACCTCCTTCACGGCGTCGACGGTGCGCCACGTCCGCTCGGCGGCGTTGCGCTCCTTCCACGCCTCCATGCCGCGCTCGGGGTTCTCGCCGAGCCTGGTGGCGCCGGTCGGCGCGACATCCCGCTCGTACTTGCCGCTCAGCCATCCGCCGGCCAGCGGCGACCACGGCAGCAGGCCGACCCCCGCGTCGAGGGCTGCCGGCACGATCTCCTGCTCGATCCCGCGCACGAGCAGGCTGTACTGCGGTTGCAGGGTGACCGGAGCCGTATAGCCGCGGGCAGCAGCGACCTGAGCGGCTTTGGTCAGCTGCCAGCCGGTGTAATTCGAGAAGCCGTAGTAGCCGATTTTTCCGGCCGTGACGGCGTCGTCGAGGAAGCGGAGAGTCTCGTCGATCGGCGTGAGGGCATCCCAGGCGTGCATCTGGTAGAGGTCGACGTGATCGGTACCCAGTCGCGTGAGGGATGCGTCGAGAGCGGCTCGGAGGTGGGTGCGCGACAGCCCGAGGTCGTTCGGACCGTCTCCCATCGGGAAGCGGCCCTTCGTCGCGACGATCACGCTTCGCGCCGCATCCGGCCGGGCCGCTAGCCAGCGTCCGATGATCTCCTCCGAGGTGCCGGAACTGTAAACGTCCGCCGTGTCGATGAAGTTGCCTCCGTGCTCCACGTAGGTGTCGAGGATCGCGTGCGACGCAGCCTCATCGGCCTCCGCGCCGAAGGTCATGGTGCCGAGAGCGTGCTCGGAGACGACGGTGCCGCTGCTGCCCAGGGTGCGATAGCGCATGAGTGTCCTCACTTCATCGATCGGATGTCTGTGGCTCCACGCTACGCCGGACGCGATCGCTTCCTCGCCCGGTTCTCGATTCGAAGCGACGGTGGTAGTGGCGGCGGATGACAAGGGGTCGTCTCCAGGGCCGGATCGTGATTAGCGTGGGTAAAGGAAAGAGGTGGACGATGTCGGGAACGGATGCGGCCGGTGCCGCGAGATCACCAGCGGATGCCGAGTTGGCTGATGCGATGAATTCGATCGGGGCGATCGGCGAGGACTGGCGGTCCCGCGAGCGCGGAACCGACGTGCCAGAAGCTCACGACACAGGCGCGTCGGAACACGACGCGGATGCGTCTGAGGAGAAAGAGGGAGACCATGGCTGATTCGCTGTCCAAGGGCGACAAAGTGAGCTGGAACACGTCGCAGGGCGAGACGCATGGCACCGTGCAGGAGAAGAAGACAAAGGACTTCCAGTTCGACGGACAGCACTTCACCGCGTCCTCCGACGAGCCCGCCTACATCGTGAAGTCGGACAAGTCCGGCAAGGAGGCGGCGCACAAGGGCGGCGCCCTGAAGAAGA
>CAXTLO010000163.1:4806-6295 GCA_964244965.1 uncultured Marisediminicola sp.
CGCATCGGTGCCGGTCGCATCGGTGCCGCATCATCCGACCGGCGGAGCGTCAGGTACCCGAAGCCGACCGAGTCGACCTCGCGGCGGGCGAAATCGTCGAGCCACGCGGTGTGCAGCTGATCGAAGCGCGCGCCGGGGCGGGTTCCGCCATCGCGGATCCAGGTCTCGGCGTACGCGGCGACATCCTGCCGCTCTCGTTCGATCACCCAGGCGTCGACCCCGGGCGCGTCGGCCCAGGCGAGGGCCCGCGCCAGTCCGTCGGCACCCGCGTGGTACTCCCAGTTGCCGAGCAACTGAGCGATCCCACCGGGTCGCAGGTGCCGGATGCACCCGCGCACGACGGCGGCGACGAGGTCGTCACCGGTCATCCCGCCATCTCGGTAGTCGTATTCGGGAACCACGGACGACCGGGGGGTGATGACGAACGGCGGGTTGGACACGATGAGGTCGAAGTGCTCGCCTCGTACCGGTTCGAACAGATCGCCGCGGCGGAACTCGATGTTGGTCACGCCGTTGAGCTGAGCGTTCATCGCCGCGATCAGAAGCGCGCGCTCGGAGATGTCGGTCGCAATCACTCGACGGGCGTGCCGCGCGGCGTGCAGGGCCTGGATGCCGCACCCGGTGCCCAGGTCGAGCACGGTCGACACCGTTGTCGGCACCATCAGCGAACTCAGCGTCATCGACGCGCCACCGACTCCGAGTACATGATCTGAACCGAGCTCGTGGCCGAGTGAGGCCTCCCCGAGGTCCGAGACGATCCACCAGCTGCCGACACCCGCTGAGTCGACGAACGAGTACGGCCGGAGGTCGAGCAGCGGATGCACCAGCTCCTCCCGCTCCTCGCTGAGGCCGAGCCGGGTCACCCCCTCGACTCCCGTCGCCGGCAGCGCGCCGTCCAGCTGCGCGGCCGACACCGGCATCCCGAGGACGAAGAACTTGGCCAGGATGCTCAGCGGAACGTCGTCGCGCAGAGCCCGCGTCGCGGGAACCCGCTGCCCACGGTGGAGGGCGGCCTCAGCGGCGGGCCCCCAGAGTCGCGTGAGCGCGTCGACGGTGAACTCCCCCGCGGCGAGGTCGGTCGCGAGGCGGCGCAGGAACACGTGCGACGAGTCCGCCGGCTCGGTCATCGTCGCTCCCGACCTCGGTGGATCATGGCGGCTCGACGGCGCCGGCCGCCTCCACGAGGGTACGCCGACCGAGACGCCCGATCGAGACGGCGTGGTGCTCAGATTTCCGATGCCAGCACTGACAGCACGTTGCCTGCGGGGTCGCGGAACCAGGCGATGTCCGGCCCCCACCCCCGCTGGATGCCGCGGTCGTCTCCCATCTCGTCGTAGATCTTCGTCGTCACTCCGTGCTCGTTCAGTCGGGTGACCGCGGCGTCCACGTCGTCGACGCCGAAGTTGAGGATGGTGAACGAGGCGGGAGCGTGATCCTCTTTCGGGTAGATCAGGATCGAGGCGCCGCTGTCGAGGTGCAGGGTGAGCAT
>CAXTLO010000164.1:0-6283 GCA_964244965.1 uncultured Marisediminicola sp.
CCTCGGATCCCCATCCGTTCCTACCTGCTGCCGGGGAAGGGGCGGCAGGGCGGAGATCGGCTGGGAGTCCCAGGCAAGGCGCTAGAAGAGTCCCGGGATCACCTCCTCCGCGGTTTCGGCGAAGCTCGACTCCTGCTCGGCGTAGTACGCGTTCCAGGCGGCGGTGTCCCAGATCTCCGCGCGGTCGCCTGCGCCGATGACGGTGAGGTCGCGGTCGAGACCCGCATAGGCGCGCAGCTGGGCAGGGATGGTCACGCGGTGCTGTTTGTCGGGTACCTCCGAGTGCGCTCCCGAGAGGAAGAGGCGCAGGAAGTCTCGCGCCTGCTTGCTGGTGATGGGTGCCTGCTTGATGCGGTCGTTGAGGGCCTCGAAGTCACGTGTGCTGAACACGTACAGGCAGCGTTCCTGACCGCGGGTGACGACGATGCCGGACTCGAGTTCATCGCGGAAGCGCGCAGGCAGGATGATGCGTCCCTTCTCGTCGAGGCGGGGCGTGTGGGTACCGAGGAACAACAGGTACTCCCCCCTCGAACGCCGGCCTGCTCAGGTTCCTCCACTTTACTCCACTTCGCCCCACCGGCGATAGGTAGGTCCCCGAAATGGGGGCATCACACAGCGCCGAGCCCAGCTACCACGGGGTGTTCTGCGGTGGAGGGAAATATCGCCCGAACGCGCGATCGGGCACAAAAAAAGAGCCGACCCGAAGGTCGGCTCAATGTGGTGCGTCGATCAGTCGCGGTCGGGGCGATCGTCCTGACGCTTGTCCCACCGCTCGTTCATGCGGTCCATGAAACCGCTCCGCGATGCACCGGCACCGGTTCGAGACGATGCGCTCGCCCGCTCGGCTGCGCTGGGCTCCTGGATCGGGCCACCTCGTCGCGGAGGCGCAATGGCCAGCAGCGCGCCGACGAACATCACCACGAACCCGCCGATGCCGATGAGCGGCTGGCGAAGGATCACGCCGGTCACGACGATCGCGATGCCGAGCACAGCGAGAAGGATGCCCGAGACGATGAGGGTGTAGTTCGGCTTGCCGCGACGAGTGCCGACAGCCGCCACGAACTCCGCATCGTTGTGATAGAGGTTGCGCTCCATCTCTTCAAGCAGGCGTTGCTCGTGCTCGGACAGCGGCATGGTGACTCCCCTCGGGCTCGAGTGCGCAGCTAGGCCTCAAGTGTATGCGTAGGCCGGATAGCTAGGCTAGGCGCGTGGCTGAGAGTACCCGGTTAGTTGACCTCGTGCAGGCCGACCTCGATCGCTTCCTCGATTCCCGCGAACCGGTGCTCGACGCGATCGCCGCCGACCTCACTCCGTTCATCGCCTACGCGCGTGACCTGTTGAGTGGAGGCAAGCGCTTTCGCGCCCTGTTCTGTTACTGGGGCTGGCAGGCCGCGTCAGGGCATGCGTCGACGTTCGATCCGATGGGGGATGAGCCGGACGACGCTGTCGACCTCGCCGCCGTCGTGCTCGCTGCGAGCGCGCTCGAGATCTTCCACGCTGCCGCGCTCGTCCACGACGACATCATGGACAATTCCGACACGCGCCGGGGCCGCCCGTCGGCGCACAAGCGCTTCGAACAGATGCACGGCGCGGCGAGCTGGCTCGGCTCGGCGTCCGGCTTCGGCCGGTCGGGCGCCCTGCTGCTCGGCGACCTCCTCCTCGGCTGGAGTGACGAGCTGTTCGACGATGGCCTCAGGTCGCTGCGCGATGACGACGCCGGCCGACGCGCTCGCGCAGAATTCAACCGGATGCGCACCGAGGTGACTGTCGGGCAGTACCTCGACATCCTCGAGGAACGCGCTTGGCAGAGCCATCCGGAAGAGGAGCTCCTCGAACGCGCGCACCGGGTGATCGTGTACAAGTCGGCGAAGTACAGCATCGAGGCGCCTCTCGCGATCGGCGCCAGCCTCGCCGGTGGGACCGCGGAGCAGATCGGGGCGCTGCGGCGGTTCGGTCTCCCGCTGGGTGTCGCCTACCAGCTGCGCGACGATCTGCTCGGCGTATTCGGCGACGCAGCCGTCACCGGCAAGCCCTCAGGCGACGACCTGCGCGAGGGCAAGCGAACCGTTCTCGTCGCGACCGCGAGGACCCGGATGCCGGCGAGCTCGCGGCGACTCCTCGACGAGCTGCTCGGCGATCATGACCTCAGCGATCAGCAGGTGAGGATGCTGCAGGCTTCCATCCGAGACAGCGGGGCGGTCGAGCAGGTCGAACGAGTCATCGACGACAACGTGGAGCGCGCGCTCGACGCGCTCGCCGACGCTCCGATCAGTGCGGCATCGCGAGTCCAACTGACCCGGCTCGCCGACACCGTGACCCGGCGGACGGCCTAGCCCACGTTCGACGCCATAGTGCGCGTCGCTCAGAACGCCATCGCCTGGGCGACCCGCCGTACTTCGGCCTTGCGCCCCTGTCGGAGCGCTTCGATCGGCGGCGCATCCAGCACGTCATCGGTCTCGAGTAGCCAGGTCATCGCCTCGTCGTCGGTGAATCCGTTGTCCGCGAGTACGACGAGCGTGCCCCGGAGTTCGTGAAGCGGCTCCCCGTCGCGGATGAATGCCTCCGGCACCATGAGCACGCCGTCTCGCCGAACGGCGAGAAGAGTCCGATCCTCGATCAGTCGGCGTACGCGGCTGACCCCCAATCCGAGGGTGTCTACCAGGTCGGGGATGGTGAGCCAGGCGGTCTCCTGCAGCGCATTCACCCGTCAAGCCTGCCACGGAGTACGTGGTCTGCCGGCGCGGTGAAATGTTTCCGACGCGTTAACTCGATTCACAGTGGCATCGTTGATTGACACCCATAACCAACTGTGTCAGTTTGGGGCGATGTGCCCGGCCCGTCGGATCCGTCCGCTCGAGGTGGGGCACGACCTTTCCGGCCGGCAAGTGGGGAACCTGCGATGACGAGAACGACCGACGGTGCATCTCGCATCCTTCCCGGGGGTACCGCTCGCAGGTTGACGAGGAGCTTGTTCTCCACCATCCCGATCGTGCTGGCCGGCTCGATGGCGATGAGCATGAATCTGAGCGGTCCTCTCGACGCGGCCCAGCCGAAGCAACCCGACCGTGATAAAGCGTCGCCGAGCCAGTTGGGCAAGACCATCCGCGAGGCGCTCGCAGCGGCGCACGCTGCATCCACCGCCGAGGCGACCGGAACCGGGATGGCCGCGGGGACCCTCACGACGGCCGCCGCTCCGACGAACTACACCGTCGCGGCGGGCGACACCATCAGCAGCATCGCCGGTCGGTACGGTCTGGCCACCGCATCGGTACTCGCCCTCAACGGACTCGGGTGGAAGTCGGTGATCTTCCCCGGGCAGGTGCTGACGCTCACGAGCGCCTCGGCGGCGCCCATCCAGACCGCCCCGGTCACTGCGGTCGCACCGAACCGCTACACGATCGTGGCGGGTGACACCATCTCGGCCATCGCGAGCAGAACCGGCGTACCGGCCCAGGCGATCCTGTCCGCGAACGGCCTCAGCGCGACGAGCACCATCTACGCCGGGCGGACCCTGACGATTCCGGGTGTCACGAGCGCAGCGGCGATCACTCCCACCCCGGTCAGTGCTCTCCCGGTCAGTGCCGCCCCGGTCACTTCGGCACCGGTCACGGCTCCCTCTCCCATCAACTCCGTCGCCGCGACGGCACACGTCATTCAGGGCGGTGACACCGTCGCGAGCATCGCCAAGCAGTACGGCGTCTCCATCCAGGCCATCCTGAATGCGAATGGGCTCGGCTGGTCGAGCATCATCTACGGCGGTCGCTCGCTGGTCATCCCCGGCGTCGCCGTGACGACCGCGACCGTCGGAGGAGTCACGCCGTTGACGCCCGAGATGACGGCGAACGCGCGCACCATCATCTCGGTCGGCCGGTCTCTCGGCGTCAGCGACTACGGCCTCGTCGTGGCGCTCTCGGCGGCGATGCAGGAATCGAGCCTGCTGAACCTCGACTACGGAGATCGAGACTCCCTCGGGCTCTTCCAGCAGCGCCCGAGCACCGGATGGGGAACGCCCGCCCAGGTGACGGACCCGACCTACGCATCCCGACTGTTCTTCGGCGGGCCCGCCGGCCCAAATCGTGGGATCACCGCCGGCTTGCTCGACATCCCGGGCTGGAACGCGAAGACCGTGACCCAGGCCGCCCAGGCGGTCCAGCGGTCGGCCTATCCCGATGCATACGCCAAGTGGGAGGTCTCCGCGTGGAGCTGGCTGGACCAGCTCAGCTGACCGGTCCGGCAGTCCTCGCTCCACCTCTCCCGCGTGCGGTGTTTCGACGGGGCTGAGCGAGCACCCGTCCTTACAATCGAGCGGTGACCACGAACACGACGGACCCGATGATCGGCCGTCTCGTCGACGGTCGATATCAGGTCAGGTCGCGCATCGCCCGCGGGGGCATGGCGACGGTCTATCTGGCGACGGATCTGCGCCTGGAACGCCGGGTCGCGATCAAGGTGATGCACGGTCACCTCGCCGATGACAGTCAGTACAAGGCCCGCTTCATTCAGGAGGCGCGTTCTGCGGCCCGCCTGGCGCACCCGAATGTCGTCAACGTGTACGACCAGGGGCAGGACTCCGACACGGCGTACCTGGTGATGGAGTACCTGCCGGGCATCACGCTGCGGGACCTGTTGCAGGAGCACCGAGTGCTGACCACCGATCAGGCGTTCGACATCATGGAGGCCGTGCTGTCCGGCCTGGCCGCGGCGCACAAGAACGGTATCGTCCACCGCGACCTCAAGCCCGAGAACGTGCTGCTCGCCGACGACGGACGGATCAAGATCGGCGACTTCGGACTCGCCCGCGCGGCAACCGCCAACACCGCGACCGGCAACGCGCTGCTCGGCACGATCGCCTACCTCTCCCCTGAACTCGTGACCCGTGGGATCGCCGACACCCGCAGTGATATCTACGCCGTGGGCATCATGCTCTACGAGATGCTCGCCGGAGAGCAGCCGTTCAAGGGCGAACAGCCGTTTCAGATCGCGCACCAGCACGCCAACGACACCGTGGGCACGCCGAGTACCCACAATCCGCGCGTGCCGGCGGAACTCGACGAGCTCGTGCTGTGGGCGACCGCCAGGGACCCCGACCAGCGCCCGCGGGACGCGAAGACGATGCTGGACCAGCTCCTCGAAACCCAATCGGACCTCCGGGAGGGACGCACGGGCACCCAACGCACGATGGTCATGCCCGCAGCATCCGTTCCCGACGTGTCCGACGACGCGACGCAGGTGATCCGGCCGGCGCGGGCCGACCCCCGTCCTATGCGGCATCGGACCGGGCCGGTCGTCGCCGACAGCACCTCCGCCCTGCGGGTCAAGTCGCGCACGCGACGTTCGCGCGGATGGTGGCTGTTCGCCCTGGTACTGCTGCTCGCCGGTGCCGCCGCTGGTACGGGGTGGTACTTCAACGCCGGCCCGGGCGCCCTCGTGACCGTCCCAGACGTCGCCGGGCAGTCGCCCGAAGCCGCGAGCGCAGCGCTCACCGACGCAGGGCTCGTGGCGGCAGATGCGCCCGCGACCGCCACCCATCCGACCATCCCCGCGGGTACGACGGTCGGCACTGAACCGGGGGCGGGCGGGTCGCTGCAACGCGGCAGCGAGGTGACCCTCATCCTGTCCGGAGGACCGGCCGCGATAGCGCTGCCGACCCTTGTCGGGATCCCGGAATCCGACGCCATCGCGGCGATCGAGGACGCCGGCTTCACCACGCAGTCCTCGATCACTCAATTCGACGGCGCCGTGGCCGCGGGCGTCGTCATCGACGCCCTCGGCGAGGACCAGTCGAGCCTGGCCGGCGCTACCACCTACGCGGAGCAGCGGCCGATCACGCTCGTCGTGTCGCTCGGCCCGATTCCGGATGTGACCGGTCAGCCACTGTCGACCGCCCTCGCCACGCTCGAAGATGCCGGCCTGGTCGGAACCGAGGGAGCTCGCGAGTACAGCGACACCATCGACGAGGGGTCGGTCATTTCCGCGACGCCCGCGGTCGAGGGCGTCGTCCGCCCCGGAGCGTCCTTCGATCTGCTCATCTCGGACGGTCCGGCTCCCGTCACCGTGCCTGATGTGAGAGGCGAGACCCGCGTCGACGCGACGGCGGAGCTGGAGGCGCTCGGTCTCAGGGTGAGCTTCAATCCGATCTTCATCCCGTTCGAGGGATCGACCGTGACCGGCACCGACCCAGCGGCCGGTGCCGTCGTCGAGCGTGGAACGACCGTCACGCTGTTCCTAGTCCTCGCCGGCTGAGCCAGCACCCGACACCGCCTCCCGCGCATCCGCGCATCCG
>CAXTLO010000165.1:0-6268 GCA_964244965.1 uncultured Marisediminicola sp.
TCGCGGCCGAGTCGCAGCGCATGATCAACGAGACCTACTCGTCGTTCATCCAGGGTTTCATGCCGTCGCTTGCGCGCCCGGATGTGGACGCGCTCGAGAATCTCAGCGCGGCCATCGTGGTCGATCAGGAGCGGATGGGTGCCAACTCGCGCTCCACTCTCGGCACCGCTACCGACGTCAACGCGATGCTGCGGATCGTCTTCAGCCGGCTCGGCGATCCCCAGGTGGGTCCCTCGTTCTACTTCGGCTTCAACTCGCCGGAGGGGATGTGCCCGCGCTGCGAGGGGCTCGGCCATGTCACCGACATCGACCTCGACGAGCTGTTCGACCGCGACAAGAGCCTCAACGAGGGTGCCATCACCATTCCCGGGTACAACACGACCGGCTGGATGGTGCGCATGTTCACCGAGTCGGGCTTTCTCGACGGCGACAAGCCGCTCCGCGATTACACCGATCAGGAGTGGGACGACTTCCTGCACAAAGAGACGGTGAAGGTGCCCATCAGCGGCATGAACCTCACCTATGAGGGTCTGATCCCCCGCGTGCAGAAGAGCATCCTGTCGAAGGACAAAGACTCCGTACAGCCGCACATCCGCGCGTTCATCGACCGCGCGATCACCTACGCCGACTGTCCGGAGTGCCTCGGCACACGGTTGAACGAGCGGGCTCGGTCGTCGAAGATCGCCGGCAGGAGCATCGCGGACTGCTCGACGATGCAGATCAGCGACCTCGCGGCCTTCGTGCGCGACATCGAGGACGCCGAGGTGGCCCCTCTCATCGCTACGCTGCGGCAGACGCTCGACTCCCTCGTCGAGATCGGGCTGGGGTACCTCTCCCTCGACCGCACCTCCGCCTCGCTCTCGGGAGGAGAGGCACAGCGCGTGAAGATGGTGCGTCACCTCGGCTCGAGCCTCACCGACGTGACCTACGTGTTCGACGAACCAACTGTCGGGCTTCACCCTCATGACATCCAGCGCATGAACGACCTGCTGATCCGCCTGCGCGACAAGGGCAACACGGTGCTCGTGGTGGAGCACAAACCGGAGACCATCTCGATCGCCGACCATGTCGTCGACCTGGGACCGCGTGCCGGGGTGCACGGCGGTCGGCTGCAGTTCGAGGGGACAGTCGACGATCTGCGTGCCAGCGACACGATCACCGGCCGGCATCTGGACGACCGCGCGCGACTGAAGGACGCCGTGCGCGCCGCGACCGGGGTACTCGAGGTGCGCGACGCGACCAGTCACAACCTGCAGCACGTCGACGTCGACATCCCCTTGGGTGTTCTGACTGTGGTCACGGGGGTCGCGGGTTCCGGGAAGAGCTCGCTCATCCACGGCTCGATCCCCCGAGGCGCCAACGTCGTATCGGTCGACCAGGCGCCCATCCGCGGATCACGGCGAAGCAACCCGGCCACCTACACGGGATTACTCGATCCGATCCGCTCGGCCTTCGCGAAGGCCAACGGGGTGAAGCCCGCCCTGTTCAGCGCCAACTCGGAGGGCGCGTGCCCGAATTGCAACGGCAACGGTGTCATCTACACCGATCTGGCGATGATGGCGGGTGTCGCGACCACCTGTGAACAATGCGGCGGCAAGCGGTTCCAGGCTGCGGTGCTCGAATACAAGCTCAACGGCAAGGACATCAGCGAGGTGCTCGCGATGCCCGTGTCCGAAGCGCGCGACTTCTTCGGCTCGGGGCCGGCGCACCTGATCCTCGAGCGGCTCGTCGATGTCGGACTCGGATACATCGCCCTCGGGCAGCCGCTCACCACCCTTTCCGGTGGAGAGCGCCAGCGCCTGAAGCTCGCCATCCACATGGCCGAGAAGGGCGGCGTGTACGTACTCGACGAGCCGACGACCGGGCTCCACCTGGCCGATGTCGCGCAGTTGCTGGCGCTGCTGGATCGGCTGGTCGACTCGGGTAAGACGGTGATCGTGATCGAGCACCACCAAGCGGTGATGGCGCACGCGGACTGGCTGATCGATCTCGGCCCGGGAGCGGGACTGGATGGCGGCCGGATCGTGTTCGAGGGCACGCCGCGTGAACTCGTCGATTCCGCCGAGACGCTGACCGCGCAGCACCTCCGCGACTATGTCGGAGTCCCCGCCGAGACCCGCGTCCCGGCCTGAGTCCGCGAGCGCGGCGCGGTGAGTCTTCTCGAGGTCGCGGATCGGCTCTACGCCCTCCCGCTCGACCAGTTCACCGCAGCGCGGAACACGGCCGCGAAAGACGCGGACGACCGCGGGCTCGCCGGCGAGATCCGCGGACTCCGCAAGCCGTCAGCCACTGCCTGGGTGGTGAACCAGCTCGTCCGGCACCGGCGTGAGGAGGTGGAGGCGCTGCTCGAGCTCGGTCAGTCGCTGCGCGACGCGCAAGACGATCTCGATCCGGTGACACTGCGGTCGCTCGGGCAGCAGCGCCGCAAGGTGGTGACCGCACTGGCCCGTCGGGCCGCCGGCATCGCAGATGACCTCGGTCACACTGTCGCCCCCTCGACCTCCACCGAAGTCGAACAGACCTTACAGGCGGCGATGACCGACCCCGCAGCCGCGGAGGCGATACGCACGGCTCGACTGCTCCGCAGCCTCAACTCCAGTGGAATCGAGCCGGTGGACCTCACCGACGCGGTGGCGGTGCCGACCTCCGGTGGTGATCAGGGCTCCGGGCACAGCTCGACCCGCCCGCCCCGGCAGTCGCGCGAAGAGCGGCGAGAACGAGAATTGGCTGAGGCGACCGCGAGCGCCGAGGAAGCCGACAGGTGGTCACGAGAGGCGGATGGCGCGCTCGAGCACGTGGGGGCGAAGCTCGCCGCCGCGTCCGACCGCCGGGCAGAGCTGGAGGGCGCCGCCGAACGCCTGCGTCACGAACTCGCCGAGCTCGAAGAGCAGATCTCCGCCGCGGATGAGGAGTCCCGGCAGCTGGACTCGGAGCGCGAGGCGGCCGTGCGCGCCGCCCGGAGCGCCCGCAGGGCATCCGATCGGGCCCGGGAGCGAGTGGAGTACCTCAGTTGACGCGATCGCTGAGCGCCGGAATCCTGCTGCACCGTCCCGGTGCCGTCAGCGGTGAGGCGGCCGCAGGCTCAGCTGCGGGGGTCGGAACGCGCGAGGTGTGGATCGCCCACATGGGCGGACCCTTCTGGACCCGCAAGGACGCCGCGGCGTGGTCGATCCCGAAAGGCGAATACGGCCAGGGCGAGGATCCGCTCGCGGCAGCCCTCAGGGAGTTCGAGGAGGAGACCGGCGTGCCGGCGCCCGAGCTCGACTACGACCTGCTCGGACGGTTCGTGCAGCGCTCGGGCAAGGAGGTGACCGTCTTCGAAGCCGAATACACCGGTGCGCTCCGATGGGTCAGCAGCAACACCTTCGAGACCGAATGGCCTCGCGGCTCCGGCCGGATGCGATCGTTCCCTGAGATCGATCGGGCGGAGTGGACGGCATCAGCGGATGCCCGCGTACGGCTCGTGGCCGGACAGGTTCCGATGCTCGACGCGCTACTGGCTCGGGTCGGCCGGTGATCGCTCCGCCACTCTCTGGCTGACCGCTGACCCCTCCCCGAACTGGGGGCATACGAGCCGTCGATTCCATGCTGCACGCGACCTATGCTCGACTTGTTGCACGCGGGTGGGTGCGCCTCGATCGCGTCACGGGGTCAGGATCCGATCGAGTCGCCCGCCGCTTGCTGCTCCGCCGGTTGTTTGCTGCTCCGCCGGCATCCTGGAACACTGGGCACGCGCGGATCATCCGGCGCGAGCAGAGGAGCAGCGTTGGCTGAACCGACCGACACCCGCGTCGCCGTCTATATCGACTTCGACAACATCGTCATCTCGAGGTACGACCAGAAGAGCCGTCGCGGACAGTTCCACCGTGACGACGCGCGGAGCTTCGACCCGCGGGTGAGTCCGGGTACCGACGTCGCGAAGCGGCTCGAAGACGCCACAGTCGACCTCGGCGCGGTACTCGACTTCGCCTCCTCGTTCGGCACCATCGCGGTGAGCCGCGCCTACGCCGACTGGTCGGTTCCGGTGAACGCGAGCTACCGCAGCCAGCTGATCGAGCGGGCGGTCGACCTCGTGCAGCTGTTTCCGACCGTCGCCTCGATGAAGAACGGCGCCGACATCCGTCTCGCCGTCGACGTAGTGGAAGACCTCTATCGGCTGTCGGACCTGACCCACGTCGTGATCGTCGCGGGGGACTCGGACTACATCGCGCTCGCACAGCGGTGCAAGCAGCTCGGGCGCTACGTCGTCGGCATCGGAGTGGCGGGGGCCACGAGCCGGGCGCTCGCATCGGCCTGCAACGAGTTCGCCGACTACGACGCGCTCCCCGGAGTGCGACCGACTCCGCAGGAACTTCCCCCGGCTCCGGCCGAAAAGGCCGACCCTCCGGTGCGCACCCGTCGCTCGAGCAAGACGCGCAATGAAAAGGACGCCGCCACCGACCTCTTGGTGCGTGCACTGCAGCTGGGTCAGTCCAAGAACGACGACGAATGGCAGTCCAGCAGCGGAGTGAAGAACCAGATGCTGCGCATGGATCCCACCTTCCAGGAGCGCGCACTCGGCTTCAAGTCGTTCACCGACTTCGTGCAGTCGCTCGGGTCGGTCGTCGAACTCGACGAGGCGCATCCGCTGCGCCGGATCCGGGTGCGACCGACCGAGCCGGCCGCCCAGAAGTGACGCGCGGCTCGACGGCGGCGGCGCGCTGGCGGGTCAGACTGTGGCAGCCATCATCGCGACGGCAGTGAGCTCCACCGATCGGAGCCGATCGGTCACCGCCATCGAGGCGTGCGCCGTGACCAGCTCGTCTGCACGGGCAAGCGTCGCGAACTCCTCGAGCTGGCGGCTGACCTCCTCGGCGGTTCCCACAGCGGAGTATCTCGCCATCGCGGCGAGCTGACGTCCCTGTGGTGTGTGCAAGAACTCGTCGATCTGCTCGTCGGTGTACTCGACGCCTCCGGCGCCACGGGAGATCATCATCCGCACCCGAGCTCGTCGCATCGTTTCGAACTGGTGCCGCGCGTCGTCGCTGTCATCGGAGGCGATGACGTTCACGCCTGCGAGCACCCACGGCTCCGACGTGGGCCCGGATGAACGGAAGTCGCGGCGGTATATGTCGACAGCGTCGACGAGAGCATCCGGCGCGAAATGAGACGCGAAGGCGAACGGCAGGCCGAGCGCTGCGGCGAGCTGCGCGCCGAACAGCGACGAGCCGAGGATGTACAGCGGCACCTCCGTCGGCGCGGTCGGTACCGCCTGCACACCGGGCACGCGGGATCGCCCGCGCAGGTAGCCCTGGAGCTCGAGCACATCCTCCGGGAAGCGGTCAGCCGACATCGCGTCGCGGCGCATCGCGTGCATCGTCGCCTGATCGCTCCCCGGCGCACGCCCGAGACCGAGGTCGATACGTCCGGGGTACAGCGCTTCCAGCGTGCCGTACTGCTCCGCGATGGTCAGCGGCGCGTGGTTGGGAAGCATCACCCCACCCGCGCCGAGTCGGATGCTCGTGGTCTGAGATGCCACATGACCGATCAGAACGCTCGTCGCGGAGGATGCGATCGTCGGCATGTTGTGGTGCTCGGCGTACCAGACACGTCGGTAGCCACGCCGTTCGGCGGTCTGCGCCAGCGCGACGCTCGCCGCGAAGCTCTCAGCGGGACCCTGCCCCGACGAGATCGGGGCGAGGTCGAGGATGGAGAGAGGGATCGTCATGGGTTCCGCTTCCTACGTGGCGTCGTTCTCGATGCAACCCGTCGACTCCGCGGAACGTTCCCGCTTAGGTTCGCACCATGCCATCCCATCCGACCCTGAAGGCCGCCGGTCACGACCGGTACGACCTCGTCCGCTTCGTCGGGGCGCAGGCCGGCAGCTACTCGCACGCGCTCGACGAGCTCGCCAACGGCCGCAAGCGCGGTCATTGGATGTGGTTCGTCTTTCCCCAGCTCACCGGCCTCGGGTCGAGCACGACCGCCCGCTACTACGCCATCTCCGGGTTACCCGAAGCGATCTCCTACCTCGACCATCCCGTGCTCGGTTCACGCCTCCGGGAGATCTCGACCGTCGTCGCCCGCGGCCGGGGTACGAGCGCCGAGGAGGTGTTCGGCAGCATCGATTCGGTGAAGTTGCGTTCCTCGATGACGTTGTTCCGCGCGGCAGACGGCGCCGAGCCTGTATTCCAGCAGGTTCTCGACCGCTACTTCGACGGCGAGGGTGACCGCAGGACTGACGCGGCGCTGCAGATGGGCGACACCGCATCCGGCTGACGACCCGCGG
>CAXTLO010000166.1:0-1903 GCA_964244965.1 uncultured Marisediminicola sp.
ACTGCCGCAGGTAGGTGCCGTGCGGGCGCTCCTCGGCCAGCCACTTCACGCCGTCTTGGTGACGCAGCGTGCGCTGGGCGCGGATGGTCATGAGTTGACCGTCCACGTCGATGTCGACGGTGCCCGGATCGATACCCGGCATGTCGGCATTGAGCACGTAGTGGTCGCCGTCCCGGTAGAGGTCCACCGGCATGAAGCGCGGTCCGGGGCGCACCTGCAGCATGCTGCCGGCCAGGCGGTCGAGCTCCGCGAAAGGATCGAAAGACATAGCCATGATGAAGATTCCCCTTTCAGGTACCAGAGATTTCGGTTGTATTGAGTCGAAGCGACTCAACTTGCGCACGATGTTAGCACTCGACTGTGGTGAGTGCCAATATCTCGCTTGAGACGGATTTGCATTCCGAGGAATGCAGCATACTTGGCGCATGAATCAGCTACAGACGGTCTTCCACGACCTGGTGCGCGTGCAGATCGAACTGTGGAACGCGATCGATGCGCGACTTCGCGTCGACCTCGACCTCACCCTGGCTCAGTTCGAGGGCATGCGAGCCATCAGCACCCACGACGGATGCCGGGTGCTCGATGTCGCCGAGGATCTCGTGATCACGATCGGCGGCGCGAGCAAGCTCGTGGACCGCATCGAGTCGCGTGGGTTCTGCCGGCGCACGGCGAATCCGGGAGACGGGCGCTCGTCGCTGCTGCACCTCACCGACGACGGGGAATCCGCCCTGAGCGCCGCGACGACGACCGTCGACGCGGTGCTGGCCACCCGGCTGAGCAGATCCCTCGGCGCCGGCCGACTGGATGAACTCGGTGGCCTGCTCGCCGCGCTCCGCCGGGATTCCCGGGCATCCGCGACGGACCGACGGTCGATCGACGCCGACCCCGCACGAGACACCGACACGCCAGCCGCCACGATGCGGGCGATCGTGCTCGACACCCCGGGCACCATCGACGCGCCGGGCGCCCTCACGATCCGCGAGCTGCCGATCCCCCGTCCAGAAGAGGGATGGGTGCTCATCCGCGTGCGCGCCTTCGGCCTGAACCGCTCCGAGCTGCACACGCGCTTCGGGCTCGCCCAGGGCGTCGTGTTTCCCCGCGTGCTCGGCATCGAGGCTGTCGGCGAGGTCGTGACAGACCCCTCCGGCCAGTTCGAGCCAGGTCAGAAGGTCGCCACGATGATGGGCGGGATGGGGCGCCAGTACGACGGAGGGTATGCCGAGTACACGGTAGTGCCGGCCGCGCAGGTCATCCCGTTCCGCAGCGAGCTGGACTGGGCCGTGCTCGGGGCCGTGCCGGAGATGGTGCAGACCGCCTATGGGTCGCTGACCCTCGGCCTGGATGCCGGAACGGGGCAGAGTGTGCTCATCCGAGGCGGCACCTCGTCCGTCGGGATGGCCGCCGCCGTTCTCGCGAAGCGGATGGGGATGACGGTGTTCGCCACCACCCGTGATGAGGCCAAGTTCGACGATCTACGCGGCGTCGGCGTGGACCATCCGCTCCTCGACGACGGAGAGGTCGCCATCCAGGTGCGGGCGATCGAACCGGACGGTGTGCACGGGGCGATCGAGCTCGTGGGAACCCCGACCCTGCCCGACACCCTCGCGGCGATCCGCGTGCACGGCGTCGTCTGCTTCACGGGCATGCTGTCGAACCAGTGGGAGCTTGCAAACTTCTACCCGAACGACGACCTCCCCCGAGGCGTGCGCCTCGCCGGATACCACGGGCAGGCCAGCGACCTGCCGGCGGAGGTGTTGCAGGGCTTCCTCGACGATGTCGCGGCCGGCACCGCGACCGTGCCGATCAACCGGGTGTTCGCCTTCGACCGGATCATGGATGCCCACGAGGCGATGCGAGCCGGTCGCGGCAGCGGCAAGTACGTCGTCACCACCTGACACGACGG
>CAXTLO010000166.1:2003-6114 GCA_964244965.1 uncultured Marisediminicola sp.
CGAACTGATGATCGCGATATTCCGCACCGCATTCGAACGATGGGCGGGGAGCGACGACGACACCGAGCTGGTGACGCTCGTGCGAGAGTCGCTCCCGCCCTGAGGGCCGCGGCAGCGTGATGATGCGCCGCGCCATGCACCCGCTTGATGCGCTCCTGAGTATCAGCGGCGCGCTCGAGCACCGCGGCCGTCACCCGATGGATGCGATCACGCGTTAGTGTGACCTCACTTTCACCCGAAAACCGGAGGTGCTCATGATGTCGTCCCCGACTCGGCCAGTGGCGGCCGTGATCACCGTGTCCCTTCTGTTCTCCCTCAGCGGATGCGTTCTGCTCCCGCCCATCGGCGGGGGAGGGAACGCCGACGGCGGCTTCCAGGGCGACGAGGTCACCGTGCAGGCGCTGTATGCCGCGGGCGACAGCGGTGGGGTATCTCCGCAGCGCATCTCCGTGCGGCCGAGCGAGGACGGCGACCTGACGATCGACTTCTCCGAAGACGAGGTCACCGGTTTCGGCGATATGACGCGCGCCGCGTCATGGAATGCGGTCACGGTTGCGACGCTGCTGTCGGGCGCCCCGTTGGCGACGCAGTACCGGTTCGCGTTCGACGGCCGGATCGACGGACCGAGCGCCGGGGCGCTCACCACGGTCGGGGTGCTCTCGCTGTACTTCGGAGACGAGATCGACCCGGCCGCGACGATGACCGGCACCATCAACCCGACCGGGACTGTCGGCACCGTCGGCGGCATCCCGGAGAAGGTGCAGGGCGTGATCGACGCCGGGGAGATCGACCGCGTGCTGATCCCCGCAGGGCAGCGGAACGTGCCCGACAGCGAAGGGGCGCTGGTCGACGTCGTGCAGCTCGGCGCGCAGAACGGCGTCGAGGTGATCGAGGTGGGCACCATCTACCAGGCGTACGAGCAATTGACCGGCGAGGTGCTGCCGACGCCCGAGGGCACGGCGGTGCCTCGGGTCACGGAGGAGGGGTACGCGAAGCTCGAAAGCGCTGCGGATGCCGCGCTGGTGCGCTACGACCGCTTCGCGGCTGAGTTCACCGCGCTCGATCCGACCATTCAGGCGTCGGGGGCCGACCTTCTCTCACAGGCGCAGGCGGCCGCGCAACGCGCTCGGGACCTGCAGGTGCAAGGGCTGCAGGGAGGGGCGTACGTCGAGGCGAACGAGGCAGCGCTGCTGATGCAGGGCGGCTCGCGCGCTTTCGCGACCGTGCAGGACATCCTTCTCACCGGAGGAGCGGATCTCGGTTCGCAGCTGGCCGCAGCCGAGACGGCCATCGCCGATTTCGATGCGTTCATGAGTCAGCTCAGCACCTACCAGCCCGAGTCGTTGACGGATGTCGAAGCCCTGATCGCCGCCTACGGCAACGCGTTCGACTCGTACTCCCTGCTCCTGTTCGCCGAGGGACGGCTGCAGGTCATTGCCGACCGGATCGGCTCCGCGAGCTACACCGACCTGCAGACCCTGCTCTCCGACGTGCTGCTTCCGCTGATCTACTTCGAGCTCGCGCAGGGTCAGCTGGAATCGTCTCGCGCGGTATTCGAGGTCGGGCGGGACAACGACGGCGGCGAGATCGCCGACAGTGCGGACATCGGTGCGGTGTCGTCGTTCTTCCGCCGCGGAGCCGATTCGAACTGGGCCGCCTTCGAATCCGGAGTCATCCAGCCCGCTGCCGAGGCCCGCGGCGAGAGCAACGATGTCTTCCGCGAGCGCCTCAGCGCGGTGGACCTCACCGTGGCGCTGTCGTACACGTCGTTGCAGGCGCTGCCCTCGCTGCAGGCCTACATCGGTGAGGATGAGCCGAACGCCGACTACGCTGCGATGGGCTACGGCTTGGTGAACTACGCGCGCAATGCCGTACTGCTCGAGAAGTACTACAACAACGGAGTGCTCGACGAGAACCTGAACCTCGTCGGCGTCTCGTCCGAAGTCATCCTCGCCACCGCTCTCGACAACGGGCGCGACCAGGTCGCCCGGTCGCTCGAGGTGCTAGACGCCAACGGCACCGCCCCGCTGCTGGCCATCGGCACCTACGAACAGGCGGGCATCGACCGGGAGGGCACAGTGCTGGAGAAGTTCGACGCGATCTCGTCGTACACGTCGTCGTTCGTGCTCACCCGCATCCTCGCCTTCACGGGCGGATACCCGCGGGAGGGCTACTCCCGGTGATCCGGATACACGCGGCACGAGCGGTCGTTCGTAGACTCCTCTGATGCTCGCAGCGTCGGATCCCATCACCTGGACCCCGCGCCGGATCGCCATCGCCGGGGTCACCGGATCCGGTAAGACCACGCTCGCACGCCACATCTCCGTCGGGCTCGGTGTGCCGCACACCGAGATCGACTCGCTCTATCACGGGCCGGATTGGCAGCCTCGACCGTCTTTCGATGCGGATGTGGCGGCTGTGATCGACGCGGACGAGTGGGTCGTCGAGTGGCAGTACGACACGGGCCGGCCGGTGATCGCACGCCGCGCCGACACCATGGTCTGGCTCGATCTCCCATTTCGGGTCGTGCTCGGCCGGCTCATCCGGCGAACCGTGCGGCGCAGCATCCGCCGCGAGGCTCTGTGGAACGGCAATCGTGAACCCGCGCTTCGTACCTTCTTTACGGATCGGGAGCACATCGTGAGGTGGGCCGTCCGGACGCGGCGGAAGTACCGCGACGAGGTCCCGCCGCTCGAGAAGGAGCTGCCGGCGCTGCACATCGTGCGGCTCCAGAACTCCCGCGAGGTCGAGTTGTGGCTGCGCTCCCTACTCCGCTCGGGCCACGACCGCCCATAGCGGGTCGCCGCGATACCGAGTAGCGGGTGTGCGCAGCGATACCTCGGGCTCGCCGAAGCCGCCGGCGAGCGACAGGTACCGGCTCACCACGTCGCCATGCTGCTCATCGCTCGTGGCGAGCCACCCGTGGATCGCCTTGGTCGGGAAACACCGGTTGGAGTACGTGATCACGATCGGAGCGCCGGGCTTCAGCACGCGCGCGACCTCTGCCAGCACCTCCACCGGCCGCACCAGGTAGTCGATCGACACGCAGCAGGTCGCCGCGTCGAACACGTCATCGCCGAAGGGCAGCGACGGGTCGGAGTTCAAGTCCCGCACGACACGCTCGACCGCGGCATCATTCGCGTCGAGCTCGTCGCGGTTCATCCCGAGCACTGTCAGTCGCTGCGGCGGCCTCACGAAGTGCGACACCCACGACGACATGAGATCGAGGACGGATGTCGCCCGAGGCGCGGCACCATCGATCCCGAGCTCCGCGTACAGCTCGCCGACCGCCCGGATCGCCCCGTCGTCGATGTGCGTCACCAAACGGGGTGCCCGGTAGAACGCAGTATCGGAGGTCGGGTCGTCGCGGTCGAAGAACCAGTCGGGGAACGGCGCGTCGGTCATGCCCTCATCCTGCCGCCAGCGCCTGCCGAGGAGCTGGCAGCGACGGTACAACCGAAGGGAGCATCGCTTGCGGAGACGGAGGGATTTGAACCCTCGGAACCCGTGAGGGTTCTCCACCTTAGCAGGGTGGTGCACTAGGCCGAACTATGCGACGTCTCCCAGCGCTGCACGCAGCGCAGCACTCAGCATACGACAGCCGCCGCGCCATCCGATTCGCCGTCGGCTCTCAGTTGTTGGCGACCGAACAGGTTTCGTCGGCGGCCGTCTGCCCGGTGACGCCCTGCAGCACCTCGGGCGTCGGGGGGGCCGTCGGCGACGGTGCCCCAGGCGAAGCCGACGGCTCGGTCGGAGCCGGCTCCGTCGGCACGGGTGTGACCGGTTCCGTCAACTCGGCGCCCTGCCCGGTCCCCTCGGTCGCGAACGGCGCATCCGACGTGATGGCGGCGAACAACGCATCGGCTTGCGAACGCACGGGGTACACCCGGTTCCCATCCGGAGCGCTCGGGTACTGAACGAAGGTGATCCGTTCGAGTGGGATGTCCTTCAGCACGAGCGCCATCGAGACCATCGTGTTGGGCGACGCGAGCGAGGACGACAGCGTCATGTTCGACGTCGCAGCCGATGCGATTCCGTAGAGCTTGCCGATATCGGTGAGCGTGCTGTCGTCCTTGATTTTTCGGACGAGCGAGGATAGGAACACCTGCTG
>CAXTLO010000167.1:0-6085 GCA_964244965.1 uncultured Marisediminicola sp.
GTCGGGAAGCGGGTACACCGGAACCTCGCCTTCGACGTAGGAGAGCACTTCTCGAGCACCGTCTATCCGAAGGGCTCTAGGTACCCAATCGATGCCTGCGTCGGCGAGGTAGTCGAGATAACGATGAACTGTTGGCGTCCACGGTCCGGCGTTCCGGAGCACGGTGTCACCTCGTCGTTCGACCGAATTCATGCTCCCGCCGACGAGTTCGCGATCCACCTGCCCAGTCAATCGCATGACGCCCCGCGTGGGGTCGCTCTCGCGCAATCGCGACGACCCAGGCGGAACTTCTCGGTGTCCTGCGCCCGAGGGCGGAAGTTTCTATGTCCGAGAGCCGATTCTTCCGCCTGAGCCGTTGGACTGGAGCCCTGCCCGAGGGCTGTTGCTGATTGCGCTGCAGGCGAGCATGGGGCCCGGTGTCGGTGGTGCTTCGTAAACTCGGAGGATGCAACCGACCCGTTCCGTGCGCCCTTTCGAGGTCATCAGCGACTACACCCCGAGTGGTGATCAGCCCGCCGCCATCGCCGAACTCGCCAAGCACATCAACGCGGGGGAGACGGATGTCGTGCTCCTCGGCGCCACCGGAACAGGCAAGTCGGCGACGACGGCCTGGCTGGTCGAGCAGGTCCAGCGCCCGACCCTGGTCATGGCGCCGAACAAGACCCTGGCGGCCCAGCTGGCCAACGAGTTCCGCGAGCTGCTGCCGAACAACGCCGTCGAGTACTTCGTGTCGTACTACGACTACTACCAGCCCGAGGCGTATGTGCCGCAGACGGACACGTTCATCGAGAAGGACAGCTCGATCAACTCCGAGGTGGAGCGGCTCAGGCACTCCACCACCAACTCGCTCCTGAGTCGACGTGACGTCATCGTCGTGTCGACCGTGTCGTGCATCTTCGGCCTCGGCAGCTCGGAGGAGTACCTCGACGCGATGATCGCGCTGCAGGTCGGCATGCGGATCGACCGCGATGCCCTCATCCGCAAATTCATCTCCATGCAGTACAACCGCAACGACGTCGACTTCTCGCGGGGCAACTTCCGGGTGCGCGGCGACACGATCGAGATCATCCCGATGTACGAGGAGATGGCGATCCGAATCGAGATGTTCGGCGATGAGATCGAGGCGCTCTACCTGCTGCATCCGCTCACCGGAGACGTGGCGAAGAAGATGGACGCCGTATCGGTATTCCCGGGATCGCACTACGTCGCAGGGCAGGACACGATGCGCCGTGCGATCGGCACCATCCAGCTGGAGCTCGCCGACCGACTGGCTCAGTTGGAGCGCGAGGGCAAGCTGCTCGAGGCACAGCGGCTGCGGATGCGCACCACGTTCGACCTCGAGATGATGGAGCAGATCGGATTCTGCAGCGGCTTCGAGAATTATTCGCGGCACATCGACGGCCGCGCGCCCGGTGAGGCGCCGCATTGCCTCATCGACTACTTCCCCGAGGATTTCCTCGTCGTCATCGACGAGTCGCACGTGACCATCCCCCAGATCGGTGCGATGTACGAGGGCGACGCCTCGCGCAAGCGCACCCTGGTGGAGCACGGATTCCGGCTGCCGAGCGCGATGGACAACCGCCCGCTCACCTTCGCAGAATTCCTCGACCGGGTCGGGCAGAAGGTGTACCTGTCGGCGACTCCCGGTCGTTACGAGATGGGGATCAGCGACACGATCGTCGAGCAGATCATCCGGCCCACCGGGCTGGTGGATCCGGAGATCGTGATCAAGCCGAGCAAGGGACAGATCGACGACCTGCTCGAGGAGATCCGCATCCGGTCCGAGCGCAACGAGCGGGTGCTGGTCACCACACTCACCAAGAAGATGGCCGAGGAGCTCACCGACTACCTCGGTGAGGCCGGGGTGCGGGTCCGGTACCTGCACTCCGACGTCGACACTCTGCGGCGGGTCGAACTCCTCACCGAGCTGCGCGCCGGCGTCTACGACGTGCTCATCGGCATCAACCTGCTGCGCGAAGGTCTCGACCTCCCGGAGGTGTCGCTCGTGGCGATCCTAGACGCGGACAAGGAGGGCTTCCTCAGGTCCTCGACCTCGCTGATCCAGACCATCGGGCGAGCGGCGCGGAACGTGTCGGGCGCGGTGCACATGTACGCCGACGTGCTCACCGACTCGATGAAGAACGCCATCGAGGAGACCAACCGGCGCCGGGAGAAGCAGGTCGCCTACAACGTCGAACGCGGCGTCGATCCGCAGCCGCTGCGCAAGCGGATCGCGGACATCACCGACCAGCTGGCGCGGGAGGGAGCCGACACCGCGGCCCTCCTCGCTGGCCGTGACGGGCGCAAACGGGCACCGACGCCGAACCTACGGAGGACCGGCCTGGCTGCCGCGGGGGGCAACGATCTGGAGACCATCATCCGCGACCTCAACGATCAGATGCTGCAGGCTGCCGGGGAGTTGAAGTTCGAACTCGCTGCCCGCCTGCGGGACGAGGTCTCGGAGCTGAAGAAGGAGCTCCGGCAGATGGAGGCCGCCGGTCATCTGGTGTGAGGCTGTTCGCTGTGCGCGCACCCTCGGCGACAGCTCCGGCGTTCCAATGTCGGTGGTCGCCGTAAAATACAGAGAGTGACTATTTCAATTCCGGAGTCCTCCTCCCGCACGGGTTCGCAGGGCGGCTCCAGCGCCAACACCAATCTGAAGGTGCGCGGCGCCAGGGTCCACAACCTCCGGAATGTCGACCTCGAAGTGCCACGGGATTCGCTCGTGGTCTTCACGGGACTCTCCGGATCGGGGAAGTCCTCCCTCGCCTTCGACACGATATTCGCGGAGGGTCAGCGTCGCTACGTCGAGTCGCTGTCGGCCTATGCGCGACAGTTCCTCGGCCAGGTGGACCGGCCGGACGTCGACTTCATCGAGGGTCTCAGCCCCGCCGTGTCGATCGACCAGAAGTCGACCAACCGCAACCCGCGGTCGACGGTGGGCACGATCACCGAGATCTACGACTACATGCGTCTGCTGTGGGCACGTATCGGCGTCGCGCACTGCGCCGTGTGCGGTGAGCGCATCGAGCGCCAGACCGTGCAGCAGATCGCCGATCAGCTGATGACTCTCGATCCCGGCACCCGCTACCAGGTGGTGAGTCCGGTCATCTCGCAGAAGAAGGGTGAATTCGTGGACCTGTTCCGCGAACTCGCCTCGAGCGGCTATTCGCGCGCGATCGTCGACGGGAAGCAGATCCAGCTCAGCGAACCCCCCACGCTCAAGAAGCAGTACAAGCACGACATCTCGGTGGTGGTGGACCGGCTGGTGGCGGGTCCGGACATCCTCACCAGGCTCACCGACTCTGTGGAGACGGCGCTCCGTCTCACCGACGGCCTCGTGAGCGTGAACTTCGTCGACGCGGCTGACGACGCGCCCGGCGAGACGGCGTGGCGGCACTTCTCGGAGAAGTTGTCGTGCCCGAACGGGCACCCGGTGCAGCTGACCGAGATCGAGCCGCGCACCTTCTCGTTCAATGCCCCCTTCGGAGCGTGCCCCGAGTGCTCCGGCCTCGGTACGAAGATGTCGGTCGACTCCGAGCTCCTGCTCGGTGATCCGCAGCTGAGCCTCGCCGAGGGCGTCATCCTGCCATGGACACAAGCGGGCAAGGGACTGTTCAACTACTTCCAGCGCTTGCTCGAGGGTTTGGCATCCGACCTCGACTTCTCGCTGAAGACGCCATGGGGCGAACTCGACCAGTCGGTGCGGGACGCGATCCTGCGGGGCAACGACTTCGAAGTCACCGTGAAATGGAAGAACCGCTACGGCCGGGAGATGAAGTACTCGACCGGCTTCGAGGGCGTCATGCCGTACATCGAGCGCAAGTTCCTCGAGGCGGAGAGCGATTCTGCGCGGCAGCGTTACGCGAACTACCTCCGCGAGATCCCGTGCCCGGTCTGCGGCGGACGCCGGCTGAAGCCGGAGGTGCTCGCCGTCACCGTGCACGGACACAGCATCGCGGATGCCAGCGAGCTCAGCCTCGGCGACGCGTACGCGTTCGTGCAGAAGCTGGAACTGACCGCGCGGGAGGCGAAGATCGCCGCTGCAGTGCTGCGGGAGATCCGGGCCCGCCTCGACTTCCTCATCCAGGTCGGGCTCAACTACTTGAGCCTGTCCAGATCGGCCGGGTCGCTGAGCGGTGGCGAGGCGCAACGCATCCGACTGGCGACGCAGATCGGGTCGGGACTCACCGGCGTGCTCTACGTCCTCGACGAACCCAGCATCGGCCTTCACCAGAGAGACAACCGGCGGCTCATCGAGACCCTCGTGAAGCTCAAGAACCTCGGCAACACGCTCATCGTGGTCGAACATGACGAGGACACCATCCGAACCGCCGATTGGATCGTGGACATCGGGCCCGGCGCCGGTGAGCACGGGGGAGCGGTCGTGCACTCCGGCTCGTACGCCGAGCTGCTGGCGAATACGGAGTCGCTCACGGGAGACTACCTCTCCGGCAGACGGGTCATCGCGACACCCGAGACTCGGCGGGCGATCGATCCGGAGCGGATCGTCACGGTCGAGGGGGCGCGGGCGAACAACCTCCGCAACGTCACGGTCGATTTCCCGCTCGGTGTGTTCACCGCGGTCACCGGCGTGAGCGGGTCGGGCAAGTCGTCACTGGTCAACGACATTCTCTACAAGGTGCTCGCCAACGAACTGAATGGTGCTCGGCAGATTCCCGGCAAGCACCTCCGCGTCCGCGGCCTCGAGAGTCTCGACAAAGTGGTGCACGTCGACCAGGCCCCGATCGGGCGCACGCCGCGCTCCAATCCGGCCACGTACACCGGGGTGTTCGACAAGATCCGCAACCTGTTCGCTGAGACGAACGAGGCGAAGGCGCGCGGCTACCTTCCCGGACGTTTCAGCTTCAACGTCAAGGGCGGCCGCTGCGAGAACTGTTCCGGTGACGGCACGATCAAGATCGAGATGAACTTCCTCCCCGACGTGTACGTGGTGTGCGAGGTCTGCAACGGGGCCAGATACAACCGCGACACGCTCGGTGTGCACTACAAGGGCAAGAACATCGCCGAGATCCTCGACATGCCGATCAGCGAGGCCGCGGACTTCTTCGAGGCCATCGGATCGATCAGCCGATTCCTCCGCACACTGGTGGAGGTCGGGCTCGGCTACGTGCGGCTCGGGCAGAGCGCGACGACCCTCTCCGGCGGTGAGGCGCAGCGTGTGAAGCTCGCCACCGAACTGCAGCGCCGGTCGAACGGGCGCAGTATCTACGTGCTCGACGAGCCGACCACCGGGCTGCACTTCGAAGACGTCCGCAAGCTGCTGCTCGTGCTCAACGGACTGGTCGAGAAGGGCAACACGGTCATCGTCATCGAGCACAACCTCGACGTGATCAAGTCAGCGGACTGGCTCATCGACCTGGGCCCGGAAGGCGGCTCCGGCGGGGGACTGGTGCTCGCGACAGGGACTCCCGAGCAGCTCGCGAAGGTCAAGAAGAGCCACACGGGGACTTTCCTGCGTGAAGTGCTCGACACTCGCGCGGAGATCTCCGCCAAGAAGCGCGACGCCAAGCGCGCCGCCGCCGCGATCGCCGCCGAACCGGTGCACGCCGTACGGATCGGCGCCGTGCCGAACGACGCTGCATCGGGCGACCCTGCATCGATCGACACTGGCTCGGTTGACCCAGCATCGGTCGGCCCAGCATCGGGTGACGCGGGATCGGGCGAGGACGACATGTCGGATGCCGAGCGCCACACCCGCCGGTTGCACACTCCCGACGACGTCGCCCCCCGCGAAGCGCAGTTCGCGGCGCGCTGACCGCGATGGCTGACACCGTCCACTACCGGCCGAAGGCCGGTGAGATCCCGACCCAACCCGGCGTCTACCGGTTCAAGGACGCCGGCGGACGAGTGCTGTACGTGGGTAAGGCGAACAGCCTCCGGGCGCGCCTCAGCAACTACTTCGCACCGCTGCCGAGCCTGCACGAGCGGACGCGCCGCATGGTGCTCAGCGCCGATGCCGTGGAATGGACGGTGGTCGGGTCCGAGTTCGAAGCGCTCCAACTCGAATACACCTGGATCAAGGAGTTCGAGCCGCCGTTCAACGTCAAGTTCCGCGACGACA
>CAXTLO010000168.1:0-6077 GCA_964244965.1 uncultured Marisediminicola sp.
GACGTTGCCTTCTCGGCGGTTCGGACCCACGCCTTCCTCTGGGAGGCTGCGGCAGCAGGCGTCGTCGGGGTGAACCACGACCTCCAGCATCGTCACCGTCGCCAAGATCGCGCCCCGCAGTATCAGGAGACCGGCGCCTTCTACGTCATGCGGACGACAGGGTTCCTCGAGTCGCACCACCGGTTCTTCGGCACGGTGGCCGTGGCGCTGACGGACCCGCGGTTCGCGATCGAGATCGACGACGAGGCCGACCTCGAGGTCGCCGACGCGCTCGCTCCGCTGTTCGACGTCCCGTCCGACACGGCCGAGGACGGGGACCATCCCACCGACCGGAAGGAAACGCCGTGGCTGTCACCATCGGTACCCATCGGATAGACGTCGATTCCGCGGTGTACGTCATCGCCGAGATCGGACTCAACCACAACGGCGACGTGGAACTCGCGCGGCGACTCATCGACGTGGCTGCGGATGCGGGCGCTCAGGCGGTGAAATTCCAGAAGCGGACCCCTCACCTGTCCACCCCCGAGCACATGAAGACGGTTCCCCGCGACACCCCGTGGGGCACGATGAGCTACCTCGACTACCGGTACAGGGTGGAGTTCGATCGGAATCAGTACATCGAACTCGGCGATCACGCCACCCTGCGCGGGCTGGACTGGTTCGCGTCGCCGTGGGATCTGCCGGCGGTCGAGTTCCTCGAGGATCTCAACGTCATAGCTCACAAGGTGGCTTCCGCCTCGGTGACGGATGTCGCGCTGCTCGAGGCTCTCGCCGCCACGCGCAAGCCCATCATCCTCTCCACCGGTATGTCGACGATGGACCAGATCGATGCCGCCGTTGAGATCCTGGGCACCGATCGACTCGTGATCCTGCACGCGACCTCGACCTACCCGCTGCCCGCCATCGAGGCGAATCTGCGCACCATCGGAACGCTCCGCTCTCGGTTCCCCGGTGTCCCGGTTGGCTACTCCGGCCACGAGCGCGGTCTCCAGATCTCCCTCGCCGCCGTCGCCCTGGGTGCGGTCGCGGTCGAGCGGCACATCACTCTCGACCGCACGATGTGGGGTTCCGATCACGCCGCATCCCTCGAACCCGCCGGCTTCGATCATCTCGTGCGCGACATCCGGATCATCGGCGAGGCGATGGGAGATGGCATCAAGCGGGTATTCCCCGGAGAACTCGCCCCGCTCGCCAAGCTGCGCCGCGTCGTCGTATGAGGCTTCTCGCCGTCGCGGATTCCGATTCATACCTGAAGTGGGCGGCCGCGGTGCTCGATCGGGCGCCTTCGGGCTGGCACACCGACCTGGTACTGCTGGATACCGATGTGCATCCGACTGAACGGCAGGTGCGCTCCGCGCTGGCCGGCTCGTCAGTGAACGAGGTGGCGACACTCGGCCTGCGCGGGCTGACCGAACGGGTGTCCGCCACTCGACCCGATGTCGTGCTGCTGGCCACACGCGGTCTGATGGTGCGTGTGCTCGTGCGCGCGATCATCGACAGGGTCGCGCGCCGACCCCTCTTCGTCAGTGGCCTGCCCGGGATCTCGATCCCCGCCACCGGTAAGGCCGTCTACTACCGCATGCAGATGGATCTCGTGCTCCTGCACAGCGTCCGTGAGGTGCGGGAGTTCGGCGCGCTCGCCGCCGAGATGGGCGTCGAGCAGGAGTTCGCGCTCGCGCGGTTGCCGTTCCTCCCGCGTCCTCACGGCACGGATCCTGTTCCACGGTCCGGCGCCGGTGATCTGGTGTTCGCCGCGCAGGCGAAAGTCCCCGCCGATCGGTCGGACCGCCTCCGAGTGCTGCACTGGCTCATCGAGGCGGCACATGCCGACCCGTCACGGACGGTGGTGCTCAAGCTGCGCGGGACCGGTGCGGAGCCGCAGACCCACGCCGAGCGCTACCCCTACGACGAACTGATCGCCGGGTTCGGTGAGCTGCCGCCGAATCTCGAGGTCTCCTATCGGTCCATGCACGACCATCTCGCGCGTGCCGGCGGCCTGGCGACGGTCAGTTCCACCGCGGCCATCGAGGCAATCGCACTGGGTGTGCCGGTGCTGGTGCTCGACGACTTCGGCGTCGACCGCAGCCTCATCAACACCGTCTTCGTCGGTAGCGGCTTGATGGGCGCCGCCACCGCCATGATCGCGGGCGACCTCCGACACCCGCGTCCGGAGTGGATGCACGACAACTACTTCCACGCCGACGAGGACGAGGACTGGGTGACCGTCATCGAGCGCCAGGTCGCACGCAGGCGGATCGGACCGATGCGCCTCCGACCCGCACCGCGCCGGCTCCTCGATGGGGCGGTCCGTCGCGCGTGGGACCGGCGCACTGCCTTCGGCACCCGCGACCGATCGGTGTCCGGCCTGGTGGCTTTGACCATCGGGGCTCCCGCTCGCCGGATCTACCTCGCGGTGCGCCGGATCCGCCGGCTACTGGGTCCGCGTGACGCGATCGCGATCGCGCCTCCATCCGCTCGCCACATCGAGTCGACGCCGGATGTCGCCGTGTCGGTGAAGTAGCGTCGGCGGGATGGAGTTGCCCCTCACCTCCGCCACGGTGCCCCTCGTCGTGCTGGACAGTGCCGCATCGACGAATGACGAAGTGCGCGCGCGGGCCGTCGGCGCCCCGGATCTCCTGACCGTGATCACCACCGATCAGCGGCAGGGGCGGGGGCGGATGCGCCGGGAGTGGAGCACTCCGCCCGGGCGAGGGCTCGCGGCATCCGTGCTCGTCCGTCTGCGAGACGGCGAAGGCCGCCTGCTCGATCAGGATTCGTGGGGGTGGATTCCCCTGCTGGCCGGAGCCGCGATGACGGTCGCAGTCCGTTCGGTGTCCGCAGATCGCATCGCTGAGCTCAAATGGCCCAACGACGTGCTCATCGGCGGCAGAAAGGTCAGCGGCATCCTCACCGAGGTGCTACCCGGCGGCGATGTCATCGTCGGTGCTGGCGTGAACATCTCGGTGCCCGTCGACCAGCTCCCGACATCCGCTTCGACGTCCCTCACTATCGAAGGCACCCGCCTCGACGGCGACGAGCTGATCGATGCCCTCCTGAGCGGATGGCTCCGCGAACTCAGGAGGATGCGCGATGCGCTCGTGATCTGCGGAGCGGCCGACGCGAGCGGCGTGCGCGCGGAGGTCGTGGCGCTCTGCGGGTCGATCGGGCGCGTCGTCGAGGTGCAGTTGCCTGACGGCGGCGGGTTCCGAGGTCGCGGGATCGGACTGGATGCGACGGGCAGACTCCAGGTTCGGCGCGACCCGACGTCCGACGACGGGGGAGATTCCGGCGATGTCGTCGAGTCGGTCGCCGCCGGTGACGTGCTCCACCTGCGGTAGAGCGGTCCGCCTCCGGCGGTTGTCCGCCCGGCTGGGGTAGAAAGGGCCTATGTCAGGCGACCGCCCGTCCAACGGGTCCCAGAGGGCGGGGCCGGAGAGTACCGGACCGCAGGGTACGGGGCCACAGGGTGAGCGCCTGGTCGTCAGCCTCCGCTCCCACGGGCGAGCCGTGTTCTGGCCGTCCGTGGCGCTCATCGCGATCGCCGGCGCGATCGGATTCTTCGCGGGTCGATTCGCGGAGCCCTGGCAGAACATCGCCGTGGTCGCGGGCGGCGCGGTGCTTGCCCTGCTCGTGTGGGTGCTTCCGATGCTGTACTGGCTCAACCGCCGCTACCTGATCACCACGCGCAGGCTGGTGCTCCGTCATGGTCTGTTCGTCCGGACCAGGCAGGAGCTCCTGCACAGCCGCGGCTACGACATCACCGTCCGCAAGAACGCTCTGCAGAGCCTGTTCGGCAGCGGCGACGTCCTGATCAACACCGGGCTCGACCGCCCCGTCGTGCTCCGCGACATCCCCACCGCCGATCTCGTGCAGGGCTCGCTGCACGATCTGATGGAGAAGAGCATGAATCCCATCGCCGCGCGGCGCCAGGCGGAACAATCGGCGCATCCGGATGAGACCACGGCCTGGGGGTCGCGCTAGTTCCGACACGTTGCGCCAGTAGTGTTCTCCGAGGGTCAGGACTGTCGGGGAGAAGTGTCATGAGAATTTCGGTCATCGGTTGCGGCTACCTCGGGGCGGTTCACTCCGCCTGCATGGCGGAACTAGGACACCACGTGATCGGGGTGGACGTGGACGCCAAGAAGATCGCGTCGCTCAATGCGGGCACACCGCCGTTCTTCGAGCCGGGCCTGCCTGAGCTGCTGCGGACGGCGACGGCTACCGGACGGCTGTCGTTCACCACCGACGTGTCGGCCATCGCCGACGCCGATGTGCACTTCATCGCCGTCGGCACCCCGCAGTCCGCGGACGGGTACGCCGCCGATCTCCGCTACGTCGACGCGGCCATCGAGTCGGTCATCCCGCATTTGGGCGCGGGCGACCTCGTCGTCGGGAAGTCCACGGTCCCTGTCGGAACCGCGGCGCGCCTCGCGGAGAGCGTCTCATCCCGCTCAGGTGCGCAACTGGCGTGGAACCCGGAGTTCCTGCGTGAGGGGTACGCGCTGAAGGACACCCTCCATCCCGATCGGCTCGTGTACGGCATCGCCGCCGATGACTCGACGGCCGAGGGGATGCTCGACCAGATCTACGCGAGCGCGCTCGCCGAGGGCACACCGAAGGTCGTAACGGATTTCGCGACCGCCGAGCTCGTGAAAGTCGCCGCGAACGCGTTCCTCGCAACGAAGATCTCGTTCATCAATGCGATGGCGGAGGTCGCGGAGGCGACCGGTGCCGACGTCACCCAGCTCGCGGACGCGATCGGCCACGATGCGCGAATCGGCCGCCGATTCCTCAATGCCGGGCTGGGATTCGGCGGCGGGTGCCTGCCCAAGGACATCCGCGCCTTCATGGCCCGCGCCGAGGAACTCGGCGTCGACCAGGCGCTGAGCTTCCTACGCGAGGTCGACGCGATCAACGTGCGGCGCCGGGAGCGGATGGTGGACCTCACCCGAGAGGTGGTCGGCGGTGACTTGAAAGGGCGGCGTATCGGCGTGCTCGGGTTGGCGTTCAAGCCCGACTCCGATGACGTGCGCGACTCTCCGGCTCTCGATGTGGCCGTCCGTCTGGCCGAGCTCGGCGCCGTGGTGTCGGCGACCGATCCAGAAGCGGTGGAGACCGCGCGGCGGCGCTACCCCGACGTGCACTATGTCGCCTCGATCGAGGAGGCGGCGGAGAATGCGGATGCCGTCGTGGTGCTCACGGAGTGGCGCGAGTACCGCGAGATGGACCCCGTGGCGCTCGCCGCATGCGTCGCTGTTCCGGCGCTCGTCGACGGACGCAACTGTCTCGACCCGGTGCTGTGGCGCGGAGCCGGCTGGACCTACCGCGCACTCGGCCGGCCCTGATCCGTAGCTCCACCCTCCCCCGCTGGTCGAGCATCCACCCGAGTTTGTCGAGACCCGTCTGCGTCGTAGATCTCGGCAGGTTCGATCAGGTGGAAGTAGCGGCTCAGCTGCCGACGCGCTCCGGTACCCGCACTGCAGCGACCGGAGGGGTCGCAGCGGGTGCTTTGAAGACCCACGCGCGGTAGAGCCAGAACCGGAACGCGGTCCCCAGGCCGAGGCCGATGACATTAGACGACACGTTGTCGGCGAGCGTGCTGGTGAAGCCGAGCGCGTAGTGCGAGATCCAGAGGCAGGCGAGGGCGATCAGCATCCCGCCGACGCTCACCGCGACGAATTGCAGCCCCTCGCGCGCGAGCTCGGCGCGGCGGTACTCGCGGAACGTCCAATGGCGGTTGCCCATCCAATTCACCGCGATCGCGATGGAGGTGGAGATCACCTTCGCGATGAAAGGGCCGCTGTGCAGCTCCTCGGGGGACAGCACGGTCGCCCGCAGCAGATTGAAGATGCCGATGTCGACGACGAGCCCGACGAGTCCGACCGTCCCGAAGCGGGCGAACTGCCCGATGAACCTGCGCACCGCTGCTCCCTGATATCTGTCGAGCGCCGATGCACGAGAATTGGTTGGCCTTGCGAGATGTCATGGTACGTGTTCACGTGCGGCTCGACCTGAGAGGTTTACATGCAACCGATCGTTGGTGTAGTTGGCGGCGGACAGCTGGCGCGGATGATGGT
>CAXTLO010000169.1:0-6063 GCA_964244965.1 uncultured Marisediminicola sp.
CGGGCTTACAATTTCGCACATGGTACGCGTCTACATAGTGGTGGGTCTGGTCATCGTGGCCCTGTCGATCTACGCGGCCATCGACTCGCTGCTCACAGATCGGTCCCGGGTCAGGGGCCTCCCGAAAGCACTGTGGGTCATCGTGATCCTGCTGCTCCCCGTCATCGGAGCCGTGCTCTGGTTCATCGTGGGGAAGGACCGCGGCAAGGGTCGCCCGGTGCTCAGGCAGACCGCCCCAGACGACGACCCCGAGTTCCTGCGACGCCTCGGATCCGAGAAGGAGCAGGAAGAGCGCATCCGCCGCCTCGAGCAGGAGCTCGCCGACCTCGACGACGACAGCTCGAACACCACCAAGGAGTGACCGTCGGCGGCTCCAGCGGCGCGACCGAGTTCTCGGTCGCGCTTCTGCACGAGTTCGTCGCACTCGGGGTGCGGGACGTCGTGCTCAGCCCCGGCTCCCGTTCGCAGGCGCTCGCTCTGGCTGCGGCCGAGTTCGAGCGGGCCGGCCGCGTGCGCCTGCGAGTGCGCATCGACGAGCGGGTCGCGGGATTCCTCGCCCTCGGTCTCGCGGTGGAGACCCGGATGCCGGTGCTCGTCGTCACCACGTCGGGTACGGCTGTTGCGAACCTCCACCCCGCCGTGCTCGAGGCGTACCACTCCGCGATCCCCCTCATCCTGCTGACCGCCGACCGCCCAGCCGAGTTGCGAGGCATCGGCGCGAATCAGACCACCCAGCAGGTCGGCCTGTTCGGGCCCGCGGTCTCCTTCGTGCACGAGGTCGAGACTCCGGCGGCGGCATCCGACGGTCGAGGATCCACCGACTACGCGCGCACCCTGGCGCGCGAGACGTTCTCCGCCGCGGCGGGGCACTCGTCCGCCCGCGGCCCGGTGCAGGTGAACCTGGCGTTCCGCGAGCCGCTGTCCGCTGCGGTCGACACGCTCCCCCCGGCCGAGGATCGGCCCATCCCGAACGCATCGGTCGGCGACCCGCATCCGCTCCCGCGACGGGACGGCACCGTCGTCATCGCCGGTCATGACGCGGGCCCCGAGGCGGAGCGGCTCGCCCGCGAGCTCGGCGCACCCCTGCTCGCGGAGGTGTCGAGCGGCGCGCGCTTCGGCCCGAATCTCGTCGCCTCCTACCGTGCTCTGCTCGCCACCGACGAGTTCGGGGGAGAGGTACGGCGCGCCATCGTGTTCGGGCATCCCACCCTGAGCCGCGAGGTGCCGGCGCTACTGCAGCGCGACGACGTGGACGTGGTCGTCGTGCGGGGACGGGGCGCCGAGGCCTACAACCCCGGGCGACGCGCGACGGCGATCGTCGAGGCGGTGCACGTCGCGGGCGAGCCGGAACCGCGCGCGTGGGTGGGTCGGTGGGTGCAGGCCAGCCGCGATGTACTCGAAGCGGACGCCGCGCCCCGGCTTCCCCCGCGTACATCCGATCCCCGTGCCGATCAGGCCCGCTTCAGCCGCGAGCAGCTCGCCGCCTTCCGCGCGCCGGTCACCCGGCGCAGCCTCGTCGACGCGGTGTGGCGGGCCACCTGGCCGCACGACCGCCTCGTGCTCGGCGCCTCCCGACTCATCAGGGAACTCGACAAGGTCGCGCCGGGCAAACGCATCGCGGTGCACGCGAACCGCGGACTCGCGGGGATCGACGGCACGGTCTCGACGGCAGCGGGGATCGCGCTCGCCGCGGAGGCCGACGGGGCGACGGGGACGACGCGGGTGCTGCTGGGAGATCTCGCTCTGCTGCACGATGCCGGGGGACTGCTGTTCGGAAGCGGCGAGCCGCGACCGCGGCTGCAGGTCATCGTCGGGAACGACGGGGGCGGCACCATCTTCGACGCGCTCGAAGTCGCCGCATCCGCTCCGGCCGAGGCGATGGACCGCGTGCTGTACACGCCCCACTCCGCGCGCCTCGGCGATCTCGCCGCCGCCTACGGATGGCAGTACCGCCGTGTCGACAACGCCGGTGAACTCGACGAATCGCTGACCGCATCCGAGTCCCCGGTGCTCGTCGAGGTGCCGCTGCCCCGATAGTCCCCACATCGCATCGCATCGCATGGCGGGTGCGCCGTACGATCGCAGGATGGCGAAGACAGGGTGGTCGGAGGATGCTGCGCCGCTTCTACGCGTGGGAGACGGGTTCGAGCTCAGCGCGGTCGACACGACCGGCGCTCCCGGGTTCTCCGGCGGTAAGGCCGACGGCGCGCGGGTGCTGCAGGAACGGTCCGCCGAGTTGGGCGCGCTTCAGGAGAGATTGTTCGCGTCCAGCCGAGCGGGGGACACCCGCTCCGTGCTGCTGGTACTGCAGGCGATGGACACGGCGGGCAAGGGCGGGATCGTTACGCACGCGCTGGCGGGCACGGATCCGCAGGGCCTGAAGGTGCACGCATTCAAGGCGCCGACTCCCGCCGAGCGGCGGCACGACTTCCTCTGGCGCATCCGCAGGCAACTACCGTCGGCCGGGCTGATCGGTGTCTTCGACCGCTCGCACTACGAGGACGTCATCGTGCACCGCGTCAAAGGGCTCTCGGCTCCCGACGTGATCGAGAGCCGGTACGGCATCATCCGCGACTTCGAGGAGGAGCTCGCGGATGCCGGCACCACCGTCGTCAAGGTGATGCTGCACATCAGTGCCGAGGAGCAGAAGAAGCGGCTGCTCGCCAGACTCGATCAGCCGGACAAGCACTGGAAGTACAACCCGGGCGACATCGACGACCGACTGCTCTGGCCGCAGTTCCAGGAGGCCTATCAAGTCGCCCTCGAGCGGACCGCGGCCGACCGTGCGCCCTGGTACGTGATCCCTGCCGATCGCAAGTGGTACGCGCGCATCGCGGTGCAGAGCCTGCTCATCGACGCCCTCACCGCGCTCGATCCGCAGTGGCCCGCAGCCGACTTCGACGTGAAGGAGGAGAAGCGCCGCGTCGCGGCGACCTGATTCCCTCAATGAGTCGGGATCAGCCGAACGCCTCGACGATCGGGCGGAACTTCAGCCGCGTCTCGACGAGCTCACGCTCGGGTACCGACTCGGCGACGATGCCCGCTCCGGCATACGCGGTGATGTCCCCGTCCGTGCCGATCTGCGCGCTGCGCACCGCGACGGCCCATTCGCCGTCGCCATCGGCTCCGATCCATCCGACCGCTCCGGCGTAGCGTCCGCGGTCGAACGGCTCCAACTCTCCGATGAGGGTGAGCGCGGCATCCGTCGGCGTCCCCGCCACCGCTGCGGTCGGATGCAACGCATCGACGAGATCAAGCGACGTCGACCCGTCGGTCAGGGTGCCTTCCACGTCGCTGGCCAGATGCCAGAGGTTGGGCAATTTGAGCGCGAACGGCGCCTCGCTCGCCATCACGTCGCGGCTATGCGGCCGGAGGGATCTCAACACGCTTTGCACCGCGTACTGGTGCTCGTCGAGGTCCTTCGCCGAGGTGGCGAGGGCGGTGGCCGCGTCCTGATCGGAGGCGGCATCCGTGCCCCGCGCCGCGCTGCCAGCCAGTACCCGCGCGGTCACGGTGCCGTCGTAGACGCCGACGAGGGTCTCGGGGCTCGAGCCGATGAACCCGTCGATCGCGAAGGTCCAGCAGTCGGGGTAACGCAGCGCGAGGTCGGAGACCGCCCGGCGCGGGTCGAAGCCGGTGGGCGGGTGGCCGACCAGATCGCGGGCCAGGACGACTTTGCTGACCCGGCGGTCGGCGATGTGGTCGAGGGCGGATGCGACGGCACCGCGGTATCCGTCGGCCGTCATCGACCCCGGCCCGAATGCGACGCTGAACTCCGGCCCGAACCCGCGCGAGGCGGGCACGGCGTGATCGGGAAGCGGCGTCCCGGTGGGCACCACGTACGTCACCCAGCACCGGCCGGCCGATCGTCCGACCACGACCGACGGCACGATCAGCACACTCGAGACCGCGGACGACTCGGAGAATGCGAACGAGCACAGCCCTACGAGACCGGAACCCGGAACCCGCACTGCGTCGTCCACCGTCGCGGCGGCCGCGAGACGTCGCCATGCCTCGGCCGCGTCGGCGACGCGCGTCGGGCCGGTGAACTCCAGCCGCACCGCCTCGCCGATCCCGGTGATACCGAGACCCCGCCGCATCCACAGCAGGGGAGCCGCGGCATCCGTGACGGGAACGAGCGGTCCGCAGTCGCCGGACTCCCGCGATCGGACCGTGAGCGGGAGGGCGTCGAGCTCGCTCCGGGTCACGGATCGAGCCTACCCGCGCCCTCGTACGCTGCCTGGCAAACCCGTCGGGCGCTCGCCGGGCGCAACTAGACTTGCGGCGTGGCGAGAGCGGACCTGAGCAAGCAACCCAGCGCGGTCTCAGGCATGTTCGATCAGGTCGCCGCGGGATACGACCGTACCAACTCGCTTCTCTCGTTCGGCAACGACATCCTGTGGAGGATGGCCACCGTCCGGGCGGTCGCTCCGAAGACCGGCGAGCTGATCCTCGACCTCGCCGCCGGTACGGGCACGAGTTCGGCGGCGCTCGCGAGGAGCGGCGCGACGGTCACGGCAGCCGACTTCTCGCCCGGCATGATCGAGGTCGGGCGGCGCAAGCATCCGTCGATCGACTTCGTCGAAGCGGATGCGACGTCGCTGCCGTTCGAGGACGACCGCTTCGATGCCGTGACGATCTCCTTTGGACTGCGCAACGTCTCGGATCCGAAGGCCGCCCTCGCCGAGATGTGCCGAGTGCTCAAACCTGGTGGACGCATTGTGGTGTGCGAGTTCAGCACACCCCCGCGCGCTGTATTCCGCGCCGGGTATGCGGCGTATCTGCGCTTCGTGATGCCCAAGGTGGTGCGGCTGGCCAGTTCCAATGCGGTCGCCTACGACTACCTGAACGAGTCGATCGAGGCGTGGCCGGATCAGGAGACGGTGAGCAAGTGGCTCCGCGGCGCCGGTTTCTCCCGGGTCGCCTACCGCAACCTCACGGTCGGGGTCGTGGCGTTGCACCGCGGACGCAAGCCGAGTTCGCGGCGGTCGCGCCGGGTCTCCCGCAGCACCACGTCGACCACGACGCCGGCGACCGTCGAGCCCGCCGCATCCGACACCGCCGGTTCGACCGAGACGGATGCCGGCACATGAGCATTCCCGAGCGCGTCGACAGCTCACCGATCGAAGGGACCGGAGACAACCGGTCCTTCGTGCGGCGCAAGAGCCTGCGCTCCACGCTCGGCCTGGGGGAGCGGCTGTTCGCCTCCGCCGATGAGCGCCGCTTCGTCTCGACGGTGGAGGCAGGCCTCGAGGCGGTGGAAGCGGGGCTGCTCCAGCAGCTGACCTTCGCCGACGCGCTCGCCGACGTCACCGCCAGGTACCTGCTCGAAGCGGGCGGCAAGCGGGTGCGTCCCACCCTCGCGTTGCTCACCGCCCAACTCGGTGACGGCAATATCGACGCCGTGATCGCTGCATCCCAGGCCATCGAGATCACCCATCTCGCCTCGCTCTACCACGACGACGTGATGGACGAGGCGGAGATGCGCCGCGGCGTGCCGAGCGCCCAGACGGTGTGGGGCAACTCGGTCGCCATCCTCACCGGTGACCTGCTGTTCGCGCGCGCGTCGAGCCTGGTCGCCGGGCTCGGCGAGGAGGCCATCCGACTCCAGGCGGACACGTTCGAGCGACTGTGCCTCGGGCAGCTGCACGAGACCATGGGTCCCCAGGACGACGAGGACGCGATCGACCACTACCTCCGGGTGCTCGCAGACAAGACGGGCTCGTTGATCGCGGCCGCCGCCCGCACCGGCGTCGTGCTCTCCAACGCGCCGAAGGAGTACCTGCAGCCCGTGACGTTGTTCGGCGAGAAGGTCGGCGTCGCGTTCCAGCTGGTGGATGACGTGATCGACCTCGCGCCGCAGCCCGAGCACACCGGGAAGGTGCCTGGCACCGATCTGCGCTCCGGCGTCTCCACGCTGCCGCTCCTCCACCTACGCCGACTGGCCCGCGCGGATCCCGACGCCGCCGACCTGCTCACCCGCATCGAACGCGATGCGAACGTGGCGCACTACGGCGAAGCCGACGCCGCCGACTTCGCGGCCGAGTTCACCGCCGCGATCGC
>CAXTLO010000170.1:0-214 GCA_964244965.1 uncultured Marisediminicola sp.
TCGGTCCAGGCCAAGCTGCTCGACATGATCCGCGGCCTGGTCGCCGACCTCGGCGGCGTGCCCCTGATCATCAGCACCGCGAACAGCCAGCTCGGCGGCAAGGAGACCGCGTCCGACACCGCCAGGGTGCTGGAGCGGCAGGTCGCGGCGATCGTCTGGCGCACCTTCGCGCAGTCGGGTCTCGAGGAGATGGCCGCCGACACCAGCGTGCCGG
>CAXTLO010000170.1:303-6020 GCA_964244965.1 uncultured Marisediminicola sp.
CGTCCGTCGGCGCCGGTCGAGGCGCCCGCCGGCGCGGTCGCCGGGATGCACGTGCGCATCGCCTCACCCGCGGAGTTCTCCCCGAACGACACCGTCGTGAGCGCCGCGGATGCTGCGGCCGCGCGTGCGGGCGGATCGATCACCCTCCACACCGACCCCCTCGACGCCGTCGCCGGTTCGGATGTCGTCGTCACCGACACCTGGGTGTCCATGGGCAAGGAGGAGGAGAAGGCCGAACGCATCCGCCGCCTCGGACAGTACCGGGTCGATACCGCGATGATGTCGCGCGCGGAACCCGACGCGCTCTTCCTGCACTGCCTGCCCGCCGACCGCGGCTACGAGGTGACCGCCGACGTGATCGACGGGCCGCAGAGCGTCGTCTGGGACGAGGCCGAGAACCGCCTGCACGCGCAGAAGGCCCTGCTCGTCTGGCTCCTGCGGCAGAACCTGCAGCATCACATCAACGAAGGGGAATGACCCAGATGGCAGAACGCGTAGTGCTCGCCTACTCCGGCGGACTCGACACCTCGGTCGGCATCGGCTGGCTGAAGGACGCGACCGGCAAAGAGGTCGTCGCCCTCGCCGTCGACGTCGGGCAGGGCGGCGAGGACATGGACGACATCCGTCAGCGCGCCCTCGACTGTGGCGCGGTCGAGTCCGTGGTCGTCGATGCGAAGGACGAGTTCGCCGACGACTACTTGATGCCCGCGTTGAAGGCCAACGCGCTCTACCAGAAGCGGTACCCGCTGGTGTCGGCGCTGAGTCGTCCGCTGATCGCCAGGCATCTCGCATCCGTCGCCCGCGAGCTCGGCGCGAACTCGGTGGCGCACGGCTGCACCGGCAAGGGCAACGACCAGGTGCGCTTCGAAGCCGCCGTCGCGGCGCTCGCGCCCGAGCTGACCAGTGTGGCTCCGGTGCGCGACCTCGCGTTGACCCGCGACAAGGCGATCATCTACGCGGAGGAGCACGACCTGCCGATCCGGCAGAGCGCGAAGAACCCGTACTCGATCGACAAGAACGTGTGGGGGCGCGCGGTGGAGACCGGGTTCCTCGAGGACCCGTGGAACGCGCCGATCGAGGACCTGTACGAATACACGCAGGACCCGGATGTCGCGCGCGACGCCGACGAGGTCGTCATCACCTTCGACAGCGGGATCCCGGTCGCGATCGACGGGGAGCACGTCACCGCGCTCGACGCGGTGCAGCGGCTCAACGAGCTCGCGGGCCGGCACGGCGTCGGCCGCATCGACGTCGTCGAAGACCGCCTCGTCGGCATCAAGAGCCGCGAGGTGTACGAGGCGCCCGGAGCGATGGCGTTGATCGCGGCGCACGAGGCGCTCGAGGCTCTGACGCTGGAGCGCGACCTGGGCCGGTACAAGCGCAGCGTCGAAGTCGAATGGTCGAATCTCGTCTACGGCGGTCTTTGGTTCTCGGGGCTCAAGCGCTCGCTCGACGTCTTCATCGACGACACCCAGCGCTACGTGAGCGGCGACATCCGGCTGAAGCTGCAGGGCGGCCGCGCGACGGTCACCGGGCAGAAGAGCGAGCAGAGCCTGTACGACTTCGACCTCGCCACCTACGACACCGGCGACACGTTCGACCAGTCGCTGTCGAAGGGCTTCATCGAGATCTGGTCGCTTCCCAGTCGAATCTCGGCGCGCCGCGACGCGGCCGCCGGTTCCCGGTGAGCGAGATCACATGACCCACGCCACCAACGAGGGTTCCCTCTGGGGGGCGCGGTTCGGTTCCGGACCGTCGTCAGAGCTCGTCGCGCTCAGCCGGTCGACCCACTTCGACTGGCAACTGGCACCGTACGATCTCGCCGGATCCCGTGCCCACGCGATCGCGCTCGCCGCCGCCGGACACCTGACCGACGGTGAACTGGAGCGGATGCTGGGCGCGCTCGATCGCGTCGGCGTCGGGGTCGAGTCGGGCGAGATCACGGCCGCCGAGTCCGACGAGGACGTGCACGGCGCGCTCGAGCGCGAGCTCATCGCAGTAGCGGGTCCGGAACTCGGTGGGAAGCTGCGCGCCGGTCGCAGCCGCAACGACCAGATCGCGACCCTCATCCGCCTCTACCTCCTCGACCACTCGGGAGCCATCTCTCATCTGCTGGTCCGGCTTGTCGATGCGATCGCGGCGCAGGCGGAGCGCCACCTCGATGCCCCCATGCCCGGCCGCACCCATCTGCAGCATGCGCAGCCGGTGCTGCTGTCCCACCACCTTCTCGCACATGCCTGGCCGCTGATCCGCGACCTCGAGCGGCTCCGTGACTGGCGGGTGAGAGCGTCGGTCTCGCCGTACGGTTCGGGTGCGCTCGCCGGCAGCTCCCTCGGACTCGACCCCGTGCTCGTCGCTGAGGAACTCGGCCTGGCCGGGCCCGCTGAGAACTCGATCGACGCCACGTCGAGTCGTGACGTCGTCGCGGAGTTCGCTTTCGTGACCGCCATGATCGGAATCGATCTGTCCCGCTTCGCCGAGGACCTGATCATCTGGAACACCCGCGAGTTCGGGTTCGTCACTCTCGACGACGGCTACTCGACCGGATCGTCGATCATGCCGCAGAAGAAGAATCCCGACATCGCCGAACTGGCTCGCGGCAAGGCCGGGCGCCTGGTCGGCAATCTCACGGGGTTGCTGACCACGTTGAAGGGTCTTCCGCTCGCCTACGCCCGCGACCTCCAGGAGGACAAGGAACCCGTATTCGACTCTGTCGTCACGCTCGAGACCCTGCTGCCGGCATTCACCGGCATGGTTGCCACGCTCACGTTCCACACCGACCGGATGCGACACCATGCACCGGACGGATTCAGCCTGGCGACGGATGTCGCGGACTGGCTCGTGCGGCGCGGCGTCCCGTTCCGGGATGCACACGAGATCAGCGGGGCGCTCGTCGCGCTCTGCGAACGACGCGGGATCGGATTGGATGACGTCGGCGACGACGACCTCGCGGCGGTCTCCGCCCATCTGACGCCCGAGGTACGCGGTGTGCTGACCGTGGACGGATCGATCGCGAGCCGCGCCGGGGCGGGCGGCACCGCCGCGGTCAGGGTCGCGGAGCAACTGGCCGCACTGACCGGGAGGGTCAGGGAGATCACCTCGGCGCTGGCGACTCCGTCCGGCGGATGACCTTCGACCGGGATCTACTGGCGCATCCGTCCACCGAGGTCGCCCCCATGCTCCTTGGCGCAGTCATCCGGCACGGCGAGGTGACGGTGCGCCTTACCGAGGTCGAGGCGTATCTCGGCGCGGACGATCCGGGCTCGCACGCGTTCCGCGGCCGCACTGCTCGCAACTCGGTGATGTTCGGCCCGCCAGGGCACCTGTACACCTACTTCACCTACGGCATGCACGTGTGCGCGAACGTCGTCTGCTCGCCCGAGGGGACCGCATCCGGTGTGCTGCTGCGCGCAGGTCGAGTGATCGGGGGAGCGGATATCGCGCGCTCACGTCGTACGACGTCGAAGAACGATCTCGATCTCGCGCGCGGTCCGGGGCGGCTGGCAGTCGCCCTCGGCATCACGCTCGAGCACGGGGGAGTAGATCTCGAAACAGGCCCCGTGGTGCTGGAGCTAAGCGATCCGCCGTCAACTTTCGCGACCGGACCTCGTACCGGGGTGTCCGGATCCGGCGGATCCGACGAATACCCCTGGCGGTACTGGGTACCGGGTGACCCGACGGTGTCGCCGTACAAGGCCCATCACCCCAAACGACGCAGCCACGGATGACCGCTGAGCTAGCCTGATTCCGTGCCCGACGTACCTGAACCCGACGTGTCCGTACCCGACCCGATACTCGCGTCGCAAAGCAATGACCCCGGCTTCGAGGACATCTGGGAGGAGCTGCTGTGGCGGCAGCTCGTCCACGTGTCGACGGATGCCGGCGAGCTCAAGGAGCTGCTCGCGGGCCCGCCGATCACCTTCTACTGCGGCTGGGACCCCACCGCGCCGAGCTTGCACATCGGCAACCTGGTCCAGGTCCTCACGGTACGGCGGATCCAGCTCGCCGGCCACCGGCCACTGGGCCTCGTCGGTGGGTCGACCGGCCTGATCGGAGATCCTCGCCCGACGTCGGAGCGAACGCTCAACACGCGGGAGACCGTCGCAGAGTGGGTGTCGCACCTCGAGAGACAGGTATCCCGCTTCCTCGATCCGGATGGCGACAACAGTCTCCGCATGGTGAACAACCTCGACTGGACGGCGCCGCTGAGCGCCATCGACTTCCTCCGCGACATCGGGAAGCACTTCAGGGTCAACGCGATGCTGAAGAAGGACGCAGTCAGTGCGCGGTTGGAATCGTCCGAGGGCATCAGCTTCACCGAGTTCAGCTATCAGGTGCTGCAGGGGCTGGATTTCCTCCAGCTCTACCGGGACCACGGGTGCGTGCTGCAGACGGGTGGATCCGACCAGTGGGGCAACCTCACCAGCGGGATCGACCTGGTGCGGCGGGCCGAGGGGGTCGGCGTGCATGCGATCGGCACCCCGCTGATAACCAACTCCGATGGCAGCAAGTTCAGCAAGAGCGAGGGCACGGCGGTGTGGCTGGACCCTGCCATGACGAGCCCGTACGCCTTCTACCAGTTCTGGCTCAACAGCGACGACGCCGATGTGGTCTCGCGCCTCAAGGTCTTCACCTTCCTGCATCGCGACGAGATCGACGCGCTAGCCGAGTCCGTCGAGACGGCGCCCTTCACGCGCGCCGCGCAGAAGGCGCTCGCGTTCGAGGTGACCGCCTTGACCCATGGCCGAGACGCCGCCGATGCTGCGATCGCTGCCTCCGAGGCGCTGTTCGGTACCGGGGACCTCCGCGCGCTCGACGACGCGATACTCGAATCCGCCCTTCGGGAACTGCCGAACACCACCGCCGCCGGGAGCGCTACGGTCACCCAATTGTTAGTGAACACGGGCTTGACCGCATCGCTGGGCGAAGCGCGCCGGGCGGTCGCCCAGGGTGGGGTTTCGCTCAACGACGTCAAAGTCACCGATGACGCAGCGCGCGTAGCCGACCACCTGCTCCATGGGCGGATGGCCGTGCTGCGGCGAGGAAAGAAGACCCTCGCCGGGGTCTTCGTAGACGCCTGATCACGGGCCCCGAAGGCGACACGCCCGAGAAACCGACGAGATTTGCACGCCCGCGAGTCGACACGTAATGTTTCAACTCGTCGCCCCAAAGGTGCGGGAAGCGCGAGAAGCTTCTCGGCCTCAAGTGGGACTGACATCCAAGACTGTTTCAGTCTGTCGGACTCGTCGGCCTTCCCAGCGTTTTTCGCTGGAGATCGGCCCTCAAGTACGCGTAGGATGGACACCCGCCATAGAGTGGCTGTCCCGCCCGTTGGTTTCGTCGTAACGAGAGCAGCGAGTCGGTTTGACAGACTCCATTCTGGTGGTAGGTTAGAGAAGTTGCCCTGATGCAGAGCTGAAAAGCCGAGTGGCAGGTGCGCCCGATCCTTGAGAACTCAACAGCGTGCACAATGTCAAATGCCAAAAACCTCGTGCCTGACTTCGGTCAAGCAGGAGATTCCTTTGGAATGAATTAGACAACAAACAAATGTCAGCAATGATGTTTGTTCTTGTCAGTATCAAACTTGCTTCCTATCCGCCCATTCCGGTGGTGGGGAGCACTAGATGTGGCGCTCAGCTTGCTGAGTAGCCTTTCAAACATTTACGGAGAGTTTGATCCTGGCTCAGGACGAACGCTGGCGGCGTGCTTAACACATG
>CAXTLO010000171.1:0-6010 GCA_964244965.1 uncultured Marisediminicola sp.
GGAGCGGGCGCCGAGGGATAGGAGTCCGGCAGCCAGAACGACAGCGGGAAGGTGGCCGCCTTGATGCCGAAGCCGACCAGGAGCATGACGTGCAGGACGACCTGCACGTCGACGGGGAGCTCCGCCATCCGCGCCGAGATCTGCGCGATGTTCACGGTGCCGAGAGCGCCGTAGATCATCGCGATGGACGCGAGGAAGAGCATGGATGACACCAGGCTCACGACGATGTAGGTGACGCCGGCTCGGATGCGGGGCTCCGTTCCCCCGAGCGTGATGAGCACGTAACTGGCGACCAGCAGGATCTCGAACCCGACGTAGAGGTTGAACAGGTCGCCGGCGATGAACGCGTTGAAGACGCCGGTCGCCAGGATGAGATAGGTCGGGTAGTAGATCGACACGGGCGTCTCGTCGTCCCCGTCGGCGATGCCCTGTCCGGCGGAGAACACGAGCACCGCCAGCAGCACGATGGACGAGACCAGCAGCATCAACGCAGAGAGCCGGTCGACGATGAGCACGATCCCGAACGGGGTCGCCCATCCACCGACCTCCATCACCAGCGGCGCACCGGAGTCGACGATCCCGACCAGGGTCGCGCTGATGGCGAGCACGGCCACGAGCGCAGTCAGTGCGATGATCCGCTGCATCCTTGCCCGGGTACCGACCAACAGGGTCGCCGCGGAGGCGATGAGGGGGATGAGCACGACGGCGGGGACGAGGGAGATCATCGGTCGGCTCCGTCCGCCGCGCGGGTGCCGCGTCCGCTCTCGGCCGCGTCGTGCGCGGCCAGTTCGTCGCCGAGTTCCACATCCCTCGCGCTGGAGACCGGACCCTCGGCTCGGATACCGAACTCCGTGTCGTCGGTCGAGTCGCTCGCGGGGTCGTACGGCACCGACGACACCGTGCGGAGCGCCACGTCATCCGGGTCGTCCATGACGTCGTCTTCGCGTGCGAGAGCCCACGATCGGTAGATCAGCGCCATGAGGAAGGCTGAGACGCCGAACGTGATCACGATCGCGGTGAGGATGAGCGCCTGCGGCAACGGGTCGGTGAAGTCCTCCGCCGGCACCCCGTCCCCGACGATCGGTGCGGAGCCCGGCGTTCCAGCCATGATCAGGATGAGGAGGTTCGTCGCGTTGCCGACCAGCAGGAACCCGAGGAGGACTCGGGTCATGCTGCGTTCGAGCATGAGGAAGATGCCGCACGCGTAGAGCACCGCCATGATGACCAGGAGTACGAGCGACACGGTCACGAGGTGGCCTTTCGATCGGGCTCGGGGTCGCTGCCGACCAGCCCGGCATCGGTGAGCACCGCGTCCGGGGTGTCGAGGCCGATCATCATCCCGTCGTCGCCGGAGGCGGATGCCGGCTCGTCGGGGCCGTCGTCGTCGGTTTCCTGCTGACGGTCGACCTCGGCCCCGAGGCTCCGCAGCACGTCGAGCGTGAGTCCCACGACCACGAGGTAGACGCCGATGTCGAAGAAGGTGGATGTCACGAACTCGACGTGGCCGAAGATCCACACCTCCGCCTCGAAGAAGGTCGAGGTGAGCGCGTCGACGCCGAAGAACAGGGGTACCGCTGCCGTTCCGACGGCGATCGCGAGGCCGGAGCCGAGCACCTTCCCCGCGTCGATCGGAGCGGCGGCACCGAGTTCGTACCGACCGCCCGCGAGATAGCGGGTCACGAGGGCGAGCCCGGCGACCAGTCCGCCGGCGAACCCGCCGCCCGGCAGGTTGTGACCGGCGAAGAGGAGGTAGATCGAGACGACGATCACGGGATGGAACAGGAGCCGCACCGTCACTTCGAGCAGGATCGACCGGTTTCGCGCCGCGAGAGTGCGTCCGGCGAGCAGCCACGAGGTGCGCGTGGCGTCGTCATCCGAGTCGTTGGCCTCCGAGCGACGCACGCGGATGGTGGTGCGCGCCTCCTGCCGGGAGACCCGCGGCAGGTCGTCGGTGCGGCTGCGGAGGAAGATCAGGCTAGCGACGCCCGTGGCGGCGGCGATGATGACAGACAGCTCGCCCATCGTGTCCCATCCGCGCAGATCGACCAGCGCCACGTTGACCACGTTCGCCCCGTGCGCGTCGTCGTAGGCCAGTTGAGGCCACGCCAGCGAGATCGGAGCGGCGCTCCTGGCTCCCAGTGCCACGACGGCGACGGTCGCGATCACCGCCCCGAACGCGATGGCGATCACCGCACGCATCCCGCGGTGCACCGTACCGTTCTGCTCGCCGAGTCTCGCGGGGAGTCGGCGGATGACCAGCACGAACGCGACCAGAGTGACGACCTCGACCAGGATCTGCGTGAGAGCGAGATCGGGGGCGCCGTGCATGGCGCACAGCGCGGCCATCCCGAACCCCGTGACCCCCACCAGGACGACGCCCTGGAACCGCTTGGCCGCTCTGGTAGCGGCGACACCGCCGACGATCATGATCACGCCGATGGCGAGCTCGGCCGGGTAGTCCCAGAGGCGCGCCTCATCCGGCCAGGTGCGGTTGAGCAGCAGAGCACCGCCCACTCCGACGATGAACACCAAGAAGATGACACCGAGGTAGAACGGCAGCGACCCGCGCTGCGTCGTGCCGGTGACACGTGCGGCGGTGCGGTCGATGGCGAGCATCACGGCGCGGTACGCGTCGACCGCGGCCGGCGCGCTTTCGCCGCGCTGCTGGAAGGCGACGATGCGCTCGCGGATCAGGAAGAGCGCCACACCGCCGAGCAGCGTCAGCGCCGAGATGCCGAGGGCGGGTTCCAGCCCGTGCCAGAGCGCGAGGTGGTACTCCTCGCCCTCGGCGGGGAACGCGGCGGCGTACCCGGTCACCGAGGTGTCCACGACCGGAGCGAGAATGCCCAGCACGAGCCCGCTGGCCGCGAGCAGCGTCGGCGCGAACAAGAACCCCGCTCCTTCACTCAGGTCCTGCACCTCCTCGACGTCGCGCTTACGGCAGAACGCGCCCCAGAAGAAGCGGATGCTGTACCCCGCGGTGAGCGTAGAGCCGACGGCGACGCCGATGATCGCGACCCAGCCGATGACGCTGCCCGCCGCAGCGTCATCGAGCAGCGCCGTGAGCACTCCCTCTTTCGCGACGAATCCGAGGGTGGGTGGCAGCCCGGCCATCGACGCGAGCGCGAGTGCCGCCACTGTCGCGAGCACGGGAGTCTCGCGTCCGAGCCCAGAGAGCTTGCGCAGATCACGGGTGCCGGCGCGGTGGTCGATGATGCCGACCGTGAGGAACAGCGTCGATTTGAACAACGCGTGCGCGAGCAAGAGCGCGAGACCGGTCAGCGCGGCGGTGCGGGTGCCGTAGCCGAGGATCACCGTGAGGAAGCCGAGCTGACTGACGGTGCCGTGGGCGAGCACCAGCTTGAGGTCGTTCTGCCTGAGCGCCGTCCAGCCTCCGACGAGCATCGTAAGCACACCCAGCACCACGAGCGATTCCCGCCAGCCTGGACTCTCCGCGAACCCCGGAGCGAACCGTGCGATCAGGTAGACGCCGCCCTTGACCATCGCCGCCGCGTGGAGGTAGGCGCTCACCGGCGTAGGTGCCGCCATGGCGCCGGGCAACCAGAAGTGGAAGGGCACGATCGCCGATTTCGACAGGGCGCCGACCAGGACCAGTAGCACCGCGACCGTCGCGAGAGCCCCGGTCGGCGGCTCGGCGACGATCTGGGAGAGGCGGGAGGTGCCTGATCCGACGGCGAGCAGCACAAGCCCGACGAGCATCACCAGCCCCCCGAAGGTCGTCACCAGCAGGGCCTGGAGCGCGGCACCGCGGCTGGCTTTCCGCCCCGTGTAGTGGCCGATCAGCAGATAGGACAAGACAGTGGTGGCTTCCCAGAGCACGAACAGCAGGTACACATCGTCGGCGATGACGAGGCCGTACATCGCACCAGCGAAGCCCAGGAAGATGCCCGCGAATCTCCCGAGCGCGACCTCGTTATCGTCGAAGTACTTGGCGCAGTAGACCAGTACGAGGCTGCCGACACCGGACACGACGAGGGCCAGCACCCACGACAGCACGTCCAGCCGCACGGTCAGTGCGATGGCCAGCTCCGGAATCCACATGTACGACTCGGTGACACCGTCGGATCCGAGCACCGCGGATGCCTGCGCGAGCGTGTGCAGGAAGGCGGCCAGCGGCACGACCGCGGCGACCAGGAACACCCGCCGGCCGAGCACTCGTGTCAGCGGGGTGATCGCGACGGATCCGAGCGCGAACGCCGCGAGCAGCACGATCATGCAGCCTCCGGTCGTCTGAGTGACGGCACGTCCGCGCCCTCCGCGTCGTGCCCCCGGAGTAGGTCCGTCATCGGGACAGTCGTCAATGGACTTCTGGCCGCCTGACGATTCTACCGGGGCGTGGCAGATCGACCCTGGGACCCGACGCTAGACAGCGGTGGTCGCGACCCCCTTCTCTCCGTTTCCCTCGCGCTCGGCGCGGTGATGGCGGCGCCGATCCAGGAACGACATCGCCGGTGTCGCCGCAAGACCATGGATGATGATCGAGCCGACGATGACCAGGCCGACGATCGCCCACAGGCGCTCGGCATCGGGGAAGTCACCTTCTTGCAAGGCGTATGCGACGTAGAACAGTGAGCCGACCCCGCGCACACCGAAGAATGCGATGACACCGCGTTCTCGCGGCCCGGTCTTGCCCGGTGTCAGTGCGATCCATCCGGCCACCGGGCGTACGACGAGGAGGATGAAAAGCGCGGCCGCGATATCGACCCATGAGATCGACGCGAGAAGACCAGTTGCCACCGCTCCGCCGAGGAGGACGATGACGGCGACAGTGAGCAGTCGTTCGATCTGCTCGACGAACTTGTGGAGCACCCCGTGGTATCCGTGGTCGCGCTCGGAGTTGCGGATGGCGACAGCGCACACGAAGACGGCGATGAATCCGTAGCCCTCCGCAACCTCCGCCACTCCGTAGGCGAGGAAGGTCGCCGCGAGCGCGACGAATCCCTCGGCGCTCTCGTGCAGCTTGAGCTTGCTCGACACGCGGGAGAAGAACAGTCGCCCCAGTAGCCATCCGACGACCAGGCCGACGGCGCAACCCACCGCGAGCCGCCACAGCACGTCGACGAGGACCCACTCGCCGAGCCACGCGGCAGGAGCGATACCCACCACGCTCATGGCGATCGCCGCGTAGGTGAAGGGGAACGCGAGTCCGTCGTTCAGCCCGGCTTCCGAGGTGAGAGCGAATCGAGCTTCGTCGTCGGCGGCCTCGGAATCTTCGACCGGCTCGCTGACCTGCACTTCGGTGGCCAGCACCGGGTCGGTGGGAGCAAGGGCGGCGCCCAGCAGGACTGCGCTCGCGACGCCGAGACCGAGCGCGGACCAGCCGACAATTCCGACGGCGAGGATCGACAACGGCATGGTGATACCGAGCAGCCGCCAGGTCGACGACCAGGCAGCAGCGCGGAATGGGCGGTTGATGGCAAGGCCGGCTCCCATCAGCGAGATGATCACGCAGATCTCGGTGAGATGCAGAGTCAATTCGCCGTGTTCGAGTGGATCGGGATCGGGAAGGTCGGGAACGAGCGCGAACAGCAGCATGCCGGAGCCGAGGAAGACCATCGGCATGGAGATCGGCACGCGGCCGAGGATCCGCGGGAGAAGTGCGGCGGCGAGGGTGGCGATCCCGATCGCGACGAAGATGAGGGCTGCGCCATCGAACTCGATCATTCGGCTCAGCCTAGGGGCGGAGGAAGCATCGATCGCAACGCCCGAATGTCGTGCTATTGCTCGTGAACATCGCCATCACGCAGGTCGGCGAGGAGGCTGAGGGCCCGCGCGACCTCCGTCGGCCCCGCGACCCGATGGTTCGCGATCGTGGCGCCCGGGCCGCTCTTCAAGCCGAGGTCGTCCGCGTCGAGGGCCGCGAACGCGTCTTCGTCGGTGACGTCGTCTCCGGCATAGAACACCGCGGTCGCCCTCGTGTACTCGCGGAGGTGTTCCACCGCCTCGCCCTTGGTGGGGTCAGGCAGCTCGGCCGCGACGTGCAGCCGGG
>CAXTLO010000172.1:0-5984 GCA_964244965.1 uncultured Marisediminicola sp.
CGAGCGGCTCACGCCGCGCGAGCGCCCCTGGCACATCGGGCAAGCTCACCGTCGGCTCGGTCGTGCGCTCCAACGGCGGCGGCGGCCAGCGCCGCGGCAGGTAGGCCTTCGCCCACGCCCTAGTGCAGGTGACTCGTCGCTCGCCTCGGCTATGTGACTGGTGCCTAACGGCCCTTCCCGCACCTCGGGCGGGGCCGTTTCGCACTTCTCACGCCTCGTGCAGCCGCAACTAGTAGAGGCGGCCGACCGACGCGAGGCCCGCCCGCAGCAGCGCTCCGCGGCCGCCTTCCATCTCAGCGGCGATCGAGTCGGATGCGGCTTCGATCGGTGTCATCCAGGTGAGTTCGAGGGCGTCCTGGCGGGGGTCGCAGGTGCCCGTGACGGGAACGACGTAGGCGAGCGACACCGCGTGCTGACGGTCATCGGTGAACTGCGCCCCCGGGAACGGGAAGTACTCCGCCACCGAGAACGGCACCGCGCTCGCCGGGAGCAGGGGGAACGCCATCGGCCCGAGATCCTTCTCGAGGTGACGGAACAGCGCGTCGCGGAGGGTCTCGCCGAACATGACACGGCCCGACACCAGCGTGCGGGTGATCGCTCCAGCCGAATTGGCGCGTAACAGGATGCCGACCTCGGTAACCTGCCCCAGCCCGTCCACGCGCACCGGGATGGCCTCGACGTAGAGCAGTGGGAGGCGCCGCCGAGTATTGGCGAGCTCCTCATCCGACAGCCATCCGGGATTGGGGTCGGGGGTGCCTACGGAGCTCATTGCTCCATTGTCTCCCTACCGCGGTAGGTCACCGATTCCCACCCGATCGAGCGGATCGTGTCGGTGCGTCCGCCCATACGCTGGTCGGATGGATGTCGCGGGCTGGCTCGAGCACTTCCGCGCCAACTCCGTCCGGCACGCGGGCACAGCGGCGGCGATCGACTGGGACGCGCCGTCGCCGCTGAGTCGGGAACAGCGAGCGGCGTTCATCAGGTCGTTCCAGCGTTTCGAGCTCGGGGAGAGCGGTGACGGCGCGCAACTGCTCGCGAAGGCATCCGCCGCCGGCGACGCGACCTACGCAGCAGCGCTCGAGCTCCTGGTGCGCGAGGAGCAGAGGCACTCCGAGCTGTTCCGGCGCGGGCTGAACCACCTCGGTGCGCCGACGCTCCGCTCGCACTGGAGCGATGCCGCCTTCACGTCCTTGCGCCGAGCCTTCGGACTGCGAACCGAGCTCGGGCTCTTCCTCATCGCGGAGACCGTCGCGATGGGGTACTTCCTCGCACTCGCAGATCGGGCACCCGACCCGGTGCTCCGCGCTGTCGGTCACCGCATCGCCTCCGACGAGCGGGATCACATCCGCTTCCAGATCGACCGACTCCGGCTCGGCTTCCATGGCACGCCGCGCAGTCTCCGGGCAGCGGTGCGCCTGTGCTGGACGGTGATCGCCGCCGGCGCCGCAACTGTCGTCGTACTGGATCACGGGGCTGCGCTGCGCGCGTGCGGTGTCTCCCCCGGCGAGTACTGGGGTCGTGCGATGAGACAGTTCCGTGTGACGAGCGGCGCTGTCTTCGCCGGCTCAGGACCGATCGCGCTCGGTCCGGCCCCTCTGGCCCGATGACTGCGGCCCGATCCCAGGTCGATGTCGGTGGTCCGGGAGACAATGCAGTGTGGCGTCCGTGCTCGATGGATTCTCCCCGGCAACCCGCGAGTGGTTCTCCGGGGCTTTCCCTGCGCCTACGAACGCGCAGGACGGCGCCTGGACGGCCATCGCCGGCGGCTCGCACGCGCTCGTGGTCGCTCCCACCGGGTCGGGTAAGACCCTTGCCGCCTTCCTGTGGTCGATCGACCGCCTGACCTCCACCCCGGCGCCCGAGGATGCCACGCGACGCACCCGCGTGCTCTACATCTCCCCGCTCAAAGCGCTCGCAGTGGATGTCGAGCGCAACCTCCGCGCACCGCTGGTCGGGGTGACGCAGACCGCCAAGCGGCTCGGGATGTCGCCGCCCGAGGTGACGGTCGGCGTCAGGTCGGGCGACACGACCTCGGGCGACCGCCGGCTCCTGCAGCGCACTCCTCCCGACATCCTCATCACCACGCCGGAGTCGCTCTATCTGATGCTCACGGCGTCCGCGCGGGAGACCCTGCGTGGGGTCGAGACGGTGATCATCGACGAGGTGCACGCGGTCGCGTCCACCAAGCGCGGCGCGCACCTCGCCATCTCCCTCGAGCGGCTCGACGCACTCCTCGAACGCCCGGCCCAGCGCATCGGCCTGTCCGCGACGGTGCGACCCCAGGAGGAGGTCGCCCGCTTCCTCGCCGGTGACTCACCCGTCACCATCGTCGCTCCGCCTTCAGAGAAGAAATTCGACCTCACGGTCGTCGTGCCGGTCGACGACATGACCGAGCTCGGCACCGCCCCGGTGCAGGAGGGATCCGCCGCCCGGAGCAGCGAACCGCAGCAGGGGTCGATCTGGCCGCACGTCGAAGAGAGCATCGTCGACCGCATCCTCGAACACCGATCCACCATCGTGTTCTCCAACTCGCGACGGCTCGCCGAACGACTCACCGCGCGCCTCAACGAGATCTACGACGAGCGGATGGCGCAGCCCCGGGTCGAGGAGCTCGCGCTGGTGGGCGCGGATGCGGGATCGGCGGGTCTCGACGAGCTCGACCAGCGGAGTGCGCGGCTCGACCAGCGGGCCAAGCTCGACCAGCGAGGGGCGTCGCGGCCGCCGGCCCAGATCATCGGGCAATCAGGGCAGACCCAGGGATCCGCCGGTCTACTCGCCCGGGCACATCACGGCTCGGTGTCGAAAGACCAGCGCGCCATCATCGAGGACGACCTGAAGAGCGGCCGACTGCGCTGCGTGGTCGCGACGTCGTCGCTCGAACTCGGCATCGACATGGGCGCCGTCGATCTGGTGATCCAGGTCGAGGCGCCGCCGTCGGTGGCGAGCGGGCTGCAACGCGTCGGTCGCGCCGGCCACCAGGTCGGCGAGGTGTCGCGGGGCATCATCTTCCCCAAGCACCGGGCCGACCTCATCCACTCCGCGGTCGCGAGCGAGCGGATGACCTCCGGGCAGATCGAGGCGATGACGATCCCATCCAACCCGCTCGATGTGCTCGCCCAGCAGACCGTGGCAGCCGTCGCGCTCGACACAATCGATGTGGAGGAGTGGTACGAGAGCGTGCGCCGCACCGCGCCCTTCGCCAATCTCCCCCGCAGCGCCTACGACGCGACCCTCGACCTGCTCAGCGGCCTGTACCCGTCCGACGAGTTCGCCGAGCTGCGCCCTCGCATCATCTGGGACAGGGTCAAGGGAACCCTCAGCGGGCGTCCGGGCGCCCAGCGCCTCGCCGTGACCAGCGGCGGCACCATCCCCGACCGCGGTCTATTCGGTGTGTTCATGGTGGGCTCCGATCCGGCGAAGGGAACCGGCGGCCGTGTCGGAGAGCTCGACGAGGAGATGGTCTACGAATCGCGGGTCGGCGACGTGTTCGCCCTCGGAACCACCAGCTGGCGGATCGAAGACATCACGCACGACCGCGTGCTCGTCACTCCCGCCTTCGGGCAGCCCGGACGGGTGCCGTTCTGGAAGGGCGACGGCATCGGCCGCCCTGCCGAACTCGGGCGCGCCGTCGGAGCGTTCACGCGTGAGATCGCCAATGGATCGGCGGATGACGCCAGAGCTCGAGCCACCGCGGGCGGACTCGACTACCGCGCCGCCAACAACCTCATCTCGTTCATCGACGATCAGAAGAAGGCGACCGGCCACGTTCCATCCGACCGCACCCTGGTCGTCGAACGCTTCAGAGACGAGCTCGGCGACTGGCGCGTCATCCTGCATTCCCCGTACGGCATGCAGGTGCACGCGCCATGGGCGCTCGCGGTCGGCGCTCGGATCGCCGAACGTTACGGCCTCGACGGCGCGGCGATGGCGAGCGACGACGGAGTCATCGCTCGCATCCCCGACACCGACGGTGAGCCGCCGAACGCGGAGCTGTTCGTGTTCGACCCCGATGAGCTGACCGCGATCGTCACCGAGGAGGTCGGCGGGTCCGCCTTGTTCGCCTCCCGGTTCCGCGAGTGCGCTGCGCGCGCCCTGCTCCTACCGCGCTACAACCCTGGCCGCCGGAGCCCGCTGTGGCAGCAGCGGCAGCGGGCGTCCCAGCTGCTGGCCGTGGCGACGAAGTATCCGAGCTTTCCGATCGTGCTCGAGGCGGTGCGCGAGGTGCTGCAGGATGTCTACGATCTGCCCTCTCTGACGCAGCTCGCCCGCGAGATCGAGAGCCGCCGCATCCGCATCGTGGAGACCGAGACCGAGCAGGCGTCCCCATTCGCGCGCTCTCTGCTGTTCGGGTACGTCGCCGCCTTCATGTACGAGGGCGACTCCCCGCTCGCCGAACGCCGCGCCGCCGCGCTGTCACTCGACTCCGGCCTGCTCGCAGAGCTCCTCGGTCGCGCCGAACTGCGCGAGCTGCTGGACCCGAGCGTGCTCGAGCGCACCGAGCTCGAGCTGCAGCGCCTCGCCCCCGACCGCAGGGTGAAGGGCGCGGAGGGTGTCGTCGACCTGCTCCGCATCCTCGGCCCGCTCAGTGTCGACGAGATCGTGGCCAGGGTGCAGCCGGGCGAATCAGGGGTCGTCGACCCCGATGCGGTGCTCGAGTGGCTCGGCGAGCTCGCCCGGGCGAATCGGGTGTGGCGTGCGGGAGCGGTCCGCTGGGCGGTCATCGAAGACGCTTCGAGACTCCGCGACGCGCTCGGCATCCCGCTGCCCATCGGCATCCCCACCGCGTTCATCGAGCCGGTCGACGACCCGTTCGGCGACCTGGTCGCCCGGTTCGCGCGCACGCACGGCCCTTTCACGGTGGCGGATGTCGCCGAGCGTCTCGGAGTGGGCACCGCCCCTGTGCTCGAGACGCTGCGCCGGCTCGAGCGACAGCGACGCGTCGTCGAGGGCGAGTTCCGACCGTCGAATTCCGGCAGCGAGTGGTGCGATGTCGAGGTGCTGCGGAGATTACGCAGTCGCTCTCTCGCCGCCCTGCGGCAAGAGGTGGAGCCGGTCGACGGCCCCACCTATGCCCGCTTCCTCTGCGCATGGCAGCACGTGACCGAGCAGGTGCGCGGAGTCGATGGCGTTGCACAGGTGATCGATCAGCTCGCCGGCGTCGCGTTGCCCGCAACCGCGTGGGAGTCGCTCGTGCTTCCGGCCAGGGTGCGCGACTACTCGCCGACGATGCTCGACGAGCTGACCGCGAGCGGTGAGGTCATCTGGTCGGGCGCGGGCTCGCTCGCCGGCAACGACGGGTGGATCAGCCTGCACCTGGCCGATTCCGCCGGGGTGACGCTGGCCGAGCCCACCGGCGATGAGACCACCGAACTGCAGCGGTCGATCCTGACGGCGCTCGCCGGTGGCGGCGCCTACTTTTTCCGCCAGCTGTCCAACTCGGTCGGCAGCACGGACGACAAGGCGCTCACCCTCGCGTTGTGGGATCTCGTCTGGTCCGGGCTCATCACCAACGACACCTTCGCTCCCCTGCGATCCTTCCTCGGGGGCAGCACCCGTGCCCCGCGCGCCGCCCCTCGTGCGCGGTCCTACCGCGGACGCGCCCGCCCCACCATGCCGACGCAGAGCGGGCCGCCGAGCGTTGCCGGCCGCTGGTCACTGCTTCCTCTCGCCGAGGCCGACACCACCGTGCGAGGTCTGGCCATGGCCGAGTTGCTCCTAGAGCGCCATGGCGTCGTCACCCGCGGCGCCGTCGTGAACGAGGGCATCCGCGGAGGGTTCAGCCTCGCCTACAAGGTGCTCAGCGGCTTCGAGGACACGGGCCGCGCGCGTCGCGGTTACTTCGTCGAGGGCCTCGGCGCAGCGCAGTTCGCCACCGGTCCCACGGTGGATCGGCTGCGCTCGTTCACCCGCCCGCCCGGCTTCTCCGACACGTCCAGAGCCGTCGACGCGCCGGTCGCACTGACCCTCGCCGCCGCCGACCCGGG
>CAXTLO010000173.1:0-5910 GCA_964244965.1 uncultured Marisediminicola sp.
GCGACGGTGTCCTCGTCGTTCGAGAAGGCGCCGACGATCTCGCCACCACCGGTGACGGCGTTGCTGCCCTCTTCGGCCGGCGGGGTGATGAAGGCCCAGATGTCTGCATCCGGTCCGACCTCGGAGTTGCCGTTGGCCGGATCCGAGATGAAGCCGTCGTAGAACGATGCCTGGTGGTGCAGGGCGCACTCACCGGTACCCAGCACACGGGCGGAGTCGCCGAACGGGTTGGTGATGATCGACTCGACGTCCCCGAATCCGGCGTTGACGTACTCCGGGTTCTTCAGGATCGCACCGGCGGCGTCGAAGGCTTCGACGATCTGCGGGTCGGTGAAGGGGATCTCGTTGTTCACCCACTGGTCGTAGACGTCGGGTCCGTGCAGACGGAGCACCATGTCCTCGACCCAGTCCGTTCCCGGCCATCCGGTCGCAGCATCCGAACCGAAGGTGGCACACCAGGGCGGCGCGCCGAGGTCCGCCGCCGCTTGCGCGGTCAGTTCGTTGAGTCCATCGAGCGTCGTGGGGACTTCCCATCCGTTCTCCTCGAACTGCGACGGGGAGTACCAGATGTAGCCCTTGATGCTCGCCATCAGCGGAGCGCCATAGAGGGTGTCCTCCACCGTGCCGTAGCCGGCCCAGTCCTCGGACCAGTACTCCTCGACGTTGCTCGCGACGCCTTCGGGTGCGGGCTGGATGAAGTCGCGGGTCGCGAGGTCGGCGAGCAGACCCGGCTGCGGGAAGATCGCGAGGTCGGGCGGATTGCCGCCCTGGGCGCGGATACCGATCTGCGCCTCGAACTCCTGGCTGGCTTCGTACTGGATGTCGATGCCCGACTCCTCTTCGAAGTCCGCCCAGGACTCGTTGAGGAAGTCTTCTTCCGGGCCGACGATCGTGCCGTAGAGGTTGACGACGCCATCGGCCTCGCCGAAGTCGCCAGGCCCGGATGTCGCGCCACCGCCTCCTTCAGCCGTACAGCCTGCGAGCGCGATGCCCGCAATGGCGAATGCGGCGATGGGGGCTGTGTAACGACGATGCAGGGATGAACGCATGTATTCCTCCTCATTGAGGTCAAGTCCCGTTGCGGAAAGTCGCATCGGGATCGGGGAATGTCGGTAACCGGGCACTTCTCCCGCACACGGGCGAGGGTCGGGAACCGGTTCCACGTCACAAGCTACGTCACGGCCGACTCAGGACGCAAGCTCGGTCATGCTCGCGTTCCTAACGGTTCGGTCACGGCAGCTTCGCCAGGCTGGGCATGGGATGCCGTGCCACCGCCCCGACGAGCGACTTAGCCTGGAACCGGTTCCATGAATCGCGTCGGATGGCTATGCTGACCATCAGGTACCGAACCAACGGAGGTCGACGCCTGTGAGTGCAATAGCCGATGTCGCACGACTCGCCGGGGTGTCGAAGTCGACGGCCTCTCGCGCGCTCAGCGGTCGCGGGTACGTCTCGGATGAAACGCGTGACCGAGTCACCCGGGCCGCCGCCACGATCGGCTACGTCGTCTCGTCGAACGCTGCGAGCCTGGTGACGGGAGAGACCCGTAACGTCGGTCTGGTCATCCCGTACCTCAATCGGTGGTACTTCTCCGAGGTGCTCGAAGGCGTCGAGTCCGCCTTGATCGCGGCCGGCTACGACCTGACGCTGTACCGACTCACCTCCGACGAGGAGCAGCGGCGGCGCATCTTCGACTACTTCCTGGTCCGCAAGCGCGTAGATGCCGTTGTAGCCGTGGGGATCGCGCTCACCGGCCACGAGGTGGAGATGCTGCACTCGCTCCGCAAGCCGATCGTCGGGGTCGGCGGCCACATCGACGGCATCACGACCATGAGCATCGACGACGTCGCAGCGGCCCGCTTCGTCACCGACCACCTGATCAGCCTGGGTCATCGGCGCATCCTCCACCTCGGCGGTGACCAGGATCACCAGATGGACTTCCGGGTGCACGAGAAGCGGTTGAAGGGCGTGCGCACCGCACTCGCGACGGAGGGGATCGGGCACGCGGACGACTTCCGCGCCGTACCGTATTCGGTTCAGGGCGGCTACTACGGAGCCATGTCGGTGCTCTCCGATCGCGCGACCCGTCCGACCGCGATCGTCGCCGGGTGCGACGAGATCGCGATCGGCGTGATCGTCGCCGCGCGTCAGCTCGGCATCCAGGTGCCGACTCAACTATCTGTCGTCGGGATTGACGGGCACCCGTTGGCCGAGATGTTCCAGCTCACCACTCTCGAGCAGTACCCCGCAGCACAGGGCCGGACGGCGGTCGAGCTCATCCTCTCGCAGCTCCGCGGAGCGCCGGAGCCGGCGGAACCCCGACGGATCGTGCTGCCGGTGGCGATGACAGTGCGCTCGTCGACCACCGCGCCGACGCATCACGGTGCCGGCAGCACTCCGGCGCTGGTGACCTGAGCGACTGGCTCACCAGTGTGCGGGCGGCGGGCACCGGAGTAGATCACGGCACCCACCGCCCAGGCCCGATCCGTTCGAGAAGCTTGGCTAGCCAGAGGGTAAGGCTGTCTAGAGCGAGGCCGGGCGAGGCCTGAAGGGGGTCAGGCTTGAAACGTCCCGGCGAGCTTCGGGGGTGGGGGGAGTCCCCATTATGGTGGACACGATCGACGTCACGCAATAGTCTTCGATCACGAGTCCGCTCCAGCCGGGCGACGATACCCGCTCTCACCCGAGGCCTGCCGGCGAGTGCTGCGACCCGAGACGTTCCCGTGTACCCGCACGGGACCACCCGACCCGACGAGTGGGGCGCTGTGCACGAACCGACGGACATCGTCGATGTCGAGAAGATGGTCGACGCGGCGCTGCGCGATGGCGACGCCGACAGGGCGGTCGCCGCGATCGCGGCGTCCTGGCCGAATGTCGTCGGTACGTCAGGCGCTCGGCTCCGCGACCTGTTCGACCGGATCCCCGACGACCGGTGGGACTCGGATCCGTGGCTGGTGGCTGCGATGGGGGCGAGCTACCGGTCGATCGATTCTCCGAGTCGATCGGCGGCGCTGCCCTGGTTCGCGACCGCCGAGGCTCTCATCGAGCGCGAGAATCCCCCGGCGCCAGTGGTCGCGCGTGTGCGGATGTACGCGGCGTCGGCGCATCGCGCGCTCGGGCAGCTGGAGTCCGCATCATCCGCCGCCGAGTCTGCTCGTTCCCTCCTCGAACGCGACGTGACCTTGCCGGCATCGATCCGGATCCGTGCGCAGGCCCAAGTGGCGTTGACCGCCGGGATGGTGGAACTGCATGAAGGGGCGACTGTTGAAGCCGTCCGTCTACTCCGGCTCGCCCTCGGCCTCGGCGAGCGCGGCCTCCACCCGACGGAACTGGTGGAGTGTCTGTCGGGCCTGACGCTCTGCGCCTACCTCTCGGGGGACCTGCATGCGGTCGAGGGGCTGGCCGACGCCGCCCGCGAGGTAGGACAGCCTGCGGTGATGACCAGTCAATTCGGCGCTGCGGCGGGTGTCGCGGAGGCGCTGACGGCGATCGACCGGAACCGTGGCGACGACGCGGCGGCGATGGTGCGCCGGCTGTCGTCGACGGCGCATCGCACCGAGTGGCAGCCGTTCGCGGACTTGGCCGCGGCCGAACTCACCCTGCTGGACGGGCGCAACATCGAGGGCCTACATCTGGTGCGTCGCTGTCTCGACGGCCTGCGACAGGGCAACGGCGCTCCTGTGGTGCGTGATCTCGCCGAGATCCTCCGCGGGGTGCTGCTCACCAACCTCGGGGAGTTCGCAGCGGCTCTCGCCGCCTTCGACGCGGTGAGCCCGAGCGACGATCACGGGGTCTGCCCTGCACGTTTCGTCGCCGGAATCCGTTATAAGGCAGGTGACAGTGCCGGATGCCTGGCCGCCCTGGCAGAGTGCGTCGCGCTGGGCGACGGGCACTCCGCACGCACGATCCCTGGGGTGCTCCTGCTCACGGCGGCAGCGCAGTACGACCTCGACAATCCCGCGTCGGCTGATGTGGCGCTCGACCGTGCGCTGTATCTCGCGGCCTCTCACGGCGGCAGGCTCGCGTTCCTCCTCATCCCCGGCAGCACGTTGCATCGCATGCTGCACCGTGCTGCGGACCGCAGCCAGCCGCCGGTGGTGCACTCACTGCTCGAGGAGATGCGCGCGCTGCGGGTCACGCCGACGTCGACGAGCCTCGAGCCGCTCAGCGAGCGGGAGCTGGACATCGCCCAGCACCTGTTCGAGGACAAGACGGTGAGCCAGATCGCTTCGGACCTCTACATCTCCACCAACACGGTGAAGACGCACGTGCGAAGCATCTACCGCAAGCTGGCGGCCAACAACCGGCGTGATGCGGTGCGCAGGGTGCGAGAACTGGGATTGCAGGCCGATATCACCCTCGACTGATCCGCTCTCACCCTCTCTCACCCTTTACCCACCCATTCGGGGGGTGTTTGATTGCTGGGAAGCTCCAATACCCGACGACTGGCTGACCTCCCGCCGACTGTGGAACTTCCCAGGACAGGACCCGACCAGTGACTATGCCCCTCGACAGCGCTCGCTTTGCGACGCGTGACCGTCGCGACCCCGCAGGGATCAGCTGCCGGTCGCACGCCCCATCCGGCCGGCTCGTCGACGGATCCGGATCCACAGACACGGGACGCCTGCGCCGCCGGGCTATCCCGTCAATACGGCGATGCCGCTCGTCCCTGATCCCGAGCGACATCGTCGAGGCGGCACCGGCGCGGGGTCTGACGAGTGGTTACGTCCGACCCCGCGCCACCTCATCGTCGTGCGCGTAGTCGCGCGATGACGTCCTGCGGCACCTAGCACCCGTAGAACGGCGATGAGCCCCCGTCCGATCCGGACGGGGGCTCATTCGTGGTCTGTCGACCGCGTGCCTACTACTTGAGGGAAACGGTCGCTCCGGCGGACTCGAGCTGAGCCTTCGCCTTCTCCGCTGCTTCTTTGGTCGCACCTTCGATGACCACGCCGGGGGCGTTGTCGACGACGGCCTTGGCCTCGCCGAGGCCGAGGCTCGTGAGCGCGCGGACCTCCTTGATGACCTGGATCTTCTTGTCGCCGATCGCGTCGAGAACGACGTCGAAGGAATCCTTCTCCTCGACCTCTTCGACGGGCGCGGCGGGTCCGCCGGCGGCCGCGACGGCGACCGGAGCGGCGGCGGTGACCTCGAAGGTCTCCTCGAACTTCTTCACGAAGTCGCTCAGCTCGATGAGCGTGAGCTCCTTGAACGCGTCGAGCAACTCGTCAGATGACAGCTTTGCCATATCTTCTTCTCCTTGATGTGGTGGGTTCGATGCCGCGAGCTCAGCTCGCGGACTCCTGCTTCTCGCGCAGCGCGTCGACCGTGCGGACGGCCTTCGACAGCGGCGCGTTGAACAGATACGCCGCACCGAACAGCGACGCCTTGAAAGCACCGGCCAGCTTCGCCAGCAGCACCTCCCGGCTTTCGAGATCGGCCAGCTTCGTGACCTCCGCCGCGGTGAGCGGGTTACCGTCGAAGTAACCGCTCTTGACCACGAGGGAGGGGTTCGCCTTGGCGAAGTCACGCAGAGCCTTCGCGACGGCGACGGGGTCGCCGTGCACGAACGCGATCGCCGACGGTCCGGCGAGCTCGTCGTCGAACGACGAGATGCCGGCGTTGTTCGCCGCGATCTTGGTCAGCGTGTTCTTCACCACGGCGTAGGTCGCATGCTCACTGATCGACGTCCGCAGCTGCTTGAGCTGGGCGACGGTGAGCCCGCGATACTCGGTGAGCATGACAGCGGTCGAACTCTCGAAACTGCTCGTGAGTTCGGCGACTGCGGCTTCCTTGTTCGCCATGGCACTCCTTTGGTTGATTGTCTGCACCTGGGATGCGGGTCTGCCTCATCCGCACACGAAAAAAGCTCCGGCGCAAGCGCACGGAGCTTCGGCCCACGATCGTGGG